>JBBQHT010000275.1:0-6211 GCA_038324235.1 Acidimicrobiales bacterium
AGGCGACCGACGCCGAGCCGGCCACCATCGCGGCCATCGGCCACGCCGCCCTCGCCGCCCACGCGGGGCCGGCCAAGAACATGAGGCGCAGCGTCGGGACGGTGACCGGCGTGCGCGGGTGGGGCTCGCCCGCCCTGCAGAGCACCACCGTCGACACCTACACCGGCGAGCGGCTGATCATCACCGAGAAGCACGGGATCACCGTGCCCCACGCCGCCGCGGCCAGCGCATCGGTGCCCGGTCTGTTCGAGCCGCAGCTGATCCACGACCGCCGCTGCATGGACGGCGGCGTGAGCGGCTCGGGCACGCATTGCGATCGGGTCGCCGGAGCCACGCGGGCCCTCGTCATCTCGCTCGTGGGGGGAACGGCCACCCACGAGGCCGGCATGACCACCTCGACCGATGCGGCCGCCGCCGAGCTCGGCCAGCTCCGCGAGAGCGGCACCGAGGTGCACGCCGTCGGCCCCGAGTCGTTCGAGCTCACCGATCTGATGAACCCCGCCGCGGTGCCCGACGCGCTCGAGCGCGGCGACCAGCAGGCCGACCGGGACGCCGCGGCAATCGCCACGTTCTGGCGCGCCTGAGGCGATACTGCTCGCCATGGGTCCTCCGGAGCAGACCGAGCCGTTCGGCGACCGTGCCCGTCTGGCGCTGCTCGACCAGCTCCCTGAGCTCGTGTTCGTGATGGACGAGGGCGCGCAGGTGGTGTGGATGAACCAGACGGCCAGCCGGGTCATGGGCTACCGCCCCGAGCAGATCATCGGGTCGAACGTCTTCGACTTCATCCACCCTGACGACGTGGGTTACATGTTGTCGTCCTGGGAGAAGCGCTCAGCCCACCCGGAGGAGCCGGGGCTGATCGTGCAGGGCCGGGCGCGGGACGCGGACGGCACGTGGCGGGCGTACGAGATCGTCGGCGTCAGCATGCTGGACGACCCCGAGGTCGGCGCGATGGTCATCACCGCACGCGACCTCTCGCACCAATCCGCGCTGGCCGACAGCCCGGCCCGCCTGCGCTCGATGGTGGATCGGACCACCGACATCGTCCTGCTGCTCGACCCCGACGGTCAGCTCGCCTACGCCAACCGCCGGCTCACCGCGCTCACCGGCCACGACTCGGATCGGGTCATCGGGGCGCCGTGGACCGCGATCGTCGAGCCGGACGATCGCGACGCCGCGTCCGCATGGTTCGACCAGCTGGTGCGCAGCGGTGACGGCGCCACCAGCCGGGTCCAGGTGCGCCTGGCCGGGCGCACCACGCCGAGCCTCACGGTGGAGCTGCACGGCACCAACCAGATCGCGGACCAGCTCATCGGTGGCGTCATCGTGTCGGCCCGCGACGTCGAAGAGCTCGTCCGCATGCAACGCATGCTCGAGGAGCGCAACGAGCGGCTCTCCCACGCCGTCACCCACGACCAGCTGACCGGCCTCTCGAGCCGACGGGCGTTCGTCGACGCGGTCGCCACCGCGATCGCCGACCGGCGCGACCGGCCCGACGCCGGCGACCTCGTCGTGCTGTTCTGCGACCTCGACGGCTTCAAGGCCGTCAACGACTCCCACGGCCACGCCATCGGTGACCTCGTCCTGCAGCAGATCGCCGGCCGCCTGCAGCAGTGCATCAGCGACACCGACATCGTCGCCCGCTACGGCGGCGACGAGTTCACCGTCCTGCTCGCCGAGGACCAGACGCCGGCGATGGTGGCCGCGCTCGTCGCCCGACTCACGAACGAGCTCACGGCGCCGGTGCTGATCGACGACATCGCGGCCCGGGTCGGCGTGTCGATCGGCATGAGCCGGGCCGCCGCGCCCGAGGCCGACGTCGACGCGCTGCTGTCCGCCGCGGACGCGGCGATGTACTCCCGCAAACCGGCCGGGCGGCGCCGCGACGACGCCGACGCCTGACCCGCCACCTGACCGCCCTCGGACGCCCGCTCCATGTGAGGCCGCGTGCCGCCGTCGCTCACGCGGGGGGCGGGACGCCGAGCTCATCGGCGACCCGGTGGCCGCTGCGCACCGCGCTCTCCATGTACCCCGCCAGTGACTCGGTGTGCTCCCCGGCGAAGCGGACCGGTCCGAACCCCTCGCGCAGCACCGGCCAGAACGGCACCACCTGGCCCGGGTGGTACACGCCGTAGCCTCCGCCGGTGAACGGCTCGTTGGCCCACGCGACCGTCGCGTCGTGGTCCGTCCGCAGCGGCACGCCTTCGGGGTACACCGTGTCGAGCTGGTCCTGGAAGGTCCGCACCCGGGTCGCGTCGTCGAGGGCCGCGGCGTCGCGGGCGGCCTGGCCAGTGATGAACTGCGACAGGATGCCGCCCGTGGACGCGTAGGAGTCGGTCGCGGCCCAGGCCACCCCGAACGGCAGGCTCGTGACGGTGAAGCCGGTGCTGCCCTGGTCCTCCCAGAACCGGCGCTGGTACTGCGTCGCGACCTTGGCCGCGGTGCCCAGGTCCAGGCCCGCCACCATGGCGACGACGGCCGGTGGTGGCGCGGGGCTGAACTCGACCGATCGCAACGGCGGCATGGGCAGGGCCAGGATCACGTGGGCGGCGTCGACCGTGCGCGACGCGCTCACGACCCGCACGCCGTCAGTGCCGTGCTCGATGCGCGTCACCGGCGCGTGCAGCACGACCGCGGCACCGAGGTCGGCGGCCATCGCCTCGAGCAGGCGGGAGTTCCCGCCCGTGATCCGCATCGCCTCGATCGCGCTGTCGGGGACGTCGGCCGCGACGGCGGCCTGCTGGGCCGCGAACAGGAGCGAGACCTCGGTGGGCTCCGCGTTGAACTCGCCCCGCGCGTCGCTGCGCACGAGGAGATCGGCGTTCGGCGACAGGTGCAGGTCGGCGATGAACGACGCAAGGGTCCGCTGATCGAGCTCCGCCGCGTTGACCGCCTGCTCGGGGTGATCGGGATCGATGCCGGCGGCGAGCTTGTCGAGCGCCGCGCCGTAGCTGACGTACTCCAGCCCGACCGACCCGTTGGCGCGTGCCGCGAAGTCGCGCGTGCGCACCCGCTGGCCGTCGTCGTAGACCACGCCGTCGAGCCGGTTGGCGGCCGGCCGGCGTTCGGTCTGGAGTCCGTAGCGGGCGACGAGGGCCTGGATGCGGTCGTGGTCGTCATCGATCGACTCGCCCCCGCCCTCGGCGTGCAGCCCATCGCTGAATGGTTCGCTGAGCGTGTGCACGCGGCCCCCGACGCGGTCCCGGGCCTCCAGCACCACGACCTCCCAGCCGGCGTCACGCAGATCCAGAGCCGCGGTCAGCCCGGCGAAGCCCGCGCCCACCACGACGACGCGGCGCGGCGCGCCCGGGTCGGGACGGGCCGCGATCGAGCCCACGGTCCCGACCGATGATCCCGCCAAGGTCGATGATCCCGCCGGGGTCGACGAGGTGGAGGAGGTGGAGGAGGTGGAGGAGGTGGACGAAGTCGAGCATGCAACGGCCAGGCCGGCCGCGCCCCCGAGCGTCCCGGCCAGGAACCCGCGGCGCGTCCATGTCGCTGGTCGTCCCCCGTCAGCCATCGCCCGAGGGTACCGGACCCCTCTCGGCCGTGACCGCTTCCCGTTTCGATGCGGGGATGTCGGCCGGCTGCATCAAAACGTCACCTGGCCGGTGAGAAAGGGTCCAAGGTCCCGTTACAGGTGCCCATGACGTTTCCTACGGTGGGAAGTGCCCCGAGGCACCGTGCCCAGATCGGGACGAAGGGAACCCCATGGCCGCACACATCGTCATCCTCGGCGCCGGTACCGGCGGCACCCTCACCGCGAACCGCCTGCGCAAGGCCGTGCCGGATGCGACGATCACCGTCGTCGACGACAACGACCGGCACATCTACCAGCCCGGTCTGCTGTTCGTCCCGTTCGGGCTCACCCAACCCGAAGACATCGTGCGGCCACGCGGCAAGCAGCTCCACGGCGGCATCGAGTACCACCAGTCCGCGATCGAGCAGGTCGACATCGAGGCGCAGTCCGTGCGGCTCGCCGACGGGGCGATCCTGCGCTACGACGTGCTGGTGGTCGCCACCGGTTCGCGGCTGGTGCCCGAGGAGACCGAAGGCCTCACCGGTCCCGGGTGGAACGAGAAGGTCTTCACCTTCTACGACCTCGACGGTGCCGCTGCGCTCGAGACCGCCCTGGCCGGCTTCGACCACGGTCATCTCGTGGTGAACGTGATCGATCTCCCCATCAAGTGCCCCGTGGCGCCGCTCGAGTTCTGCTTCCTGGCCGACTGGTACTTCCACGACCGAGGGATCCGCGACAACGTCCAGATCACCTACGTCACGCCGCTCGACGGTGCGTTCACCAAGCCCATCGCGGCCCAGACGCTCGCCGGCATGCTCGACGAGCGCAACATCGAGCTGGTCACCGAGTTCAACACCGGTGAGGTCGACGGCGCCGGCGGCCGGCTCGTGGGCTACGACGAGCGCGAGGTGCCCTTCGACCTGGCCGTGGTCATCCCCGTCCACAGCGGCGCGGCCTTCGTCGGGAGCTCACCCGGGCTCGGCGACGAGCTCGACTTCGTGCTGACCGATCCCGCCACGCTGCAGTCCAAGGTCGCCCCGAACATCTTCGCCATCGGCGACGCCGCCAACCTGCCGATCTCCAAGGCCGGCTCGGTCACCCACTTCGAGGGCGAGGTCCTCGTCGAGAACATCCGCCGGTTCCTCGTCGGCGAACCGCTCGACGCCACCTACGACGGCCACGCCAACTGCTTCATCGAGACCGGCTTCCACAAGGCCATGCTCATCGACTTCAACTACGACACCGAGCCGGTGCCGGGGCACTTCCCCGCCACGGTCGGCATGCCGCTGCTGAAGGAGTCGCACCTGAACCACCTCGGCAAGCTCATGTTCCAGTGGTTCTACTGGCACGCGCTGCTGCCGGGCCGTGACATCCCCGGGGTCACCCCCGCGATGCCCAGGGCCGGCAAGCACCTCGCGGCCCCCCACGATCCAGCCACCACCACCTCGGGAGTCTGACCATGACCACCGCCACCCTCGACGGCGTTGCCGTCACCCTGAACGACGAAGGGTTCTTCGAGGACCCGACCCAGTGGACCGAAGCCATGGCGGTCACCCTCGCCCGCGAAGACGGGATCGAGGAGCTGACCGACAAGCACTGGCAGGTCATCCACTTCATGCGCAGCGAGTACTTCGAGAAGGGCACGGGCCCCACCGTGCGCGTCCTCGGCAAGACCTCCGGCGTGACCGTCAAGGAGCTCTACCAGCTCTTCCCGAAGGGCCCCGCCAAGATGGCCGCCAAGATCGCCGGCATCCCCAAGCCCCGCGGCTGCATCTGATCCTGACGGCAGCCCATCTGGGCCACCGCACACCCGACGAAAGGAACCACGATGGGCGACACCATCGAGAAGGTCTCGATCATCATCTCGAAGGGATCCCTCGAGGGGATCTACCCCGGGTTGATCATGGCCAACGGCGCGCGCGCCGAGGGCATCGACGCGAACCTCTTCTTCACGTTCTTCGGCCTCGACGCGATCCACGCGAAGCGCGTCGATCACATCAAGGTGGCCACGGTCGGCAACCCCGGCATGCACATGGCCACCCTCGTCGGCGGCCTCCCCGGCATGTCGGCGATCGCGACGCACATGATGGAGAAGAAGATGGGCGATCTCGATATCCCACCCATCCACGAGTTCGTCGAGATGATCGCCGACACCGGTGCGGGCATGTACGCCTGCAAGGCCTCGGTCGACATGTTCGGGTTCGAGAAGGACGACTTCGTCGAGCAGATCGACGAGATCATCACGGTCGGCGAGTTCTACGAGAAGGCCGCCGGCGGCCAGATCATCTTCACCTGATCAGGCTGATCACGTGAGCTGATCAGCGTCAGCTCGTCATGCCCCCGAGGCCGACCAGGCCGCGCGCCAGCTCGATCTCGCCCATGTGGCGCAGGCCGTGCTGGTAGAGCCAGCACTCGAAGCCGTCGAGCACCGTGACACCCTCGGGCCCCGCCACCCGGGCGCTGTAGGTGTTGGCGACCTGCGGGGGGAACGGCCGGGGGATGACAACCCGGGTGAAGTCGGCTGGGTCCATCTCCGCGAGGTACGCCTCGGTGCGCTCGAACACGGTGCGCTGATAGGCCTTGAACTCCGAGAAGTCGCCGATGCGCTGGTGCTCCATCTCGGCGACCGTGCGCTCCTTGCCGTGGTCGTTGATGGCCATCTGCACCCGGGCCTGCCACTCGTCGCTCCAG
>JBBQHT010000276.1:0-6180 GCA_038324235.1 Acidimicrobiales bacterium
ACGAACACGGTGAGGGAGGTGTGGGTCGAGTCGGGTCGAACCTTCGTGATGTAGGCGGCGGGCATCCCGGACACGAGGGGGCCCACCCCCGTCCACTCGCCCTCCCCGGGCGCAGGCGGTTCGACGGGGCTGGCCATGCGCACCGGGGGTGGCGTGTGGGGCACGCCCGCCGTCGTCGTGGACACGCCGCCTGCCGTGCCGGGTTCGGTGGGCTTGGCGCCGTCGGTCTCGACCGGAGCGAACGCGTTCTCGTCGGGCTTGCCGCCCTGCTGGAACTGGTCGGTGGCGAACTGGCGTTGCTCGGCCCAGTCCACGGCGAAGCCGAGCTTCATGTCCCGTGCCCACTCGGCCGTGCGGGCCTGGAGGGACTCGGTACCCGGCTTGCGCAGCGCGGCGATGTACGTGCCGAGCACCGGGATCATCAGGACCATGACGATCCCGATCGCGATCGCGGTCTTGGGCCGATGTCGGCAGAACCCCCGGATGCGGCCCCCTTGGCGGGCGGGGTCGCCTCCGTCGGTCGCGGGTTCGGCATCGCCGGGTTCGCGGTCGGCGCGTGCGGTGTCGGCGGGCTCGGTGTCGGCGGGACCGGCCTCCGTGCGGGGCTCGGCATCGGTGGCGGGTCCCGCGCCCACGGGATCGGTTCCCGGGGCGATCGGGTCGTCCTCACCGACGGGCGGGGGGGTCGGCCCGACCTTCACCCCGGCTGATGCCGCCGCCGCGGCGAAGAGCTCGTGCACGGGGGTCTCGCCCGTGTTGAGGTACGCCTCGCCGCGGTAGGTGCCTGCGACCTGTGGTGCATCGGCGGCATCGTCGTTGGTGCTGGCGCTGTCTGCTGTGGGATCCAATCCCTCACTCCAGGTTCTTCTCGTCGTACGCGGTGGCAGTCGTCGTGGCGCCGCCCGCGACCACCGCGGCGCGGCAAGGCCAGGGGGGTTTCGCCGGCCGACGGGGAAGCGCCATGGTATCTGGCACCTGTCCGCAAACGAAGTCAGGCACGATGGGGGGTTCCATGGACTGGCTCGGATGGCTGGTCTTCGTCACCGGCGTCCTGGCGGTGGGGTTGACCATCCGACAACACCTGCTCAACTGGCCGATCGGCATCGCCAACAGCGCGGCCCTCTTCGTGGCGGCCATCCCCGCCAAGCTCTACGCCGACGCTGGCTTGCAGGTGTTCTTCATCGTGTTGGGCGTGTACGGCTGGTGGCACTGGCTCTACGGCAACCCGGAGCGGCGCAACGCCCTGGCGGTCACGCGCACGCCGTGGCGGGAGGCGGTCATGCTGGTCGTCGCCACCGTCGCGGCGTACGCCGCGATCGTCGCCGCGCTCGTGCACTTCACGGACAGCGATGTGGCCTGGGCCGATGCCCTCCCGGCCGCCGCGAGCCTGCTGGCGCAGTACCTCTTGACGCGCAAGTACCTGGCCAACTGGCCGGTCTGGATCCTGCTCGTCAACGTGCCGTACGTCGCGATCTACCTCGCCAAGGACCTCCCGCTCCTCGCGGCGCTCCAGCCGCTGTACATCGGCCTGTCGGTATGGGGGTGGGTGGACTGGCGCCGGTCGATGCTGGCGTCGACGGGGGCGGACTCGCCGGCCACGATCATCGAGCCGGTGCCGGCGGTCGATCGGTGACCGCCCGGGGCGACGCGCCGGCGCGCGCCACGACCGGGTTGCTCATCGGCAAGTTCCTGCCGTTGCACCGGGGCCACTCGGCCCTGATCGACACCGCCCGGCAGCGCTGCGACGACTTGACGGTGGTGGTGTTCGCCCGATCGGACGAACCCATCGCGCTCGCCGTGCGCGAGCGGTGGCTGCGGTCCCGCCATCCCGACGTCCGGATCGTCGGCGTCGTGGATGACCATCGGGTGGACTTCACCGACGACGCCGCGTGGGCCTACTGGGCCGAGGCGACCCGTGTGGCGTACGACCCCGGCGGTACCCGGGGTCCGCCCACCCTGGTGTTCAGCTCGGATGACTACGGCGTCGAGTTGGCCCGCCGGCTGGGCAGCGAGCCCGTCATCGTCGATCCGGACCGGACCGCCGTTCCCGTGTCGGGATCGCTCGTGCGGGAGGACCCGTTCGCGGCCTGGGCGTTCCTCGATCCCGAGGTGCGCGCCTGGTTCGTGCGGCGGGTCGTGGTGGTCGGGGCGGAGTCCACCGGCAAGACCACGCTGGCGGCGATGTTGGCGACCCGGTTCTCGACGGTCTGGGTTCCGGAGTACGGCCGCACCTACAGCGAGGTGCGGGGCCTGATCGATCCGTGGACGTCGGCCGAGTTCGTCCACATCGCCCGCGAGCAGACGGCGATGGAGGACGCGGCGGCGCTCGCAGCCAACCGGGTCCTCATCTGCGACACAGACGTCCTCGCGACCGGGATCTGGCACGAGCGCTACGTCGACCGTCGCCGCCTCCCCGCGCTCGACGGGCTCGTGCGCCCCGTCGACCTGTACCTGCTCACCGAACCCGATGTGCCCTGGGTGGACGACGGGCTCCGCGACGGTGCCGGCGAGCGGGAGTGGATGACCGGGCGCTTCGTCGAGGAGCTGACCCGCAGGGGCGCCGCGTTCGTGCGCGTGGGCGGCGCATGGGACGAGCGGGATCGGCTGGCGGTCGACGCCGTCGCCGCGGTCCTGGCCCGCCCGTGGTCGGGATCTTCCTACCGCCCCGACGAACCCGGGATGATCAGGCGCGTCTGAATGAGCGCGGCGCACCGAGCTCAGGCCAGGCTGTGCTCGAGGAGGTGCTCGGCGATCTCGCTGACGCGTTTGGTGAACTTCGACGACGAGGCCGACAGGACCGCGGCCGGCGCGGACGCCGCGCCGGTCGCGATGTGGTCGTCGAAGGGCAGGTCGCCGAGCAGCGCGACCTGCACGAACCGTTCCACCTGCGCGCGACCCGGGTCGGCCGCCTTCGGGATCGTGGCGTTGAGCACGAGGTGCAGGGGGGCTTCGCGTCCGATGGCGTCTGCGGCGATGCGGGTGTTCTTCAGGCTCGGGAGCTGCGTGGTCGACACCAGCAGGATCGCGTTGGCGAAGGTCACCAGGTCCGAGGCCACCAGGAGGCCGAGCGGCGCGTCGATCACCGTGATGTCGGTGTGGGGCCCGAGGGCGATGAGCAGCTCGAGCAGGTCGCGCACGCGCAGGGTCTCGAGCAGCGTCTCGTCGTGGGGCAGGGCCACGATGCGCAGTTCGCTCGGGTCGTGCACGACCGTGTAGCGCGAGATCGAGTCGACGTCGATGTCGATGTCGTCGAGCCGGCCGTGGTCGGGCTTGGGGAGCCCGAGCAGCAGGCCGACGTCGCCCATGACCCCGTGCGCATCGACGACGGTCACCCGGGATCCGGATTCGGCAGCGAGCGCGGCGGCCAGGTTCAGTGCGACCGAGGTGGTGCCGGTGCCGCCCTTGCCCGAGCAGACCGCGACGATGCGCATGCTCTCGTCGGGCCCGACGATCAGCGCGTCGGCCTCGGCTTGCGCCGCGGCCCCGGTCCCGTACGGATCCATCAGCCCGAGGCGGGTGGCGGCCTCTCGGGTCTCACCCAGGAGACGCACGATCGCGTCGCCGACCGCCGGATCCTCCTCCGCCAACGCCACCCGGCCGGTCTCGGCCAGCAGGCGCGCCGCGGCGTCGGCCGAGTCCTCGTTGGTGGTGAACACCAGGCGCAGCTCGGGGCGGCCCTGCGTGACGGTCGCCAGGTGGTCGAGCACGTCGTCGAGGGCGTCCGGGGCGAACACCAGCACCGCCGGGTGACCGGCCACGAGGTGATCGAGGGCCTGGAGGACCGCGGCGTACTCGCGTACGTAGACGCCCTCGATGCGGTGCGAGGCGACGTTCATGGTGGTGGCGACCCACAGCGGGTCTTCGCCGACGACGGCGACGTCGACGGGCAGGATGCCGGTGGTCATGCGCCCAATCCTGTGGTCATCGAGGTGACGTCGTCGACGACGGTGGTCGCGATCAGCTCGTGCAGGCTGGCGCGGACCTTCTGCTTCGTCAGCGCCATCGCGCCGATGTGCAACGCTGCGAGGCGATGCGCCTGCGCGAGCGCCGCATCGATCGTGGCGCCGGGCGCCGCCAGCTCGTCGAGGTAGCCCGCGGCCCGCGCGGTGGTCGGGTCGAACAGCTCGCCGAGCGTCGTGGCCCGGGTGAAGAACGAGGGCAGGAGGCGCGCCCGCGCCAGCTCGTAGGCGAACACAGGTAGGGCCATGCCGATCGCCGTCTCGGGCAGCCCCATCTTGAACGCGCCCTCGGTGCCGACGTTCCAGTCGCACGCCAGGGTGAGGATGGCGCCGGCGGCGATGGCGTTGCCGGTGACCGCCGTGACGGTGACCTTCGGGTAGACGAGCAGCCGGTTGCACAGCTGCCCTCCGGCGATGACGAGGTCACGGGTGGCGTCGGCGCCCTTGCCGAACTCCTTGAGGTCGAAGCCCCCACTGAACTGGCCGGCCCGGCCGGCGATGACGACGGCCGCGACGTCGGGATCGTGCTCGACCTCGGACAGGTGCGCATGGAGCGCCTCGATCACCCCGTGGGTGAAGACGTTGGCCTTGCCGTCGTCGAGTTGCAGCAGCAGCAGGGGGCCGTGTCGTTCGGCCGGCACCGTGCCGGCGGGGGAGGAAGTGGCAGTCATGCCGCCAGTTTGGTCCAACGAGCCCGCGCGCCGCGTGCCGGTCAAGCGGCGGTGGCCTCGAGCCAGGCGTGGAGGTACACGTCGAGGCCGAAGGCGGTGAGGCGGTCGCCGGTGCCGTGGAGCCGGCCGGCACTGTCGATGGCGTCCGCGGAACTCGCGACGTTCGCGGCGGTCCCCGCGGCGCCTGTGTCGGTCTCGGTCTCGGTCTCGGCCTCGGACTCGCGCTCGGTGCGGAGGGCGGCGGCGGGCACGAGCCGGCCGTTGGGCTGCCAGACCTGGAGGGTGTGGTCGTCGGTCAGGGCCGCCGACCAGCCGGGTCGGTGCAGGCGGGTGTGGCAGGCCGAGCACAACAGGGCCAGGTTCCACAGCGCCGTCGGACCGCTGGTGGGGTGGTGGGCGATGACGTGGTGGGCCTCGAGGTACGCGGTGCGGCCGCAGCCCGGGAACTGGCAGGTGCGGTGCATCGCGAACAGGGCGCGGCGTTGGGCCGGGGTGGCGAGGCGGGTGGGCGAGGTGGCCGAGACGGCGACGCCGTTGCGGGTACCGACGATCGTGAGCAGGGAGTTGCAGAGGATCTGGTTGAGCGACGGTCCATCCAGGGCACCCATGCCGCGCAGGTGGGCGATGTCGTCGGGGTTGGTGACCGTGAGGCGTTGGCGAACGGCTCGATCCTCGGCCCGAGCTCGGTCGCCTCCGGCGCGGTTTTCGCGATTCTCGTCATGGCCGTCGACCGGGGGGTCTGGCGCACGGGCCGGGTTGTGAGCCGGCTCCTCGGGATCGCGGGCTTGGCCGTCGGGGTCGATCGATCCGCCGGGCGGCCAGATCCCCGCCTCGGCGCCACCTGGGGCGGCGGCCTTGGTCGCAGTGTCGGTGTCGGTCCTGGCATCGCCGGCTCGTGCCGCCCCGCCGCGAAATTCGCGAATGTCACCGTCGCCGGCGCTGGTGGTAAGCACGGCGGCGCGGTCGAGATCGACGTGCACGATGGTCTGGAACCGCTCGGGGAGCTGCCCGGTCGCGGTGATCGTGGACTCGAGGTAGGACTGGGCCAGCTGCACCAGTGCATCTGCGGTGCTCACGGGCGGCGCCTCGCCGGGGCGGAGCGGAGCCGAGCTGGGGCGTCGGATCGACCGGTAGATGTCCTCGCGTGCAGCCCGGAGCGCGGCTTCGAGCTCGGCGCCGCGGGTGGGTTGCAGTCGCGCGGTGAGCGACCACATCGCGTCGTCGGCGCCGTACGCCACCTCTTCGTGCCGGTCCGGCTCGCGATGGTGGGCTTCGCGGACCCGCCGGAACGTGGCGATGATCTTGCGGAGCTGCGCCCCGGTCGCCGCGCCGGCGGCGTCCAGCACGAGCTGCTCGTTGGCCGGGGTCGCGACCTTGAGCAGCACATCGGTGGTGTCGAGCGACAACCGCCCGGCGCGGAACGCCCCGTCGAGCTGGGGGAGACCGGCGAGCCGCCGCGCCACCCGGCACACCTGCTTGGCCTCGGCCGCGGACATGCCGGCGCGCAGCGACAACCAGTTGGCCACCGATCCGTGGATCGCCCCTTCGTG
>JBBQHT010000277.1:0-6171 GCA_038324235.1 Acidimicrobiales bacterium
ACCGGACATGCGGGCTTCAGCGGCGCAGCACCAGGCGGCGGATCTCGTGGATCTCGGGCACGCGCCAGAGGTACAGCAGTCCGAGGTAGGCGCCGGCGCCGGCGCCCGTGCCGACGAGCAACGTCCCGAGCGCACCCCACCCGCTCAGCGGGAACACCTTGGCCACGGCGACCACGACGACGGCCATCGCGGCCGTTGCGGCCACCATGCGGGCGACGGGCGCGGTGGTGCCCACCGCCATGCGCAGCCCGAAGGGACCGATGCGGCGGTGCAGGACCACGAACGCGATCGCCGCGCTCACCGTGTAGCCGATCGACCAGGCCAGGCCGAGGCCGGCGACGCCGAAGGCGTGGATCAACGGCACCGCGACGATCACCGTGAGGATGTTCTCGAAGACGTTGATGACGAACGGCGTCTTGGTGTCCTTGCGGGCGTAGAACGCCCGCAGCACGTAGAGGTAGATCGAGAAGCCGACCATGCCCAGCGCCAGTGCGGCGACGGTGCCGGCGGTGACCGCGGCGTCTTCGGCGCCGAGCTTGCCGTGCTCGAGCATGACCGAGACGATGGGGCGGGCGAGCACCAGGAACACGACCGTGGCCGGCAGCAGCACCAGCAGCACCAGGCGCAGGCCCAGGAGGAACCGCTCGTTGAACCCGCGCCGAGCGTCGCGGTCGTGCAGGCTCGCAAGTTCGGGCGTGAACGCGGTCATGACCGACACGGTGAACACGCCGTAGGGCAGCTGGAAGAACTGGTACGCGTAGTTCCACGCCGACACGGCCTGGCGGTCGCGCGAGCCCCAGGCGAAGGCGGTCAGGGCGAAGAGGGCGACCTGGTTCGACAGCACGTAGCCGAGGGTCCAGCCCGACAGCCGGGCCACCTTCACCACCGACGGGTTGCGCCAGTCGAACCGCCACCGCAGCCGGATGCCTGCTCGCCAGATGGCTGGCGCGAGCACCACGACCATCGCGGCGATGCCGGCGGTCGTGCCGAGGCCCAGCACGAGCAACAGCGCCGTGTTGGTCTGCACGTCGGTGACGGTGAGGGCGGGCCCGCTCGTGGACTGGGCGATCATGGCGTTGGCCACGAGCAGCACGCCGAACATCACGAGGTTGTTGGCCACCGGGGCGAAGGCGGCCGCGGCGAACCGGCGCTGGGTGTTGAGCACCGACGACCCAAGGGTGGTCAACCCGTAGAACAGCACCTGGGGCACGAACAGGCGGAGGAGCGAGATGGCGAGGTCCTGTTCGGCGGCGTTCGGGGCGTTGCCGCCGCCGCCCGCCACCGTGGCGTACAGGTGGATGATCGCCGGCGTCAGGACGAAGCCGACCACGGTGATGACGAGCAGCGCCGCGGTCGCCACCGTGAGCACGGCATCGCTGCCCTCCTGATCGCCGCGGTCACGGTTGGCCACCAGGACGGGGATCAGGGTGGCTGACAAGATGCCGCCGAGCAGCATGTCGTAGACGAGGTTCGGCGTGGTGTTGGCCAGGTTGTAGGCGTTGGCCGCCCCGGCGGCGCCGATCGTGTAGGCGAGGAAGACGGTGCGGCCGAGACCGGTGACCCGGCTGAGCAGCGTGCCGATCGCGACGATGCCGCTGGAGCGCAGCAGTTGCCCCTCACCGGATCCGGCGGCGGCGCTCGTGGCGGCGGTCTCGTCGCCGGCGGCGTGTGGGTCGGGGTCGGTCGCCTCGGCCACCGCTGAGCCGTCCGCGTCGTTGACGGCCGGCGGATCGGCGTCGCTCATGCCGACGCGGGGGGCGTCGGCGGCTGGGTCGGGGGAGGTGGTTGGGGCGCGGCCGGCGGCTGGGGCGGGTAGCTCTGTGGTTGCGGCGGGTAGGTCTGCGGCTGGGGCGGGTAGGTCTGTGGCTGGGCCGCGGGCTGGGGCGGCACCGCCGGAGCCGGCGCGTGGGTCGGCGCGGCGAGAGGCGGGAGAGAGGGGTCCAGCAGCGGATCCGACGACGGCAGCGCGGTCACGCCCGGTGCGATCAACGGTGGGGCACCAGCTGCGGGTGGTACCGCCCCGGGCACCGGTGTCGTGGCGCCGTAGCGCGAGGTGGTGGAGGTGCGGTCCGTCTCGTCGAGCGCCTGGCGCAGCGCCTCCATCTCGTTGACCACCGAATCCACATCCGCCCCGACCGCCGCGAGATCCTCGAGCCCCTGGGGGCGGACCGACAGCTCGATGACCCGTGTGACCAGCTCGCCCAGGCGGGCGTCGAGCAAGCGGAGGCGGTCGCGGGTGTTGGCGATGATCTCGTCCATGCGCTTGGCCGTGTCGAGCTGGCTCTGCAGGGCCTTGGCGGTCTCGGCCAGCGCCGGGTTCGACTGGAGGGGCTGGCCCGTCGGCAGCTGCGAGAGATCGGTGGTGATCGAGGTGAGATCGATGCGGGCGCGGGCCTCGGTGAGCGCCTGGCCGCTCTGGGCCACCTGCCAGCACTCGCTGACGCCGGTGTTGATGCGGTCGGCGATCTCGTTGAGGCGGTCGCGCAGCGGCCCGTCGTGGGTGTGCTTCACCGACTCGGCGAACTGGCGTTGGGACTTCTTGGCCTGCCAGACGAAGGTGCGCCACGGGTCCTCGAGCGCGAACGGGTTGATGCCGTCGAAGTCGTTGCCCTTGGGTATGGCCGCCGCCACCCGCACCCCGTAGGCCGCGGCGCCGACGGCGACCGCGGCGATGACGGGTAGGCCCACGACGATGCCGACCGCGACCCCGCCGCCGGCCAGGATGATCCCGAGAGGGCCAGTGATGGCGCGGGCGACCTGGGGCGTGTAGAAGCGGTCGCGGAAGGTGAGCTTGGCCATGACGGGGTCAGGCTACCGGAGCAGGCCGCGGTCAGAAGTTCGAGATGACCTGGGTGAAGACCTTGTTGATGGTCTTGGGATCCTTCGCCGCGTAGAAGTTGCCGTTGGCGGCTTCGGCCATCTGCGTGAGCACCTTCGCGTCGGCGTCGGCGCCGTAGCCGATGGTGAAAAGACGCACCGGCTTGGCGTTCTCGCCCTGGGTCTGCTCCTGCATGTACTTCAGCAGGTCGGCGAGTTGGCGGGCGTCGTCGTCGCTCTTGCCGTCCTCGTTCTTGCCGTCGGTCAGCAGGACGACGGCGTTGATGCGGGCCGGGTCGTAGGCCTCGACCATCGATTGCATCGACTGCTTCGTGACGTCGTACAGCGGCGTGCCGTTGGTGGGCAACAGGGCGCCGATCTCGGACTGGAGCTTCTCGCGCTGGGTCTGCACCGGCCCCACCGGTACGAGATCGATGAAGGTCTCCTGGTTCGAGCCGAGGTTGGTGGAGAACTCGCGCAGGCCGACCAGATCGGCGTCCTTGAACTGCACGAGCGAGTCGCTGGCGGCCTGCTTGGCCAGGTCGAGCTTGCTCTGGTCGCCCGAGGCGGGGTCGGCCATCGAACCCGAGACGTCCATCACCAGCAGCACCCGGGCGCCCTTGCGGTTCTGGTTCCACTGCTGGAGCAGGGTGTTCATCACCGCGCCGGTGGGCACCTGCATCGTGGTCTGGGGCTGGTCCGGATCCACCCCGTTGTCCGCCGAGATGGGCGTGGCGAGGGCGACCTGGGGGTTGGCCGGGCGGAAGCCGTACTGCAGGATCTTCTGCTGGTTCTCGGGCTTCTGGACGAAGTCGAGGAACGCCTTGGCCCCGTCCTTCTTCTCCTGGCTCACCCAGTCCGCGTTGAGGATGAAGAAGGGGCTGTCGGAGAAGAGGGTGCCCTCCTTCGGGTAGATCGCCACCAGCGGCACGCGGGGCTTGCGGGGCTCCTCGCCCTGCTGGAGGATCCCGTCAGGGTTGCCCTGGTTGTAGTCGATGACCGACTTCTCCTCGATGGCGACCGCCGACGCGTACGTGTACGGGTTGCCGCGCTGGTCCGCGCGGTAGAGGTTGTTGAGGAAGGTCAGCGTGGTGTCGCCGTAGTGCACGACGGCGGACTCGACGGCCTGATCGAACGCGACGACATCGGGTGAGGTGACGTCCTCGGCGGTGAGGTCGGTGGTCTTGTTCGTGGCCGCGTAGTTCTGGGCGATGAGCGCGTGGAGACCGCTCGTGGAGAAGTTGGGGTTGGTCTTGCCCAGCCGGAACGGACCCCACTCCGGATGGCCGTAGGCCGCCCAGCCCTGAGGATCCTTCGCGAGGGCGAGGATGTCGGTCCACCCCAGTGCCTTCTTCGGGTAGCCGAGCGCGTCGGCCATGGGCTTGGGCATCGCGATCACGAGCGGGGTGGTCTGGAACGGCGTGCCCTGCCCGGCGATGGCCTTCTTGCCGGACTGGCTCAGGCGCTGGTCCACGATGGCGCCCCACGCGCTCGCGGCCGGCGACCAGATGGTGGGTCGGGGCCCTTCGGCGCCTTCGTCCCAGGTGGTCGAGAGGAGGTCGGCGGCGGCGCCCGAGGCCTTGGTCTTGGGGGCGACCACGACGCGCTTGCCGTTCACTGTCGGCTTGGACGCATTGAAGGTCTTGCCGAGGTCGGTGAGCAGATCGATCTTCTCGGGCGAGGCGGCCAGGTCGACCACGACGCAGTCACTGGCGTTGCAGTCCGACACGCCGAACTCGTCGTCGCCGCTGACGGCGGACTTGGAGCCGCAGCCCGCCGCGATCGTGAGCAGCACGAGGCCGACGGCTGCCGCCCGCGCGGCTCGGCCGGTCCGGCGGGCCCGGCTCGATCGGGTGCGCGGGGCGGGTCGGCTCGACCGGTGACCCGCGCGGGCCGACGGGTCGGCCTCGGTGCCCGGGTCCAGGGTGGGGGATCGATGCATCACTTGACCTCTTTCCACGCGTCTCGCAACGCCAGCATGACGCCGGCCCTGGGCAGGCCGTTCGTGTCGGGCAGCGCCGTGTCGGTCACGCCCGGAGCCGAACTCTGGCCGGGCACGCGCCACCCGTTTCGGGCCAGCACCCCGGCGGCTTCATCAGATTCCAACAACGACTGCACACGCCCTCCGGCCTCGGACCCTCGGACCGGGACGACCACCAGGTCGGCCGTGGCCACCGGCGCAGGGTAATGGTTGGCGAGCTTGTCTTTGTAGCGCGCGGCGCCTTGCACGGCGGGCCCGGCCGTGGCCTCGATCGAGCCGGCGACGGCGAAGGTCGCCGGACCGGTCGAGAGCATCTGCTCGAGCGGGGTCTGCGCCGAGGTGGTGGCCCCCGACCGCTTGAGCGCCGTGAGCCAGTCCTGGAACGACTGATCGAAGTCGTTGCTGGCGTAGTCGGGCCGCCCCAGCTTCTGCTCCGAGGCCTGGGCCAACGCCAGCAGACCGGTGGCACTGGTGTCGGGCGTGGGCAACCCCGCTTTGATGTTGCCCCACGTGCCCTGACCGCCCGCGCTCGACCACGGCTGACCGGCCACCGAGCCGATGCAGGTCCAGGTGACGTCACCCTGGGGGCAGAACGACTGCAATGCGGCGTCGCGATCGTTCCAGATGGTGAACACGACGGGCGTGCGGGCGAGCACCTTCGAGGGCTGCTCGAGCACCGGCTCGAGCGCCGCAGCCTTGCGGGCCTCGTCCACCATGGCCGGGACCGGTTGGGGCACGAGCCACGCATCGATCTGGGTGCCGGCGGCGGTCGCCCCGCCGGCGGACAGCTTGTCGAGCGTCACGCCCGCGGCTTCGATCCGCACGGTCACGGAAGGGTTGGTGGCCGCCAGCTGCTCGCACGCGGCCTGCAGCTCCGTGGCGCACACGAGGGTGCCGCTCGGCGCGGCGGCTTCGGTCTTGTTCGAGTCGAGGCGCGAACGTACGAGGAGAGCGAGCCCGATCATCAGGGCCGCCGCGATGATGGCCAGGGCACGCCGCACGAGGGTGACGCTACCCGCTGACGGCCGGGGGCTGGGGGTCGGGTTTCGGCGGGACGGACCCGACCAGGTCGGCGAGCGCGTCCGGTTCGGGGATGTCTGCCGGGAGCAGCAGCACCAGCTCGATGTCGGAGGGATCGTCGATCGTCACGATCCGGCTGGCCTGGTTCGTCACGATGGCCTCGAACAGGTTGCGCACCAGGCGCCCGTTGCCGAACCCCTTGACCCGCGGTTGGCTCTCGAGCCACGTGCGGACCTTGGTCCGGGCGTCTTCGTCGCACAGGTAGTTCGCGTCGTCGCACAGGTGGGCGAAGATCGCCAGCAGCTCGTCGGTCTCGTAGTCGGGGAACTCGATCGTCTTCGGGAAGCGGGAGG
>JBBQHT010000278.1:0-6143 GCA_038324235.1 Acidimicrobiales bacterium
CCGCCGTTGGCGAGGTGGCAGGCGCCGGCGATGACGTCGTTGCCGGCGCGCTCGATCTCGGTGGCGAGCTTCTGGGCGACCTGGCGGGAGGTGTCGTAGTTCTCGCGGCGGTAGCCCCACGTGCCGTCGATTGCGGAGCACTCGGCGACGAGACTGATCTCGGCACCGGTGAGCTGCAGGAGGTCACGGCTCTTGAGGCCGATGTTCTGCGCCCGAAGGTGGCACGGCACGTGGTAGGTGAGCGCGTCGGGGACCGCGCCGGTGAAGCTGGTGTCGAGCTCGGTGCCCTCGCCCCGATGCACCTTCATCAGGTACTCGGCGGCGTCGTAGGTGTGCTGGGCGACCAGCTCCGCGTCGGGCCCGCCGATGTGGTCGACGTAGTCGTGCTTGAGGATGTAGCCGCACGTGGGTTGGGCCACGACGATGTCCTGACCGTGCCTGACCGCGTCAGCCAGCACCTTGATGTTGGTGCGGCCCTGCGCCACGAAGTGCTCGACGTCGCCCGCGTGCAACCAGGGCGCACCGCAGCACACCTGCCCGGCGGGCAACGTGCAGGCGATCTCGTTGCGCTCGTAGACCTTCACGAGGTCCTGGCCGATGCCGGGGTTCTGGTACTCGACGAGGCATGTGGCGAACAGGGCGACGTCGCCCTGCCGGCGCTCGGACGCGATGAACCGGGGGGTGCGCTTCTTGAACCAGGTGGAGAAGCGCTGGCGGGCATAGGGCGGCAGGACCCGCTCGGACGCGATGCCCACCGTCTTGTCCAGTAGGCGACGCGCGAGCCCACCGGTGTGGCCGATGACCTTGTTCGCCAGCGGCGCGGCCGCGACGTTCAGCTTGCCGACGAGATCGGTCCGGGCCAGGGCCTGGTTCGTCAGCCGATCCGCGATGGGTACGTCACCGTCGCGGTGGCGGACCTGCTCGGCCCGCAGCATCAGCCGGGGGAAGTCCAGGTTCCACTCGCTCTGTCCCGGGATGTACGGGCAGTTGATGTAGCAGAGCTTGCACTGGAAGCACTCGTCGACGACCTGGTCCTGCTCGGCGGGCGTGAGGTGCGCCGCGTCCTGGTCGTCGTAGCGATCGATGAAGGCGAACAACGTCGGGAAGGACGTGCAGTACTTGAAGCACAGCCGGCAGCCATGGCACAGGTCGTAGACCCGGGTCAGCTCACCCCGCAGATCGGCCTGGTCGAAGTACGCCGGATGGAACGGGTCATAGGTCGTCGTCATGGCTCCTCCAACCGGTCACGGGCGGCTCGTGGCACCGCGGGCGTGAGGACCGGTCCGATCGCGACCGCGACCGGACCGGATGCCCACGATCAGCCGCAGATCACAGAGATGCGAGCGACTCGAGGCCTTCACCGAAGCGGCCGGCGTGGCTCTTCTCGGCGCGGGCCAGCGTCTCGAGCCATTCGGCGATCTCCTCGAAGCCCTCTTCGCGGGCGGTCTTGGAGAATCCCGGGTACATCTCGGTGTACTCGTAGGTCTCACCGGCGATGGCGGACTTGAGGTTGTCGGCGGTTGGGCCGACGGGCTCGCCGGTCGCCGGGTCGCCGACCTCGCGAAGGAAGTCGAAGTGACCGAACGCGTGACCGGTCTCGCCTTCGGCGACGGAGCGGAACAGCGCGGCGACGTCGGGGTAGCCCTCGACGTCGGCCTTCTGCGCGAAGTACAGGTAGCGACGGTTGGCTTGGCTCTCGCCTGCGAACGCTTCCTTCAGGTTGCTGTGGGTCTGGCTGCCTTCGAGTGCCGGCATGGCTTTTCTCCTCATAGCTGGATAGCTGGGTTAGCTGGTTTTTGACTGATGGAACACCTCGGCGCCAATGGCTCGGCCCGATGACCGGTGGTCGGCGCGCACGCTAGTGCGTGGCCCCGATCCCCCCGAGCGCAGCGCGAGCACAGGATGCGATCATGATCGACCTCGCTCGCGACAGTCCGCGCACACCCCGCGGAACACGATCTCGGTCCGCGACACCGAGAACCCGTGGGTGTGACCACGGGGCACGCTGATGGCGGCGAAGTCACCGGGCACGTCGAACACGGTGCCGCACGAGTCGCACACCAGGTGGTGGTGATCGTCGAGGTTCGGATCGAACCGCGACGAGCCCGTGCCCAGATCGATCTGGCTGATCTCGCCCATGGCGGCCAGATCGTTGAGCGTCTGGTACACCGTGCGCAACGACACCGTCGGCATCTCCGCGGTGACCCGGTCGTAGATCGACTCGGCCGTGGGATGCTCGAGGTTGCCGTCGAGGGCCCGGAAGATGCACTGGCGCTGCGGCGTGACCTTCAGCCCCTGCTCCCGGAACAACTCGGTCAACTCGGCGGGCGACTTCACGGCGGTCACCCTAGCGGCCTCCCGCGCTAATCTGCAACGATTGTTAGAAAGAAATTCCTGCGATCTCTGTGGTCGGGACCGCCTGGGTCGCTGCTGGTGTGTACCGATTGGTAGGCGCGATCGGCTGACACAACTGAACCGATCTGTCGCGTGTCCCCTACGATGGGCGGGCCGCCCGGCGGCGTCGTCTCTCCCCACCCCCGTTTCTGGAGCTGCTCATGCCCGGTGCGTTCGATCGCCCCGACGCCCTCCGTCGCCTCGGCGACACCCCCTTCGACGTTCTCGTGATCGGTGGCGGCGTCACCGGTGCCGGCTGCGCCCTCGATGCGGCGAGTCGGGGGCTGCGCACGGCGCTGATCGAACGGGACGACTTCGCGAGCGGCACCTCGTCCAAGTCGTCGAAGATGGTCCACGGCGGGTTGCGCTACCTGCAGCAGGGTGACGTGCGCCTGGTCTACGAAGCGCTGCACGAGCGGCGGCGCCTGATGAAGAACGCGCCCCACCTCGTCAAGGTGCTGCCGTTCCTGCTGCCGATGTTCAAGGGCAAGGACGGCATGGTGCCCGCGAAGCTGGCTCGCACCGTCGGTTCGGCCATGTGGACCTACGACCTCACGGGCGGCGCCCGCATCGGCAAGATCCACAAGCGGCTCTCGGTCGACGAGGTCATGGCGCATGTCCCGACGTTCAAGCGCGAGCGCCTCGCGCCCAGCTACCTCTACTACGACGCGCGCGCAGACGACGCCCGACTCACCCTGACCCTCGCTCAGTCCGCGGCGATCGATCACGGTGCGGTCGTCGCCAACGGCACGGCCGTCGTGGGCATCGTGAAGGACGCGAACGGCCAGGCGTGCGGCGCGGTGGTCGAGGCCGACGGGCAGCGCATCGAGGTGAGGGCAGCCGCGGTGGTCAACGCGTGCGGCGTGTGGTCCGACGAGGTGCGCGCCATGGACGAGGGCGCGGACCCCGACTCGATCCGACCGGCCAAGGGCATCCACATCACGATCCCCTGGAAGCTCGTGCGCAACGACATCGCGGCGGTGATGCCCGTGCCCAAGGACAAGCGATCCATCTTCGTGGTGCCGTGGGGCGACTTCACCTACGCCGGCACGACCGACACCGACTACGACGGGCCGATCGACGATCCGCAGTGCACCGATGAGGACGTCGAGTACGTCCTCAAGACCCTGAACTACTCGCTCACCACCAACATCACGCGCGAGGACATCGTCGGCACCTGGGCGGGGCTGCGGCCGCTGGTCAAGGCCGCCGCCAGCGAGCGCACCGCGGACCTGTCACGCCGGCACAAGGTCGCGCAATCCGCCAGCGGGGTCGTGACGATCACCGGCGGCAAGCTCACGACGTACCGCGAGATGGCCGAGGACACGATCGACCACGTCGTGGCCGAGGTGCTCGACGCCGGTGTCACCGAACGGATCGCCAAGCGCAGTCGCACTCGCCGCCTGCCGCTGCACGGCGCGGAGGGATACGCCGAGTTGCTGGCGGCGAGCGTGTCGGTCAGCGCCTCGGTGCCCCCGGCGACGGTCGAGCACCTCGCCAACCGGTACGGCGCGAGTGCCCGCACCGTGATCGCGATGGCCGAGCGCGACGCGACGTTGGCCGAGCCGCTGGTCCCTGGCCTGCCGTACCTCAAGGCCGAGGCGCTGTACGCGGTGCGCTACGAGATGGCCCTGACCGTGGACGACATCCTCTCGCGCCGGACGCGGGCCCGGCTGCTGGCCCGGGACGAATCCGCTCGGGTCGCGCCGATGGTCGCGGCCCTCGTCGCCGACGAGCTCGGGTGGGATGGCGATGCACAGCAGGCGCAGGTGAAGCAGTATCAAGCGCTGGTCGACGAGGAGCGGGCCGCCGCCCACCTCCCCGAGACAGCACTGGACGCTGCGACAGGAGCCTGAACATGGCCACGCCCCACGAACTCCCCGAGCTCGGCCCGGGGGCCCCGACGCCCCCCATCGCGCTCGGCGGCGATCCCGCGGCCGCGACCGCCCACCTCGGCAACGTCGCGGTGGAGGTGCCCGACCAGGTCGTCACCCGGCTGCGTGACATCTGCGCGTCCGTCACCACCGACGCGGCGACGCTCGCCGAGTCGAGTCGCGACTGGTGGCCCCTCGCCATGACCTGGGCCCTCGACAACGAGGTCCCCGCCGTGGCGGGTGCGGTCGCCCGGCCCGATACCGCGGAGCAGGTGGCTGGGGTGCTCCGGGTGTGCAACGACGCGAGGATCCCGGTGACCGCAGCAGCCGGTCGCAGCGGCGTGTGCGGTTCGTCGGTGCCGCTCTACGGCGGTGTCGTGCTCGACCTGTGCGACCTCAAGGGGATCCGCTCGGTCGACGACGCGTCGCTCACCGTCGACGTGGCGTGCGGCACCTTCGGCGACTACTTCGAGGCCGAGCTGCGGACCAAGCACAGCGTCACGAGCGGGCACTGGCCCCAGTCGGTCACCCTGTCGACGGTCGGCGGGTGGCTCGCGTGCCGCGGCGCCGGCCAGCTCTCGACCCGGTACGGCAAGATCGAGGACATGGTCATCGGCCTGGACGTGGCCCTGGCCGACGGCACGACGATCCAGACGGGCGGCAACGCGCGGCAAGCGTCGGGTCCGGACCTGAACCAGCTCTTCGTCGGCAGCGAAGGCACCCTCGGCATCATCACCGGCGCCCGCCTGCGCGTGCATCCCGTGCCCGTGTACGAGCGCCGGGCGTCGTACGGCTTCGCGACCTTCCAGGACGGCCTCGATGCCTGCCGGCGCATCCTGCGACGCGGCGCCAACCCGGCGGTGCTCCGTCTGTACGACGACGTCGAGTCGGCCCGCAGCTTCGGCACGGCCGGGATCGCGGTGTTGCTCGTGCTCGATGAAGGCGAGCGCGCCACGGTCGATCCGAACATCCGCATCGTCGACGACGAGTGCCGGGCCGGCGACAACCTCGGGCGCAGCCTCGTGGGCCGCTGGCTCAAGCACCGCAACGACGTGTCGCAGTTGGAGAAGCTCATCGGTGGCGGGCTGGTGGTCGACACGATGGAGATCACCGGACCGTGGAGCAAGCTCCCGGCCATCTACATCGAGTCGGTCAAGGCCATCGGCAACGTACCGGGCACCTTGGCGGCATCGGCGCACCTGTCGCACTCCTACCCCGACGGCGCGTGCCTCTACTTCACCTTCGCCGGCAAGGTCGATCCCGCCGAGCGCGACGCCTACTACCGCTCCGTGTGGGACGCGGGGACTCGGGCGGTGCTCGGCTGGGGCGGTTCGATCAGCCACCACCACGGCGTGGGCATCAATCGGGGACGCTTCATGCGCGAGGCGCTCGGCGGCGGACTCGACGTGCTGGCTGCCGTGAAGACCGCCCTCGATCCTCACGGCATCCTGAACCCCGGCAAGCTCGGGCTGCCGAGTGCGTTCGGGCCGAACCCCTTCGCCGACAAGGCCTGGCCATGATCGCGAAGCTCGACCGTCCCGCCATCGGGCGCGGCGCCGTCGTCGCGGCCATCGTCGGGCTGATCGGTGGCCTGCTCGGCCGCACCGTGGGGAGCGACTCGTCCCTCGTCTACCTGCTGGTCATCATCATCTTGGGAGGCATGGGCACCGGCGGCTACCTCGCCGGTCGCGCCCAGCGCGACACCGCGCTGTCCGCCGGCGGCATCGCCGCGCTGCTCGCATCCGGCGCGCTGCAGGTGCTCAACATCATCTACGCCGCGATTCGCGGCACGCTCAGCTTCGCGAGTCTCGTGACCGTGGTCTTCACGGTCCTCGTGTGCGGCTCGGTCGGGGTCATCGGGGGGTACGTCGCCTT
>JBBQHT010000279.1:0-6127 GCA_038324235.1 Acidimicrobiales bacterium
GCGTTCGTGGCGCAGTGGAGGCTGGCGGATCCGAGGAGCATGCCGCTGAACGCGCCTCGCCCCTGGTAGCCGACCACGAGCAGGTCGGCCTGACCCGACGCCTCGATGAGCGCGGGCACGGTCTCCGCGTGGATGACCCGCGACCGGACCTCGAGCTGCTGGCCGTCGGCGAGGTGGGTGTGGACTCGTTCGAGCGCCTCGGCGAGCACCTTGTCGGCGGCCCCGGTGTCGGGCTCCTGCTCGTGCTTCAGGTAGAAGTTGGCCGAGGGCGCCGGCAGCACCGCGAGCACAATCTCCAAGGCGGCGCCGCGCAGCAGCGCCTCTTGGGCGGCCCAATCGAGCGCGTCGAAGGACCCGCTCGACCCATCGACTCCGACGACGATCGTCTCCATGTGCGCTCCTCTTGCGGCTGCCCACCAGCCGGTCCTGTGATCCTGGTCGCGTCGCGCGGCGTGCGACAGGGCCAGAAGTCCCGGCCGGGCTCAGATGGCTCGACCGGATCGCTCCTCGAGCACGAGGTCGCCGTGGCCGCCGAAGGCCAGGGCCGCTTCGCCGGACACGAGGCGCCGGATGCGCTCCCCCACGATGTCGGCCCGCCAGCCCCGGCCGAGGCGAGCGTCGGCGTCACCGCGCAGCAGCGCTTCGAGATCGGATCGGGTCGCCAGCAACGCGGTATCGATCTCGAGGTCCCGGGCCAGTTGGCTGACCCAGGCCGATACGAGCGTGACCGCGGGCCGCAGGTCACGGTCGAGCTCGGCGACCGGCACCGTCTCGCGCTCGGCTATCGGCCGGTCCTGGGCCTCGGCGATGAGCGCGAGCAGCCGGTTGGCCTGCTCCTCCTTCATGTGGCGATCGTCGAGCCCGCGGATCTCGCGCAGTTGCTTGGCGTTCTTGGGGGGCCGCTGGGAGATCCCCACGATGGCGAGGTCCGGCATCACGTAGCGCACGGGAAGATCGAGCTCGGCGGCGCGCCGCTCGCGCCAGGCGGCGACCGCCTGGGCGACGCTGCGCGCCTGGCCGCGGAGGCTGCGCGCATCCTTGATGCGCCGCCACGCCTCCTCGGGATCGCGGTTGCCGCGGGGGCGCAGGCGCATGAGCTCGCACTCGTCGACGGCCCACTGGTAACGGCCCCGCGCGTTGAGCTGGTCCACCAGGCGGTCGTGGACCTCGAGCAGGTGGGCCACGTCGGACGCGGCGTAGTCGAGCTGGCTCTCGGTGAGCGGGCGGCGGAGCCAGTCCGTGAGCCGGTCGGCCTTCGGGAGGCGCAGGCCGAGCTCGCGCTCGTGGAGCGACGCCAACGACGGGGTCGCCATGCCGAGGAACCCGGCCGCGACCTGCGTGTCGAACAGGACCTGCGGGATGGCGTCGCAGACGAGATCGAGCACCTCGAGGTCCTGATCCGAGGCGTGGAGCACGGCGATGGCATCGCTCTCCATGATCACCTTCAGGGGGTGCAGGTCGACCTCGAGGGGGTCGATGAGAACCAGGTCGCCCGGCCACGCGATCTGCACCAGCGCGACCCTCGGGAAGTAGGTCTTCTCGCGGTGGAACTCGGTGTCGAGCGCGTACGACGGCTGCTCGGCGAGCGCGGCGACGACGTCGGCGAAGGCTGCGTCGGTGGTGATGAGCCGGTGGGTGGTCACGTCGCTGCGGCCCGCCCGATCAGGGCTGGTCCCCGGCGGTGGTGGGGAGTCCGGCGGCGATCCATCCCTTGGTCCCACCCGCGATGTTGGTGACGTCTGCGCCCTGGGCGGCCAGGAACTCCGCAGCTCGCATGCTGCGCCCCCCGACGGCGCAGATCAGGTACACCGGCTCTCCGAGCGGGATCTCGCCCACCCGATCGGGGATCTCGGGGAGCGGGATGAGCGTGGCCCCCGGCACATGGCCGGCCTCGTACTCGTCGGGGTTGCGGACGTCGATCACCGTGGCACCCGCGGCATGCAAGTCGGCCAGGGCGGTCACGTCGATCTCGGGAACGGTCACAGCGGCCTCTCGGGCAGAGCTCGGGGAAACAGGGTCGGTGCCGGTCGGCGGACCGCGGCTCGCCGATCCTAACCGGGCAGGTCTTCGGGCCGGTCCAGATCGTGGAACGCGCGTGGATCCAACGATGGGTAGGCCGCGGCGTCGGCGACGCGAAGCCCGGCGGCGGCGCGGCGCACCGACCGCTCCCCGCTCTCGAACGCCGCGGCCAGGACCCCGTAGGAGCGGCGCCGGTAGGCCGCGGTGAGCACCTGGCGTCGGCCTGCGATCTCGGGGATGGCGGCGTCGGCATCGGGATCGAGGTCGAGCGCGTGCACGAGAGCCCGTACGGTGGCCCCGTCGATGTGGGCGAGGTCGCAGGTGAGCACGACGACGATGGGCAGGGTCACGACCCGCAGCGCGGTGAGCAACCCGCCGAGCGGTCCTTCGTGGGGGTGGTCGTCGGGGTGGAACGCGAAGCCGGCGTCGACCAGCGCATCCCGATCGCCACCGATCGCGAGCACCTCGCTCGCCCCGGCATCGTGCAGCGCGTGCCGGCTGACGGCGATGAGCGGCTCGGCGGCGCCGGGCAGCACCAGGAAGGCCTTGTCGGTGCCCATGCGCACCGATGCGCCACCGGCGAGGACCGCGCCGCTGAACGAGGTGATCAGGCGCATCGGCACCCGTGCCTGCTCACGCGGGATCGTCGAGGCCGGCGATGCCGCCGTAGCCGGCGGCCTTGCCGAGGCTCTCGCCGTGGTGGGCGACCGCGTCCTCGAGGTCGGCGAGGAAGTCGTCGACGATGCGCGCATGGAAGGGCGAGACCATGACGTGGAGGCCGCCCGGCTGGCGGTCGAGGTTCCAGCCGCGGGCGTCCATCACGTCGCCGACCGCGGCGATGTCGAGGGTCGCAGGGTCCTCGGCCCCGAACTCGAAGACCGACAGGTCAGGCTCGCCGGTCACGCAGATCCCCGGGATCGCCGCGATGCCGGCCTGGAAGGCCCGCGTGGCGTCGCGCACCTGGGTGGCCTTGCGCAGGTACCCCTCCTCGCCGAGGAAGCGGATCGCCGCCCACGCCCCGGCGATCGGGGCCGCCGGGCGCGTGCCCGCCGTCGTGATGGAGCCGTACAGCCCGCCGGGCCAGTCGTCGTAGAGGAACCACTGGTGCTGGACCAGTTCCGGTTCGCGGTACAGGATCAGCGACGCCCCCTTGAACGTGTAGCCGTACTTGTGCACGTCGGCTGACAAGGAGGTGACGCCCGGGACTCGGAAGTCCCACGGGGGGACGGTCTCGCCGAGCCGCTCCCACCACGGGAGCATCCAGCCGCCGAGGCAGGCGTCGACGTGCATGAGCGTGCCGCGGTCGACGGCGAGCGCGGCCAGGGCCGGGATCGGGTCGATGACGCCGTAGGGGTAGCACGGGGCGGACCCCACCACGAGCAAGGTCTCGTCGTCGATCAACGCCGCCATCGCGTCGACGTCGGCGCGCCCGTCCGGGCCCACGGGAGCGCGGCGATGTTCGATGCGCAGGTAGTGGCAGGCCTTCGCGAACGCCGGGTGGACGGTGTCCGCCGTGACGATGTTGCCGTTGAGGATCCCCCGCTGCTTCTCGCCGTGCGAGCGGGCCGTGTGCACGGCGAGGAACACGCTCTCGGTCCCGCCGCTGGACATGGATCCGGCCTTGGGGTGCGTGTGGAACAGGTCGGCACCCATGGCCACGACCTCGGCCTCCATCTGCACCAGGCTCGGGTACTTGAACGGGTTGAGGGCGTTCTCGTGCAGGAACGTGAGCCCGACCTCGTGCAGGAGGGCTTCGAGCGCCGCGTCGTCGGGGTGGTACACGAGGCTGAACGCGCGGCCGCTGCGCCAGTCGATGTCGCCTTCGTGCCACGAGGCCAGGGTGGCCAGCAACGCGTCGGCCGGCGTGCCGGTCAGGGGGAATCCGCCAACTCCGGGATCGGTCATCGCGCCAGCGTAGAGGCCCCGGCGGGCGCGCACCTGCGTGGGAGCGGCCGGGAACCTTCGGGCGGAGGTGTTCGTCAACACCATCAACAACGGCCCACCAGGGCCGTGCGAGGATCACTGATTCGCCCGCAGGGTGGCGACGAATCGCCGGAGAGTGAGGATCGAGTGCAGGTGGGTGGAGACGATGGTGCCAGCCGGCCGCCGCCCCGGGCGGGGTCGCCGCGCCCCCACCGGGCCCGCCGACCGGGGTGGGCTTGGCTGCTCCTGTTCCTCGGCGTCGTCGCGGTGCTGAGCGGGGCCGGCGCAATCGTGGCGACCACTCCCGGCCGCGCGGCGCCCGCGCACCTCCAGACGCAGGCGCAGCAGGCCGAAACGGATCGCCACGACCCCGCCAACGCGCCGTCGCTGAGCGACGTCGCGCTCCCGCCGCCCGTGATCGAGGCCACCGCGCGGCCGCAGGACGTGGCCACGGTGGCGCCGCCCTCGGACTCCCCGATCCACGCCATCCGCCGGGACTGCCCCATCAACGCGCCGCTGTCCGACGGCCGGTCCCTGTGGATCTTCTGCGACTCCAGCCTCTTCGGGCCCGACGGGAAGCTCGCGGCCTTCTCGAACACCACCGCAGGGTTCGCCGAGCACGACGACCCCGCCTAGGTGCACGAGCCGCTCGATCCCGACCGCAAGCCGTTCCGCTTCATCACCCCGTCGGATGCGTACCAGCCATGCGCCGTTGACGAGAACCGCTTCACCTGGCCGAGTGCGGCGGTGGTGGTCCCCCAGGCGGATCATCGGGACCGGGTCCTGATCTTCTTCCAGAGCCTGTGCGCCTCGGGCCAGGGGATGACCAGCGACATCTTCCACGCGATGGGCGTGGCTGAGTATTGGTACGACCCAGCCCACGTGCCGGGCCCGGACGAGCCGATCCAGGCCACCATCCTCGAGGAGCAGCTGTTCGAGAAGCCGACCGACGCGGACAGCTCGTACGGCCAGGCCGCCGTGCTGCACGATGGCTACATCTACGTGTACCGGTGCCTGGCCAACGGGACGTGCTCGGTGGGACGCATCGAGCCCGCCGGGGTGACCCATCCGGATCACTACCGCTTCTGGGACGGGTCCACCTGGGCCGCGGGTGCCGACCACGCCTCGAGCATGGACCTGCCGAACCACACGTTCGCCATCAAGCCATCGGTGGCGTACTTCCCCAACAGCCGGTTGTTCGTGATGGCCGACATGGCCGATCTGCACACCGGGATCATCGGCTTGCGCGTGGCGCGGTCACCCCAGGGTCCGTGGAGCGCACCGACCTACACCCTGCCGCCGGGCTGCGAGCACGTGTACCCGCACCAGTGCTTCGGCGTCGAGGTGCACGAGAACATGAGCGATGCCGGGCACATCGCGATCACGTACTACAACCCGGCGATCGGCCTGGGTGAAAGCCCTGTGCGCGAGGTGCGGGTGCCGGTGCGGATCATCCCCGCCGGCCTGGCCTCGAAGCGCTGACGCGCGGAGGCGCGGAGGCCCATGATCAGCTGGTGAGATCCGCCGGTGGCCACTCGGGATCGAGTTGGCGCAGGAACAATGCGCATCGTTCCTCTTCGTCGGTCTCGCCGATGGCGCCTGCCGTGCGGCCGAGGCCTTCGAGCGCGCGGAGGAAGCCGCGGTTGGTCTCGTGGCGCCAGCGGACGTATCCCGAGCCGCGCCACCCGTTCTGGCGGAGCCGGTCGAGGCCCCGGTGGTAGCCCACGCGGTACGCGGCGTAGGACTCGACGTCGTCCCTCCCGAGGTCGCCGAGCCAGGCCCACCCCTCGAGCAGGGTGGGGTGCTGGGCCACCACCGCGGTGATGGCGGCTCGCCGATCCGTCTCCGGGGCGGCAACCGCCTGCGCGAGGGCGTGGCGAACCTCGGCCGGTTCGGCGGGGAGCACGGTTTCGGGAGGACCGGTCGGGGTGAGGCTCACGGGGGCATCGGACATGTGATCAAGCTAGTGCCGTGACGAAGCAGTCCGTCGCACGTCCTCGCTGGCCGGGAACGCCGTCGGCGGCCTCGCCATTGCTCTGGTGCTGCGGATGTCGCGAATGATCGTGCGTCAGCTGCGTCGCGCCGCGTCGCGGGCGAGCACCCGTTGGACGTAGGCCGCGAACTCACGGGGGTGGCTGTAGTGGGCGCCGTGCTGCGCACCGTCGATGGTGAACAGCTCGCCGTC
>JBBQHT010000280.1:0-6119 GCA_038324235.1 Acidimicrobiales bacterium
ACACCGGGTGGAGCAGCTGGGAGTGGTTGGGCATGTACACGGTCGGCACGCCGGTCGTGGCCAACGACCTCGACGGTCGCCTCGAGCTGTTCGCCCAGGGCTCCTCGCAGCGCCTGCTCCGGACGCGGCAGGTGCCCGGCGTGGGCTGGGCGTCCTGGCAGGAGACCGGGGTGACGGTCGCGGCGACGCCCGCGATCGCGACCGCCAGCGACGGGCACCTCGAGATCTTCGTGCCGAGCGCTGACACCAGGCTGCTCCACAGCTCGCAATCGACACCCAACGGGGCCTGGGGTGGATGGGACGCGACCGGTGCCTCCACCGTGTCGACGCCCGCGATCACGCGGAACGGGGACGGGCGCCTGGAGGTCTTCTCGACCCGACCGGACCTCGCGGTCGAGCACCGCTGGCAGGTCGTGGCGAACGGTGGCTGGAGCGGATGGGCTCCGCTCGGTGCCGTGAGTGGCGGTCCGATGGTGGCGTCGCTCAACGTCGCCGGCCTGCTCGAGCTCTTCACGCCCAACGCGTCGGGCGTGCTGTCCCACTCGTTCCAGGTGCCCGGGAGCGCCACCGGGTGGAGCGCGTGGTACCCGATGGGCACCTATGCCACCAAGGGCCCGACCCTCGGCCGCAACCCCGACGGGAGCATCGAGGTGCTCATCGTCGATGGCTCGGGGACGCTCGTGCACATCATCGGCCGTCTCACCGGGTGGAGCGCGTGGACCCCGGTGGTCGCCGGCCTCGCCTGAGCTGGCACGGCACACCGCCGCACCGCTGCGAGCGCCGGCTACGAGCTCACGATGCCGGTCGCCGCTCGGAGACCCGGCGGCGCAGACCCGAGATCGTGTGGCGCGCCGCTTCGAGCAGCCGCCGCTTGCGCAGGATGAGCTGTTGTTCCTTGGTGCTCAGCTCCATCGGCGCATGGTCGGCCCTGTCGTTCGCTCCCGCCGGTCGCTCCTCCGCCGCCGCGTGGCGGGGCCCGTCGAGGGCCGGCACGGCCACCGAGTCGGGCGCGGGGATCGAGGCGAGTTGGCGGGCCCGTCGAACCTCGGCGTCGAGATCGTCGGGCAGCTTCTCGAGCACGACCTTGAACTCGATGGTCCCGGGCTGGCTCGTCTCGAACGCGGCGATCGCGAAGGGGATGAGATCGAGCTTCACGAGCTTCGCGAAGAGGTCGAGGAACGACGCCGGGGTAAAGACCTGGCAGTGCCCGTCGACGTACTCACCGGCCTGCGCCTTGAGGCACAGTTCGAAGGGCCAGAAGTCGGGGTCGAGGTCCTCTCGCCAGATGCCCTCGTAGGAAGCCGTCCCCGCCCAGAGCGCTCCGGCGTCGACCGCCACGATGCGCGAGTGGAAGTCGTAGATCTGGCGGTAGCTCGGCCGATCGATGCCCTGGAGGTACGCGTCGACCAGGTCGGCGATGTCGGTCTCGCGACGGTTGACATCGAAGCAGAGGCGCTTGTCGGGCACGGCGAGCGAGAGCAGACCGCCGTCGCGGAGAACCGAGCCGATCTGCTCGAGCCAGCCGATGACGTTGGGCACGTGCTCGATGACGTGGCTCGCGTATGCGAAGTCGAACGGTGCGTGCTCGCCGACCACCGCGGCCAGCGGCGAGGTCCCGGTCCAGGTGAAGTCCACGTCGACGATGTGCTCGAGGCGGTCGAGCATGCCGGCGTCTTCGGCGTACTTCTGGCGCAGCTCGTCGGTCGGAGCGTGGTCGACGTAGTAGATCTCACCGTCCGCCTTGTGGAAGTGGGGTTTGTCGAGGGCCCCGATCTCGAGGCCCCGCATCGTGGCGGGGTCGATGCCGTCGGACCACGAATCACCCATGGCCAGACCTTACTCGGGCCCTTCACGGGCTCCTGGCGCGGTGGGCGATGGGTCGTTCGGGGTCGGGTCGCACCTGCCGGCGGCGATCACCGCGGCGGCATCTGGCGCTACTCGGGATCGGCGTGGAAGGCTTCAGCGCCATGACCGAGTCGACAAATCCCAGCGAGGTGCACGATCGCTACGAGCGGCCGGACAAGCTCTGGTACGCGCTGCTCGAACCCGGTCTGGCCCTGCTCACCGTCTTGTCCCTGTCGCCTCGTGCCTACGACGCGGTGAAGCGGACGAAGGTGCCCATCCCTCCGCGTCGCCTGCTGCAGGTCGTGTGGGCGGGCACCGCCGCGGTGCACGTCGGCGAGGCCGCGTATGCGTACCGACTCGCCAAGGAGGCGGGGATGACCATCACCGCGCCCCGCTGGGCGATCGAGACCTTCGCGGTTGGGTTCCCGAGCGTGCTCAAGCTGCGCTCGATCATCGACGCAGGCTGAGCTCAGCGGACCGACGAGAGGTGCACCACGTACCACTCGCCCCGCCACGAGATCATCGACTTCACCAGGAACGACTGCTCCTTGCCGTCGATCGTGTAGACGAGCTTGTTGTCGAACACCCTCCAGTAGGCGCCCTTGTTGTACTCGACCCCCGGCTTGATCCACTGCGGGGCCGGGCCGACCGCCAGCTTCACGAACTGGGCCTTGGCCGCTTGGGTCCCGAGCTTCTTGTGCAGCGCGTGGATGTCCTCGGCGTAGTACGCGATCAGGCGGGTCTGGTAGTCGTGGTCCGGGTCGCTGATGCCCTTGACCTGACGGTACGCCGTGAGCGGGAAGAAGAAGGCGAGGGCTCGATCGGGATCGTCTGCGACGATGGCGTCCCACAGTGCCGTTGCGTGCGCGTCCCACTGCGCCCCGGACGCGGTGGGCTTGTCCTCGGTCTGGGCGAGCGTGCCGGGGTCGACGGTGGTGGGCGGCGCGGTGGCGCCCGCCGGGATCGACGTGGCCGGTTCGGGGCCGGTCGTCCCGTTCGTGACGGGGTCCTGGGGGTTGCCCGACGCCGCCGACCCCTCGTCGGAGGTTGATCCGCACGCCGCCAGGAACACGCAGGTGGCCAGGAGGGCCGCGGTCGCGACGGCCGCGAAGCGTATGGGGTGGGAGCGGTTCGCGATGGTGGGGGCGCCGGGACGAACGGGTGTGGACATCGATGCTCTCGAGAGACGGAGGCGGGGATCGGGCAGGGATCGGTCAGATCGTTCAGATCGTTCAGATCGGGCAGGGCTCGGTCGGATCGGTCGGATCGGTCAGGTCGTTCAGGGCTGGGGGAGGGCGGGGCGCTCGAATGCGTCGAGCAACCGGCGGGCCGCCGCCGCGGGCGACAGCGTACCGGCGGCGACCTCGGCCTCGACGGCACCGAGGTGCGAACGGACCTGGTCGTGGCGGCGGAAGTCACCGACGAGCTCGTCTTTGACCTCGGACCACATCCAGGCCAGTGCCTGGCGCGCGCGCTGCTCGTCGAGCTCGCCGTCGGCGCTGAGCGCCGACTGGAACTCGACCACCGTGTCCCAGATCTCGGCGATGCCTCGGTGCTCCAACGCCGAGCACAGCATCGACCGGGCATACCACCCTCGCCACTTGGGCCGGATCAGGTGCAGGGCGTTCGTGTAGTCGGCGCTGGTCCGCCCGGCCGCGGCTTCGAGGTCGCCGTCGGCCTTGTTGACCACGACGATGTCGGCCAGCTCCATGATGCCGCGCTTGATGCCCTGGAGCTCGTCCCCGCCGCCGGGGTTCACGAGGAGCAGGAACAGGTCCACCATGTCGGCGACCGCGATCTCGGACTGGCCCACGCCGATCGTCTCGACGATCACCACGTCGAAGCCGAACGCCTCGCACAGCAGCATGGCCTCGCGGGTGCGACGCGCGACGCCCCCGAGCTGCTCACCACCGGGCGTGGGGCGGATGAAGGCGTCGGGGTGCTGGGCCAGCTCGGCCATGCGCGTCTTGTCCCCGAGGATCGAACCGCCCGAGCGCGACGACGACGGGTCCACCGCCAGCACGGCCAGGCGCAGACCCTGCGCCACGACGTGCAAGCCGAAGGTCTCGATGAAGGTCGACTTGCCGACCCCGGGCGGGCCGCTGATGCCGATGCGCACCGCACGGCCGGTGCGGGGGAGTAGGTCATCGAGCAGCGCCACCGCCGTCATCCGATGATCGGCCCGGGTGGATTCGACCATGGTGATCGCTCGCGCCAGCGATCGGCGGTCGCCGCGACGGATGCCGTCGAGCAGGTCGGCCGGCGCGATCGCGTCGGTGCGGCCGGGCCCCGGTGGTTCAGTCGTCATCGTCGAGCGGGCCGCAACACCATGGGTCCTCGCAGGGCGAGCCGTTCTCGGCGCCGTACTTGCGCAGGCCCCGAACCGTGTTCATCGCCAGCGTGCGCTCCCGTGCGGCGAGCTTGGCGGCGAACAGGTCGGGCTCGTTGCCGTACTGATCGACCGGCCACTCGTCGCCGATGTCGGTGACGGCCAGCCCGTTGCGGAACAACGTGAAGCGCGGGTGGCTGGGCACGTCGTTCTGACGCAGCAGCATCCAGCGCCCGTTGTCCTGCGCGGCGAGCGGGAAGGAGTTGTCGCCCGTGCGGCGCCAGGCCAGGGCGCTCACGCTGCAGCCTGACGGCTGCGGATCAGCTCGAGCACCTGGCGGGCCATCGTGACGATGTTCGAGCCCGGCCCGAAGATCGCCGCGACGCCCTGGGCGTAGAGCTCGTCGTAGTCCTGCGGCGGGATCACCCCGCCGGCCACGACGACCACGTCGCCCGCCCCTGCGGTCGCGAGCTCGGCGATGAGCTGAGGGATGAGGGTCTTGTGGCCGGCCGCCTGGCTCGAGACGCCGATCACGTGCACGTCGTTCTCCACGGCGTCGCGTGCGGCCTCGGCCGGGGTCTGGAACAGCGGGCCGACGTCGACGTCGAAGCCGAGATCGGCGAAGCCCGTGGCGACGATGTGGGCGCCGCGGTCGTGGCCGTCCTGGCCGAGCTTGGCGACCATCATGCGCGGGCGACGACCCTCGGCCTCGGCGAACGCGGCGATCTCCTTCTGCAACGACTCGTACTCCTCGTCGCCGGCGTAGGCCGCGCCGTACACCCCGCTGATGCTCTGGATGACGGCGCGGTGACGGCCGAACTCCACCTCCATGGCGTCGGAGATCTCGCCGACGGTGGCCCGGGCCCGAGCGGCGGCGACGGCCAGCTCCAGCAGGTTGGCGCCGGTGCGCGTGCCGTCGGTGAGCGCCTCGAGGGCGGCGGCGCAGGCGTCGGCGTCGCGCGTAGCGCGGATGCGGGCGAGCTTGGCGATCTGGTCCTCTCGGACCTTCGTGTTGTCGATGTCGAGCACGTCGACCATCTCGGGGTTCTCGACGACGTACTTGTTGATGCCGACGACGACCTCCTCGCCCCGGTCGATGCGCGCCTGGCGCCGCGCTGCGGACGCCTCGATCTTGAGCTTCGGCATGCCCGACTCGACGGCTTTGGTCATGCCGCCGAGCTCCTCGACCTCCTGGATGAGCGCCCAGGCCTTGTCCGCGAGCTCGTGGGTGAGTGCCTCGATGTAGTAGCTGCCGCCCAGCGGATCGACGACGTTGGTGATGCCGGTCTCCTCGGCGAGGATGAGCTGGGTGTTGCGGGCGATGCGGGCGCTGAACTCGGTGGGCAGGCCGAGCGCCTCGTCGAACGCGTTGGTGTGCAGGCTCTGGGTGCCACCGAGCACGGCGGCCATCGCCTCGACCGCGGTGCGCACGACGTTGTTGTACGGGTCCTGCTCGGTGAGCGACACCCCCGACGTCTGGCAGTGGGTGCGCAGCATGAGCGACTGGGGCTTCTTGGGCTCGAACTCGCTCATCACGCGGTGCCACAGGAGGCGGGCGGCGCGCAGCTTGGCGATCTCCATGAAGAAGTTCATGCCGATGGCGAAGAAGAACGAGAGGCGGCCGGCGAACTCGTCCACATCGAGGCCAGCCGCCAGTGCCGAGCGGACGTACTCGAGGCCGTCGGCGATCGTGAACGCCAGCTCCTGGTCGGCCGTCGCGCCGGCTTCTTGCATGTGGTAGCCGGAGATCGAGATCGAGTTGTACTTCGGCATGTTCGTCGCCGTGTAGCTGATGATGTCGGCCACGATCCGCATGCTCGGCGCCGGCGGGTAGATGTAGGTGTTGCGCACCATGAACTCTTTGAGGATGTCGTTCTGGATGGTGCCGCTCAGCAACGCCTGGTCGACGCCCTGCTCCTCGCCCGCCACGATGAACATCGCGAGC
>JBBQHT010000281.1:0-6051 GCA_038324235.1 Acidimicrobiales bacterium
GCTGACGCGCGTCGCCTGGCGTGGGGGCGCGAGCTCGCCGCACTCGCAGATGCGTACGGCCAGCCGGATTCGGCGGCGGCGCTCAGCCTCGTGCTGCCGCTCGGCAACAAGGGGTGGCTCGGCCAGGATGACGTCAAGGACTTCCTCGACAGGTTCCAGGCCATGGATCCGTCCGTGTTCAAGGGCAATCAGAACCTGGTGCCGCTCGTCGAGGAGATCTTCGCCGTGCTCACTGCGGTGGCCACCGTCCCCGACCGCGTGCTGCTGCTCCCGCCCAGCTGATCTGCGGCCGCTGGCTCAGTCCGTCACTTCGGCCGCACGGCGACCGTGCGTTCTCGGCTCCGCTCTGGCCCCCCGGGCGCAACTGTCGGGGGCGGTCGTTTTTGAGCACTCGTCGCCATCTCTCTCGATGTAGACCTGTGACAGCAGAGCATCCACGTTGATGACCAGGCCTGGGCGCCTCTGCGCGAGGTTCTCCGTGAGCGAGGTGGCATCGACGACCGAGCGATCGAAGTCCGCCGTCACCGTATGCAGGTCGGGCGAGTCAGGAGGGAGACCCACGTAGGTGTTGGTCGTGACGGGACCCGTTGCTCCCCGCGCACAGGAACACGACGCCAGGCTGACGACGATCAGCACCATCGCCCTGCGTACGAACGAGCTCAAGACGCCCTGGACAGATCAGAACTGCGCCAGTTCGGCGCCGAGCTGGTCGAGGCCGAGGGGGCCCAGGTCCAGGGCGAAGCGGTGGAACGCCTTCAGGTCGAACGCTGCGCCGTGGCGGGACTCGGCATCGGCGCGACCCTCGAGCCACGCCCGCTCGCCCACCTTGTAGCTGATGGCCTGGCCGGGTAGGCCGAGGTAGCGCACGATCTCGCTGGCCATGAAGTCGCGGGGAAAGCACGACCGCTCGTCGACGAAGACCTGGCCCAACGCCGGTGTCCACCGCTCGCCCGGATGGAAGTCCTGGTCGGATGGGATCGTGAGCTCGAGGTGCATGCCGATGTCGACGATCACGCGCACCGCGCGCATGGCCTGGGCGCGGAGCTGGCCGAAGCGGTACGCGGGCTCCTCGAGGTAGCCGAGCTCGTCCATCAGGCGCTCGGCGTACAGCGCCCAGCCCTCGCCGTGGCCGGACACGAAGCCGGTGCGCTGGAAGCGGGAGAGCTCGTCGTGGCGGTAGCGCACCTGCCCGATCTGGAGGTGGTGGCCGGGCACACCCTCGTGGTACGCGATCGACACCTCGCCCCACAACGGGAAGCGCGTCTTGCCCAGCGTCGGGTACCAGGTGCGGCCGGGCCGGCTGAAGTCCTCCGACGGCCCCGTGTAGTACATCGCCGCCGCGCCCCCGGGCGGGGCGATCATCGCCTCGACGTGGCGCACCGGCTCGGGGATGTCGAAGTGCACGCCATCGAGCTCGTCGATGGTGCGGTCCATGAGGTCCTGCAGCCAGCCCCGCAGGTTGTCCTCGCCGTCGATCACCAGCGGCGAGTCGGTCTCGAGGAACGCGATGGCCTCGGCGATCGAGGCGCCCGGCCGGATCTGGTCGGCGAGCGACCGCATCTCGGTCTCGATGCGATACAGCTCCTCCCATCCCCAGGCGTAGGTCTCGTCGAGGTCGATGTCGGCCCCGAGCGATGCCCGCGCCAAGGTCGCGTACCTCTCTCGACCCACCGCGTCGCGGGTGGCGGCGTGGGGCAGATACGTGTCGCGCAAGAACGTGGCGAAGTCGTCATAGGCACCCGCGGCTCGCACCGCGACCTCGTCCAGCTCCAACGCGAGGGCGGGGTCGAAGCCCTCGATGGCATCGGCGCGGGTGGCGAGGGCTTCGAAGAACGACGGGTGCTCGGCGGTCCCGGCCCAGGTGGCGGCCTGGTCGGCGGCGACCCCGGCCTGCCGGCGCGCCGCCACGATCCCGCGGTCCAGCCCCACCGCCAACGTGGCCTGCAGCCCCGCCAGCGCGGCGGGCACCGCGTGCATCCGCCGGGCGATGATCTCCCAGTCCGTCACCGTGGCGGTGGGCATCAGATCGAACACCTGCCGGATGCTCTGGACGGGGCTCGCGATGTTGCGCAGCGCGCGGAGGTGCTCCCCCGCATCGACGTAGCGCAGGCCGGCGTCGAGCCGCTCGGTCATGAACGCGGCCGCCCGGCGATCGAGCTCCCCGGTCGGTTCGAGGGCGGCGAGGGCGACGAGCGCGTCGCGATCGAGCGCGGCGCGGGCTTCGACGCCGTCGGGTGAGTGGTCGGTGAGACGGTCGTCGTAGCCGGGCACGCCGATGCTGGTCGCCTTGATGGGATCCAGGGCGCAGGAGTCGGCGACGTAGCGGTCGGCCAACTCGTAGATCGGCGAGGGCGTAGAGGTCATGGGGCATCGTGTCGCGTCGACACACCGTTGTCGAGGGCGACGCACCGTTGTCGAGGGCGACGCACCCGGTGGATCGCCCCCGCGCACGTCAGGTCAGATCCTGTCGGGATCGCGGGGAGCAGGGTGGCGCGCCCGACCCGATGATGGTTGCTTCCCGGTCCCCAACATCTCCGTGCGTGGCTGGTCGAACGTGCAGGAAAGTGCCGGTTTTGTTGACTCGTTGGTTGATCGGGACCAACAGACACGATAGGGTGTCGAACAGATGTTCGATACCGAAGAGGCCATCCAAACGATCCCACCGGCGCACCGCCTCGCCACCGCGCTCGCCCTCGTCGAACAGCTCGTGCACGCCGACCTGACCGACCTCCCCGATCCGGCCCGCAGCGAACAACTCGTCACGAGCGCCGCCCTGCTCGAACGCGTCGAAGCCCTCACCTCCCTCCACGCCGGCGCCTGGGAACCCCGCCAGCTCTGGCACGGCACCAACGCCCGCTCGTCACGGGCCTGGCTCGTCCACCACAGCACGCTCAGCACCCCGGCCGCGGGCCGGGTCCTGCGCACCGGCCGGTTTGTGAACGGCCACGACCGCGTCGCCGACGACCTCCGCACCGGACAGCTCACCAGCACCCAAGCCGCGCTGCTCACCGCGGCAGTCACCCCCAACCGAACCGAGCTGTTCGCCCGCGACGAAGAGATCCTGCTCGCCACCATCGCCCCCCTCGACGCCGACGACACCGCGACCGTGCTGCGCCGCTGGCAGGCCCTCGCCGACGACAGCCTCGCCAACGACGACGCCGTCGCTCAGCGCGACCGGCGCGGTCTGCGCCACTCCCAGGTCGGCCACCAGTGGCGCACCGACGGCACCTTCGACCTCACCGACGGCGCCATCATCGACGCCGCGCTCACCGACGCCATGGGCCCGGCCGACCCCGCCGACCGGCCCGGCGGCGCCCGCACCCCCGCGCAACGCCGCGCCGACGCCCTCACCGCCATCTGCCGCTCCTGGCTCAGCCACCGCAACACCGGCCACGGCCACAACCCGGTCGCCACCGTCAACCTCCACCTGGACGCCCGCACCGCCACCACCACCTCCTCCGCCGGGTTCGCCCCCGACGCCGTCTGCGATCTCGTGCCCGGTGGGCCGATACCGCGGGCCACCGCCCAACGCCTGCTCTGCGACTCCGTGATCGGCCGCATCGTGTTGGGCGCCGACGGCGAAGTCCTCGACTGCGGCCGCCTCAAACGCCTGTTCACCCCGGCTCAACGCCGCGCCATGATCGCCCGCGACGGCCCCGGCTGCGTCATACCCGACTGCCCCGCCCCCCACGACCGCTGCCAAGCCCACCACCTCGACCCCTTCGGCCCCGACCAAGGCCACACCGACATCGAACGCGGCGGCTTCGTCTGCGACGGCCACCACGTCGACATCCACGAACGCCACTACGTCCTCGCCCGCAGCCCCGACAACACCTGGTCCTTCACCGCCCCCGACGGCACCACATGGACGAGCCGCCCCCACGCCACCGCGCCCTGGACCACCATCACCACCGAAACCACCCCACCGCGGACCGCCGCGACGGCGACCGCTGCGACCGAGATCGACCCAACGGCCGAGACCAACTCACCGCCGCCCCGCTACACCAGAGCACGGAAACCGCAGGACCGCCAACCGCGGGACGAAGCGTTGTGGTGAGCCCCGCCGCGCCACTCGCGGCAACGCCGCCCACTACGCCTACGGCCGCTCCTGCTGCCGGCCCAGACGCCTGCGACGCCCGCCGCGACCGAGGAATCGACCGTGCTCACCGCGCGCAAACCGACGCCGTCTGATCTCGTCCAGGCGTCGTCGAACCTCTCGTCGAGTTAGGGTCCGCGCTGAAATAACTCGCGCCGTGTAGCCTGGGGGCATGGAGGTCCGGGAAGAAGACTTGGTGGTGTTCTTCGCGGCGGTGTTGCCGTTGTTGGATGAGCGGCAACAGCGGTTGGTCGGCGCCGCGGCCGTGGACCTGTTCGGCCGGGGCGGGCAGCGCCGGGTGGCCGAAGCGTCGGGGTTGGCGCGCAACACGTTGATGACCGGTGCCAAGGAACTGGCCGCCGGGGTCGTGGCGTCGCCGCGAGTGCGGCGGCCGGGCGGCGGCCGGAAACGCAAGATCGATCTGAACCCGGACCTGTTGGTCCTGCTGGATGAGATGGTGGATGAGGAGTCGCGGGGCGATCCGATGTCGCCGTTGCGGTGGACGGCGAAGTCCACCCGCGAGTTGGCGCGGGCGTTGACCGCGGCCGGGCACGACGCGTCGTCCACGCTGGTCCGCGAGTTGCTCGGCCTGCTCGGGTTCTCGTTGCAAGCGCCGACCAAAGCGATCGAGGGCAAGCAGCATCCCGACCGCGACGGCCAGTTCCGGTATCTCAACGGGCAGGCCCGCGACCACCTCGACGCGGGCGAACCGGTGATCTCGGTGGACACCAAGAAGAAGGAACTGGTCGGCGAGTACGCCAACGGCGGCCAGGAATACCAGCAAAAGGGGGCCCCGCAGCGCGTGCTCGTGCATGACTTCCCCGATCCGGAGATGCCCAAGGCCGTGCCCTACGGCGTGTACGACATCGGCTCCAACGAAGGCTGGGTCTCCGTCGGCGACGACGGCGACACCGCCGCGTTCGCGGTGGCGTCGATCCGCACGTGGTGGCTGACGATGGGCGCGGCGCGCTACCCGCACGCCACCCGGCTCCTCATCACCGCGGACGCCGGCGGGTCGAACGGGTATCGGGTCCGGATGTGGAAGACCGAGCTGGCGAAACTCGCGGCCGAGACCGGCCTCGCGATCACGGTGTGCCACTACCCGCCGGGCACGTCGAAGTGGAACAAGATCGAGCACCGCATGTTCAGCTTCATCACGAAGAACTGGCGCGGGCGGCCCCTCACGTCGTACCGGACCATCGTGGAGCTCATCGCCGCCACGACGACCGAGACCGGGCTCACGATCCGGGCCGCGCGGGACGAGGGCTACTACCCCCGTGGCATCAAGATCACCAACGACCAACTCGCCGCCGTCCCGCTCACCCCACACGACTGGCACGGCGAATGGAACTACCGAGTCGACCCCCACCATCCGCGCGAGTAATTCGCGCGCGGGCCCTTAGCCACGTCAGCTCGTAGCAGCGCCTGTGACAGTTGGTCCGTAACTGGCACCGAATAGCCTATAACGACCAACATTCTGGCCACGCCCAGAACCTTCCTCGCAGAACGCCACACCCCATTCCATGGTTCGGTTGTAACGTCTGATTTATCCCACGTGGGGGGCACGATACTATCTGCAGTGTCCGGCGAGTACGCGTCGACGAGTGCGACATTGCGATTCGCATCGAGTCGCCAGTTGAGAGAGCCGTGTGGTTTGAGAAGCAGGATGGGATTCTTGACAGGCGGGCCTGGCTTGGGCGGCGGTGCCCACAACTCGTGCCCGCTCGCTGCGGTGAATCCATAGCCCACCTCGGGCACCCAGCGTTTTCCTGCAGTAGCACGAAGTGCCTGGTCAATCAGAGTGTCGTAGTTAAAACTCAGCACCGCATCACCGGCGCGAAGTGAGCCTGCCAGGCGGGCGTGCCAGTCGCAATTGAGGTTGCCCAATGCTCGATTGAATACCCGTGGGATCAGGCTTCGGAGAGTTTGCAACCGTTGTCCGAATTGACCGCTAG
>JBBQHT010000282.1:0-6038 GCA_038324235.1 Acidimicrobiales bacterium
CGAGTAGGTCGGAAACGGCAGACTCATCAAGAGCCATCGGCGTGATCTCCTTGGTGTGCACTTGGTAGGTACACACCGAGCATCACGCCGGTGGCTCAGCCAACGGTGGACCCAAACCCCACCACGCCAGGGGACTCATACGATCACCCGACCCGCCAAGGAACCTATGGTCGATCGGGTCGCTCTCATGTCGGGCCGGGCAAGAAGGGTGAGCGGTAGTGAAGGGCGGCGACGGCGCTCAGGGATGCGACCGGGCGAGATGGCCGCCGATGGGGGAGGCGGGCGCCTCGCAGGGCGGTGGCGCCGTGGGTCGGGTAGGTGAGGCGCACGGCGGCGGAATCGTCCCAGTCGGGGTCGCTCTCGAAGACGCCGAGCTCGGTCGGGGTGAGGCCCTGCAGCTCGGGGTGCACGTGAAGCGGGCCGGTCGCGCCGAGCGCGGTGGTCAACACGACCACCTCGGTGGCGTCGGTGTCGAGATGCAGGATGACGCCGTCTTCGTCGGCGAAGTACCCGTAGTTGGCGAAGGAAGGAACGAGCATCCGGCCCGACAACGCCCGCACGTGGGTGGCGATGGCCCTGTGGAGGTGATCGAGGATCGGGCCGGTGGCGACGGGGGTGCCGCGGCCGGTGGCCCGGTGCTCGGACACCGGCGTGCGCGGGCCGTTGGATGGGACCTCGGCGCGGGCGAAGAGGCGGCGGGCTTCCTCGGCGAGAGCGTCGGAGACCGCGGGGCTCCAGAGGTCATGGAGGTCCGCGAACCCATCGCGGCGGAAGTCGGCTCGCGTGTCCAGGGCGAGCGGGGCGCGCCGAACGCCGTCCTCGAACATCGTGTCGTCGATCAGATCCGTGACAATGCTCATGCCGATGCGCTTCCTGCCGTCGATGCTCGGGTTGTGGGTCATGCCGCTCGATGGCGGGGTGATCGGCCGAGTCCCGGTCATTTCACCCCGCCGTACCGAGCTGTGGCGTCAGTGGCTCTGCTGGCTACCGAGTTGCGGCGTGTCACAGGGCCAGCCGCCGGCCGGGAAGTCGCACGGCCAGCCGCCGGCGCGGAAGCCGTAGTTCGCCTTCACCTTGGCGCTGGGCAGCGCCAGGCCGCCCACGAAGGAGAAGTTCAGGGCGTTGATGCTGAAACCCCCGACATCGGCGACGTCGGCGTCGACCATGGCCTGGGAGGCCTCGGGGACGAGGGCTTCGTCGAGGATCTCCTTCGGGATGACGTAGTAGCGGCCGGCGTCGTCCTTCAGAACGATCGCATCGCTGGTGTCTGAGCTCATTGGGGTGTCCTTTGGTTGGGGCCCGGAACGTCCGGGTGGTTGGTGGTTGGTTGGGTTGAACGTGACCGGTTCAGCCGCCGTAGCGCGACCGGTAGTGCAGGGCGGCGACGGCGCCGATCCCGTCGATCTCGCGTCCCGGCCGGTGATGGGGCAACCTGCGACCGCGGAACGCGGTGACGCCCGAGCGCGGGTGTTGGATGGCCAGGCCGCTCTCGCGGTCCCACGATGCATCGTCCTCGAGCTCGAACAGCTCGTCGATGGTCATGCCGGCCAGTTCGGGGTGCAGACGGAGGGGGCCGAGCTCGCCCAGCACCTCGGCGATCATGGTGAGGTCGCACTGATCGGTGTCGAGGTGCAGTCGCACTTCGTCGTTGCCTTCGTAGAAGTAGTACGAGGCGAAGCTGGGCACCAGCAACTGTCCCGTGAGCGCCCGCGTCAGGCCGGCGAGCTCGTGGTGGAGCGCCTCGAGGACCGGGCCGGTGCTCAGCAGGGTCGGGCGGACACCCGGACGGCTGGCCGCCACGCGCCGCATGGGCCCGGTCGTGGGCGGAAGGGCCGAGGTCCACAGCCGATGGGCTTCCTGCGCCAGGGCGTCCGTCGTGGCGGCGTCCCACAGGTCGGGGAGGGCGACGAATCCCTCGGTGCGCAGTTCGTCGCGCCGGAAGGCCGGGCCGGGACGGGGCGGCGCGGCGGCTGCCTGCGTGGGGATCTCCGTGAGCACTGCGCGGTGGGCCATGCCCGCACTATGCGACACGCGCCCCGATTGTCTCTGAGTAGCTCGTACTCATTTCCGGCGACGGAGCGCTACGCCGTGTGCGGCTTGTCCGTCGGCTGGTCGACGCGGACCCACCCCATGTCGCGCCACTCGAAGAAGGTGCCGCAACGGCCGCACTCGCCGCGACCGCGGGGATCGAGGTCGAGCGATTCGGGGGTGATCACGCCCCCGTGGCACTCGGGTAGCGGACACCAGCCTTCAGGTGGCGGCCATTGGTCGGGCATCGCGTCATCATGCCAGCTGGCCGAGAGCGAGCTGAACCGCTGCGCTCAGGCGGGAACGGTCGGGGATGTCGACGGTGGGGGATCGGTGGGTGTCGGCGTGCTCGGGGAGCTCGGGCTCGTGGGTCCGCTGCACCGGGTGGCTCGCACCGCGTCGGGGGTGGGCTGGTCGATCGTGACCTTCGGGTCGCTCGCTGCCCAGGTGCGCAGCTCGCTCGTCATGGCCGCCAGCGCGGCGGGCGTGTCCATCTTCCAGTCGGTCCGCACGCAGGCGCCCTGGGCCGGCGAGGTCCAGAGCACGAAGTGGTCGCCGCCCCAGCCCTTCACGGTCTTCACGGCGCCGAACGACGTGGCGCCGAGGCCCCCGCCCCCGCTGCCACCGAGGCCGCCGAGGATCTGCTCGAGCTCGGCCGGGTCGATCTCGCCGTTCATGAGCTTGTTCAACAGGTCCTGCAGCGCCTTGCTGTCGAGCGCTCCGAGGCCGCCAGCTCCACCGTCGCCCGTGCTGCCGCCGGTGTCCCCGCTGCCCAGCCCGCCGGGCGGACCGCCCAGGCCCAGCCCGCCGAGGCCGTCGTCGGTCGCGTTGTGCAGCACGAGCCCGGTGAGCAGCTCGCCGAGCACGCCGTCATCCTCGGTCGTGCCGTCCGCCGCGGGTGTGTCGACGGCCAGGGCCCCCTCGTGGGCGTCGTACTTGGTGCCGTCGAGGATCTGCTCGCTGGTCGTGGGCGGCTGACCCATCGCATCGTCGAGGGCCGCGAGGCCGCGGCGCTCGACCAGGCCCCGCACGAACGGCTCGCCGTAGTCGTAGGGCATCATCTGGATGCGGGCCAGCACCATCGGCGTGCTCAACATGGCGTCCATCTGGTCGAGGCCCAGCTGTAGCTGCTCTTCCTGCAGCGCCTGCTGGTCGGCGTCGCTCAGCTGCTTGACGTAGTCGTTCTCCACCCGCTTGGCGCTGCCTTCGACGAGGGCGAGGAAGGCCCAGTCGCTGCCGTCGGTGGCGTGGTCGAGGGCGGGCCGATCGAGGTTGAACCACTGGTCGTCGAGGGCGTGGGTCAGCTCGTGGGCCATGACCTCGCGCAGGAACGGACCGATGTGGTCACCCCCGACGACGAGCTCCTTGGACTTGGGGTCGTAGAAGCCGAGCACCCCGTCGCCGAGCAGCTTTTGCTGGGTGGCGACCACATCGAGATCGGCGGGGATCAGGCCGAACGCCTTGAGCAGATCGCCCTGCTTCACCATGGCGTCCTTCGACGCCTCGAACTCGTCGAGCACCCGCTTCTGGAACGCCGGCTTGGCCAGCACCTGGACGGGGACCTTGGCCTTGAACGTGTGGCCGCGGTCCTGCTCGACGAACGCCTCGATCTTGGTGACCTCGGCCTCGAGCTGGGCCGGATCGATGCCGCCGGCACCCGCGCTCGGATCGGTCGGGGTGCCCTGGTCCTCGGTCGTGGTCGGCCGGGGATCGGCCGGCGTCGTGGTCGGGGCGGTGGTCGGGGCCGTCGCGGCGGCCTGGTCGACGGTGTTGTTGCGCTGACCGATGCGAGTCCCTGCGACGAAGGTGACGACGAGCAGGGCGACCGCGAGCACGATGGCCGTGGCGACCAGCGCGGTGCGGCGGTGCTTCGGGGAGGGGGGCGCGGTGCCGGGGGGCGGCGGGGTGCCCCATGCGGGCGCGCTCGTGGGCAGCAGCCCGGGGGCGGGGGACGGACCCAGGGGTGGGGCGGTGGGAGCCGTGGTCGGCCAGGTGCCCGTCGGCGGCGCCGGTGGCGCGGGCGGGGGCGGGTTGGGATCTGAGCCGTAGGCCGTCACGAATCCTCGTCTTTCCAATCGAGCGCACACCCAGTTCATCGCACCGGACGCTCGAGCGTTACGCGGGCTGGACGCTCGCCGGGGCTCCGGGTTTCACGGCAGCTGCCCGCCGCCGCGCCCAGGTCCGGCTGCGGGGCGCGTTGGGTACATGCTGGAGCATGGCTGTTTCGCTCTCTGCCCCACCCTCGTCCCCGGCGCCGCCGGCGTTGCCGGTCCCCAAGGCCGCCGAGGAACGCCGCCGCCGGCTCGTCGTCATGAAGCGCCGAGCCACCATGTTGCTGGCTGCCGTCACCGCCGTCTTCTTGGCCGTCACCATCTGGGGCGGGCGCACGACGTGGGCCGCCTACGTGCAGGCCGGGGCCGAGGCGGCGATGGTCGGCGCGCTCGCGGACTGGTTCGCGGTGACCGCGCTGTTCCGGCGTCCGCTCGGCCTGCCGATCCCGCACACGGCGATCGTGGTCGAGCGCAAGGACCAGTTCGCAGCCACCCTCGGCGGGTTCATCCAGGAGTCGTTCCTGACCTCCGATGCGATCATCGCCCGGCTCCGCAAGGCCGATCTCGTCCCCCGCCTCGCCTCCTGGTTGCGGGATCCGGAGCATGCCCAGCGCGTCGCGGCCGAGGTGCTCGACGGCGCGGTCGACCTGACCGACCTGCTGCACGACGACGAGGTGCACCAGGTCCTCGACCAGGCGATCCGCCAGCAACTCGAGGCGCTGGCCGTCGCCCCCCTCGCGGGGCGGGCGCTCGAGTTCGGGATCCGCGACGGACGGCACCGCCAGGTGCTCGACGCCGGGCTGATCGAGGTCGACCGCTACCTCGACACCCATCGCGACGAGTTGCGCGTGAAGCTGAGCGCCAAGTCGCCGTGGTGGTTGCCGGGCGCGGCCGAGGATCGGATCTTCGAACGGCTCATCGAGGGCGCCCGCCTGCTCGTGACCGAGATGCGCACCGATCCCGACAACGGCCTGCGCCAACGGTTCGAGGAGCGCATCGCGCAGCTCGCCGAGGACCTGCAGCACGACCCCGTGTACGCCGCCAAGGGCGAGCAGCTCAAGCAGGAGGTGCTCTCGCACCCGCAGGTGGACGAGTGGGTCGGCTCGTTGTGGGAGGACGGCAAGGCTCGGCTGCGCGCGGAAGCGGCGGCGCCGACCTCGGCGTTCAAGGACCAGATCGCCGCCGGCGTGATCGCCCTCGGCACCCACCTGCGCGACGATCCCGGGCTCGCCGCCAAGCTCGAGGGCCACCTGGAATCCGCCGTCAGCTACCTCGCCGAGCGCTACCAGGGCGAGATCGTGGCGCTCGTGACCGACACGATCGCGAACTGGGACGCGGCCGAGACCGCCGACCGCCTCGAGCTGCTGCTCGGCCCCGACCTGCAGTACATCCGCATCAACGGCACCGTCGTCGGCGCGATGGCCGGCCTCGCGCTGCACGCCGTGGTCCAGCTGATCGGCTGAGGTGGGTTGTGCGTTTCGGGCGCGTGATCGACTACAGTGTCCAGGTTCCCTTGGGTCGGTTCAGCGCGAAGAGGCATGCGTTGATCAACTCGGTGTGAAGCTCACACCAATCGGAGTTGCCGGTGCCGGCGCCCGACCCAGTCATATTCGGTGGCCTGCCTCTTGCTGCCGAGCTCCCAGCAAGTGGCGCGCCCGGCGCGCCTCCCCTGTGCCCGTCCGCCCGGACGGCGCGCCGAATCCCCTGCTCGCGTGATCACGCGGGCCAGAACACGGAGTTGTTGTGTCTGTTTCCTTCGCCGATCTCGGCGTCCCTTCCTACATGGTGTCCTCGCTCGCGGCCCGCGGCATCGATGCACCCTTCCCGATCCAGGCCGCCACGATCCCCGAGGGCCTCGCCGGCCGTGACCTGTGCGGGCGAGCCCCGACCGGTTCGGGCAAGACGATCGCCTTCGGCATCCCCATGGTCCTCGGCATCGGCAAGGCCAAGCCCCGCAAG
>JBBQHT010000283.1:0-6038 GCA_038324235.1 Acidimicrobiales bacterium
CGAGCTCAGCCAGGCCGAGGTCACCTCGATCGTGGATCTCATGATCAAGCGGGTCGTGAACCAGCTCGAGAGCCAGGGCATCGGCCTCGAGATCACCGAGCCGGCCAAGCACCTGCTGGCCAAGCGGGGCTACGACCCCACGTTGGGCGCCCGTCCGTTGCGTCGGGCGATCCAGCGCATGGTCGAGGACCCGCTCAGCGAGCGGCTGCTCTGGAAGGAGTTCCGCGCCGGCGAGACGATCATCGTCGACACCGCAGTCGATCCGGAGACCAACGTGGAGGACATCTTCTTCCGCTCGGTCGAGGGCTTCCAGCCGCCGCCGATGGAGTTCGCCGAGGCCGGCCCGCCTGCCGACTGAGACCCGGCGCCCTCGCTCTGTGGGGGCGTCAACGCACACAGCGAGAAATAAGTCGTTGGGCTCAGAGACATCGCGTTGCTGAACGTTGTACCGTCATCGCATCCTGTCCGACTGCACCCCCGCCGTTCTCGGTGGGGGTGCAATCGTTTTCGGCTCGATCTTCGATGGTCTGGGCAGGTCAGCAGGCCGGTGCGGCGGGGCGCCGCGGCCTTGGTAGGTTCCTGCACCTGTGTTTTCCCGCCTCCGTCCCGCCCGCTCCACCCGTACCTCGCACCGTTCTTCGCGCCGTGGCGCGCCGGCCGGCCGGCCGACGCTGCGGCGCGACGGTCACCGCTCCGGCGTGGCGGTGCTGGTCGTCGTCCTCGCCTTGTGGGCGGGGCTCACCGGGTGCCAGGTGAAGGTGGCCGTCGACACCAAGGTGGCCAAGGACGGCTCGGGCACGGTGGCCGTCGGGGTCGGTCTCGACGACCAGGCGCTGGCCCGGTTCGGTGAGCTCAACGGCCAGGTGAAGCTCGACGACCTCGCCGCCGCCGGGTGGACCGTCACGAAGGCGCAGAAGGAGCCCGACGGGCTCACCTGGCTGCGCGCCATGAAGCCGTTCGCGAACGTCGCGGAACTGAACGCGGTGATGGCGGAGGTGGCGCAGGCCAACACGATGTTCCGCAGCTACACGTTCGACACGGTCGAGGACAGCAGCGAGATCACCTACCGGGTGAAGGGCACCGTCGACGCGACCAAGGGCGTCGACCAGTTCAGCGACGCCGAGTTGGCCGCCAAGTTGAACAACGACGCCTTCGGCGGCTGGATCCCGGCCATCGAGGCGGCTGAGGGACGACCTGTGGCGGACATGGTCACCTTCGACATCACCACGACGGTCGCCGACGGCATCCCCCAGACGGTGCACCCGACGTTGCGGGACACCGCGCCGACGCCGATCGACGTCGCGACGGTCGAGGCGAAGCCGCCGCCGTCGGTCGTGGGCATCGCCCTGGTCGTGCTGGTCGTGGCCGCGGTCGGGGCGGTCATCGTGATGTTGGTGGGGGCGCGCCGCCGGTTCCGGCACCACGCGTGAGCTCGGCCGTGGAGGCCAGCCCTCGGCTGGTCAGCCTCAGGCGGGGGACCCGGCGCCGGTCTCGAGGTACCGACGCAGGCTGTCGAGGTACATCGCCCACTGGAAGCTCGCTCGGGGGAGCACGCCGTTCTCGTACTCCCACTCGCCGTGCCAGAACCGCACGATGCTGGCGCCGTCGTTGACGCCGTCATCATCCGCGTCGATGCCCTCGATCCGGAAGGCGACCTTGGTACCGACCCACTCGTCCGGGCCGGCGACGCACTCCCAGTGGACCAGTTCCGGGGCCTCGAGCAGGTCGATCCGCATCCCGAACACGATCGAGTGCCCCTCGAACCCGAACTCGGCCGTCGTGTCGATCGCGGCCTCGGCGGTGCAGTCGGCGGTCCACCAGCTCGCAAGGCCGACCTGGGTCGTGACGGCCTCGTAGACCTTCTCGGGCGGGGCGGCGATGGTCAGCTCGTGGACGATGTCGTGCATGGCCAAGGAGTGTAGAGGGCCAGTGGGGCATCGAACTGTCGTACCCCCTGAGTAGGGTCGACCCATGGCCAAGGTCCGAACCGTCTTCCGCTGCACCGACTGCGGCGGCTCGTCACCCAAGTGGGTGGGCAAGTGCCCCACGTGCTCCCAGTGGAACACCCTGGTCGAGGAACGGGAGGATCCGGGGCGGGCTGGCGGTGCGACCGGCTACGCCGCCGGCCTGACGCCGCGAGACACGCCGGTGCCCATCGCCGAGGTCAACACCGACGAGTGGCAGCCCCGGCCCACGGGCATCGGTGAGATCGACCGCGTGTTGAGCGGTGGCTTCGTCCCCGGGTCGACCACCCTGCTGGGTGGGGAGCCGGGCATCGGCAAGTCGACGATCTTGCTCCAGGTCGTCTCGGCGCTCGCGTCGCGGGGCGCCAAGGCCCTGTACATCTCCGCCGAGGAGTCCAAGCAACAGGTGCGACTGCGCGCCGAGCGGCTCGCCACGTTGCGGCCGTCGCTCTGGCTCGCATCAGAGACGGCGCTGCCCAACGTGCTCGCCCACCTCGACGACGTGAAGCCCGATGTGCTCGTGGTGGATTCCATCCAGACCGTGTTCGACCCGGAGCTGTCGTCGGCCCCAGGGTCGGTCGGGCAGGTGCGCGAGTGCGCGGCCCGCCTGGTTCGCGAAGCCAAGGCACGCAACATCACCACGATCCTGGTCGGCCACGTCACCAAGGACGGCACTCTGGCGGGGCCCCGGGTCCTCGAGCACCTGGTCGACACAGTGCTGTCGTTCGAGGGAGAGCGTCACCACGCGTTGCGCCTCTTGCGGGCGGTCAAGCACCGCTTCGGCGCCACCGACGAGCTCGGCCTGTTCGAGATGACCGAATCCGGGCTGCAGCCGGTGCCCGATCCCAGCGCGCTCTTCCTCGCCGATCGGCGCAAGGGCGTGTCGGGCTCCGTGGTCGTGCCGACCATCGAAGGGCATCGCCCGCTGCTGGTCGAGCTCCAGGCCCTGGTCGTCCCGACCCAGATCCCCACACCTCGGCGTTCCGCGCAGGGGGTCGACAGCGGGCGGCTCGCTCTCCTCGCCGCGGTGCTCCAGCAACGGGCCGGGGTGAACGTCAGCGCCCACGACGTCTACGCCCTCGCGGTGGGCGGCGTGAAGGTGATCGAGCCCGCGGCCGATCTCGGCCTGGCGCTCGCGATGGCCTCCTCTCGCTACGGTGTCGCGCTGCCCCCCGACCTGGTCGTCTGCGGCGAGGTCGGCCTGGGCGGGGAGCTGCGGCAGACCAGCCAGCTCGAACGGCGGCTGTCCGAAGCAGCCCGGCTGGGCTTCACCCAGGCGCTCGTCCCGAAGCTCGCCCCCGATCCGCCCGCCGGGATCCGGCCGCTCCGCGCCGCCACCCTGGCGGAGGCCATCGACATGTTGGACCTCGGGGCCGGGTCCAGGCGCTGATCGCCGACGGTCACGCGCTCCCGCGTGGCCACGGATGCGGAATTTGCGCGGCACCGCCCCGCGGTTCGCGTGGATCGGCGCACTATCCTCCCCTGCAACACGGTGGCGATCGACGATGGGAAGAGGCATTGACCAAGCCGGGAGGGCACGGGGGGTCTCGCGAGAGGGTCACCCAGTACACGTCGGCGGTCACCGGTCGCCCCGGTGATGCCATGCTCGCCGCGCTGGCGGCGGTCGCTCCGGGCAAGCCGCTGCGAGAAGGCCTCGATCGCATCCTGCAGGCCAACATGGGCGGCCTCATCGTCGTCGGTGACGGTCCCGACGTGCTCAACATCTGCTCGGGTGGGTTTCTGCTCGACGCCGCGTTCAGCCCGCAGCGGCTGTCCGAGCTGGCCAAGATGGACGGCGCGATCATCCTGGCGGCCGACGCCAGCCGCATCGCCCGGGCGAACGTGCACCTGGTGCCCAACCCCAACACGCCGACCTCCGAGACGGGCACGCGCCATCGCACCGCCGAGCGGGTGGCGCGGTCGATCCACGTGCCGGTCATCTCGGTGTCCGAGGACATGGCGATCATCGCGGTCTACTGCGGCGACGAGAAGCACCCGCTCGAGCCCATCCCGCGCCTGCTGAACCGGGCCAATACGGCGATCCAGACGCTCGAGCGGTACAAGAACCGCCTCGACGAGGTGTCCTCCAGCCTGTCGGCGCTCGAGATCGAGGACTTCGTCACGATCCGCGACGTGGTGGTGGTCCTGCAGCGCATCGAGATGGTGACCCGCATCGCCGAGGAGATCGACGCGCTCATCGTGCAGCTCGGCGTGGATGGCCGTCTCGTCCGCCTCCAGCTCGACGAGGTGATGGGCGGGGTCGAAGACGAACGCCGTCATGTGATCCGCGACTACGTGAACGAGGACGAGGACTGGCACCTCGCAGAGGCGATGGCCGCGCTCACCAGCCTGGTCACCGATGACCTGCTCGACATCAAGGCGGTGGCCGAGATGTTGCACCTCCCCCAAGGCTTCGCGGATCTCGACGCGACGGTGCAACCGCGGGGCTACCGGTTGCTGGCCAAGATCCCCCGCCTGCCCGATCCGATCGTCGAGCACATCGTCGAGCGCTTCGGGAACCTGACCAAGATCATGCGGGCCACCATCGACGACCTCGACGAGGTCGAAGGCGTGGGCGAGACCCGCGCGAAGTCCATCAAGGAAGGCCTGTCCCGGCTCGCCGAGTCGAGCATCCTCGACCGCTACAGCTGAGGGTTCCGTGCCGGCATCACTCGGTGGCGCGCCGGTCGTCGGCCTTGTGGACGCACCAGATGTGCTCGCCCGGCCAGCGCCGCATCCACTCGAGCTCGTCGGCGGTGCGGTAGGAGCTCGTGGCGCCCACGGGCGCGCGCAGCTCGATCAGATCGTCGATCACGAACCCGTGGTCACGGAACAGCCGGATCCAGTCTCCGTAGCCGATCTCGAAGCTCACGAACCCGTTGATGTCCTCCCACCGATCGGTGTCGAAGTAGTCGTAGTGCAGGGCCATGTCGGCGCGTTCGATCTCGTCGTTCCAGCAGATGGCCGCGATCGGCGTCAGGATGTCGAACACGAGGCGGCCGCCCGGACGTAGGAGGCGCGCCACCTCGGGCAACGTGTCGTGGGGATCGGCGTAGGACATGGCGCCGTGATCGCAGAAGACCAGATCGAAGCTGGCGTCGGGAAGCGGCACGCGCTGCGCGGGGGCGTGCACCAGTGCGACGTCGACTCCGTACTCGGCGATCAGGCGGCGGGCGTGGTCGAGTTGGGCGGCCGAGTTGTCGAGGCCGGTCACCCGGGCGCCCCGGCGGGCCAGGAAGATCGACCACTGCGCCGCGCCGCACCCGTACTCGAGCACGTCGAGGCCCTCGAACGTGGCGAGGTCCCCGAGCGCCCCGACCTGGTGCTCGGGGATGGCGCAGGTGCCCCACGCCAGCTCGGCTCGGAGTTGGGTGCCGTGCTCGGCCTGGTACTCGTCGGCGTAGCCGTCCCAGTACTCCCGGTTGACCCGCGCGTCCTCTGACAGCTCCGGCGGTGGCGTCGTCGTCATAGCCCCCAGTCTGGCCCATCCCCCATCCGAAATTGAGGCCGAACGTCGGCCGGGGCCTTGCGTTCAATCTCTATTTCGGGGTTTCAGTGGCCGGCGCTCGGGTGCTCCGAGTCGGGGCGGACCTCGTCGTCGTTGCGTCCGAGCTTGCCCACGCACCCTCCACCCGCGATCGATGCGAACAGTCCTATCGCCACGGCGGCGCCCACGACGATCCGGCCGAGCCGGCGATGGTGACGCGCGGGGCGACGAGGGGGAGTGGTGGGGACGGGCATCGCTGCCATTGTCGGTCGCGCGGGGCCCCGGGGACAACGCGGTGGGCCGAGGCCGGAAGGCGACGGGGGACCCCGGGGCGCCCGACGGTCGAGGGCGTCCCTCCAACGCGGCGCGTGGCGTGCGGCGCGCCCGAGAAACCGTCGCCGCCGGGTATCGGTCGGCGGCCTCGCTGCGTATGATCGTCAGAACACCTTTTGCATCGCCATTCGTCGCTGCATCGCCGATCACCTTGGAAGAGGGAGCTGTGATGGAACCCGTGGATCCGTTCGACCTGCCGACCGGAGACGCGGGGTACGACGAGAAGTTCGGCAAGCTCGGGCTCACGTTCGACG
>JBBQHT010000284.1:0-5970 GCA_038324235.1 Acidimicrobiales bacterium
CATCGTCCACCTCGAGCCGATGGAGCAGATCACGCTCATCCTCAAGGCGCTCACCGGTGACTACCAGGCCACGGGCTTCATCCTGTTCGGCTCCCCGCACATCGATCGCGAGTACGTGTTCATCGCGTCGCCGGCCAAGCCGAAGCCGGGCGTGTCGCTCAACTTCACCCGCATCGGGCTCGACGCCAACGGCCAGCCCAACGACGACAACAAGGCGATCGTCGAGGCGATGGACAAGGCCCGCACGACCCTGGATCCCGCCGAGCAGAAGAAGCAGTACGCCATCGTGCAGGCCGAGATGGCGAAGAACCTGAACTTCTTGTTCCTCGTCGGCGAGACCAACGCCATCGTCTCGGACAAGTCGGTGCGGGGCGCGCTCGAGTACCACCTGCCCGACGCGTCGGGTGCCGACGGCGCGATCGGGATGCCGACGGTCCAGACGTTCACGTTCAACCTCTGGTTGGATCAGTAGCGAGACTGGCGCCGCGCCGCCGGGGGCGTCACGGCGCCCCCGTGCAGGTGGCCCCGGCGCAGGTGCGCAGTTGGTTCAACCGGGCGGCCCACGCGCCCCGCACCGCCGCCACCGTGGGATCGTGCGCGCGGTTGGTCAGCTCGAACGGGTCCGTCTTGAGGTTGTAGAGCTCCTCTTCGCCGGTGCTGTACTTGATGAACTTCCACTGATCACCGCGTACCGCCGCGTATGTCTCGCGACCCATCGCGGATCCGAGCTCGAAGAGGAGTGGACGGTTGGCCCCGTAGGTCGGGCTCGTGCGCATCGGCAGCAGCGACCAGCCGTCGGCCACGCGGCGCACGAAGCTCTGCGCGCCCGCCAGAGCCACGATCGTGGGGGCGAGGTCCGCGTTGATCGTGCGTTGCGTCACCTGCGCGCCGGCGGCGAACCCGGGCCCGCGCACGATGAGCGGCATGTGCAGGTCCGCTTCGTACGGCGCGAGCTTCTGGAACAGCCGGTGCTCGCCGTGGAAGAAGCCGTTGTCGGAGGTGAAGATGATGTCCGTGGTGGCGAGTTGGTTCGTGGCGGCGAGCGCGTCGACGATGTGGGCCACCCAGTCGTCCGCGGCGCGCTCGGCCTCGATCGACTGCTGCCACCAACGGGCGTAGCTGAACTGGGTGAGCGTCGTCATCGAGGCCAGGCTCTGGATGTACGCCGGCTTGTCCGAGACGTCGGCTTCGTTGTAGTCGGGGGTCTTGGGCTGCGCCACGTTCTTCATCGTGCCGTCGTAGCGCGGTGGCGGCACCGGGTACTTGGCACCGGTGCCGTCCCGGGTCCCCGCGTGCGGGGCAAGCGGCGCGAAGTAGAGGAAGAACGGCTGGGCGGTGCCGGCTTGGCTGTTGATCACGTCCACCGCGTGCTGGCCGAGCACATCGGTCTGGTAGTCCGCCGCCGCGGTGCCGTGGTGCTCGAGGGTGCCGTTGTGGTTGATGTCGTAGTTGAAGTAGTTGTAGTTGGTCGGTTCGAACAAGCCGTAGTAGTCGGACCACCCGGCGGGTCGATCGGTGGCCTTGATCCCGTTCAGGAACTTGCCGACGTGGGCCGTGTAGTAGCCGGAGTCGTGCAGCCAGACGGGCAGCGAGTTGGTCGTGTCGAACCGGGCGTAGCCGCCCGTGGGTGGGATCCCGGACAGGACCTGGTGGTTGTGCTGGTACTGACCGCTGAGGAAGGTCGCCCGCGAGGGGCAGCACTCCGGCGTGTTCACGTAGAAGTTGGTGAAGCTCGTGCCCTGGGCCTTGAGCAGCGCGTTGACCTTCGGGAGGTACGCGAGCTGTTGCAGGGTCATGTCGTCCATCATCACGACGACGATGTTGGGTCGGCTGCCTCCCACCCCGAGCGGACCACCCCCGCCGGGCTCCGCGCCGGCGCTCCCCCCGATCGGTACGGTCAGCACCAGCGCCGCCAGCGCGACAAACACCAAGAGTGATCTCCGCAAGGTCCCCACCGATCCTCGGTCAAAACGCCGCCGCATGTAGGCGAATGGACAAGGGTAGTCCTCAGGTCGTGGGGCGGGCCGCTGATCGTCTGGAAGACTGCGGTGATGGCGTCTCCACTCTCCTCGCCGGCACCTGGTCGACCCGCCTCGAGCGGTGGGCCGGTGGCCAAGCCGAAAGGCCTCGTCTGGGCCGGGGCCATCCTCATGGTGCTGAGCGCGGTGTTCGGGATCTTCGCGAGCACGAAGGTCTTCGGCCCGGCCATCGACCTGATCAACTCACCTGGCATGAGCTACCCGGGGAGCGAGATGTTCCCGCTCGAGAGCGGTACCTATGCCGTGTACGAGCGGACCGGCGGGGCGTCCAGCGGGATCAACTTCAACCGGGGCGGGCGCACGACGCTCACCCCGGCGAACGTGAAGGTGACCGGACCGGGGTCGTCCACCGTCACGGTCTCCCAAGCGACGACGGTGCAGACCATCAACGACAACACGTCGGTCTACACGGCCGCGGTCACGTTCAAGGCGCCGACCGCGGGCTCCTACACCGTGACCATCGCCTCGTCCTCCGCCAGTGCCTCGGGTTCGGTGCTGGTCGGGCCGACGGCGACCTCGCTCGGCACGCGCATCGCCGGCTGGTTGCTCGGGTTGATCGCCGCCGGCCTGGTGTTCGTGGTCGGCTTCGTGCTGCTCATCGTCGGCCTCGTGCGCCGCAGCCGGGCCGGCCGGGTGCCGTGGCCGGGAGCACCGGGGTTCGCGGGGTATCCCGGTGGCCCTGGTGCGTATCCGCCTGGTGGGTACCCGCCCGGTGGGTATCCACCGGGTCCCTACGGCCCTCGGCCCGGTCCGTCCGGCCCCGGCGCGGGGCCCTACCCCGGTCCGTCCGGCCCCGGTGCGGGGCCCTACCCCGGCCCCGGTGGCTACCCGCCCGGTCCGTACGGCCCGGGGCCCGGCGGTCCGGGTGCGCCCGGACCCCAGCCCCCCGGCTCGTACCCTCCGGGCCCGAACCCTCCCGGTTCCACCCGTCCCGGCCCGCGCTCAGGTGAGGGCCCACCTGGCGCGCGTCCGCCGGTCGAGCCGCCCCCGCCGAAGGACCCCTGGGCCGGTCTCTGAGCGACCCGGCGTTCCCGCCCGGCGTCGGCGGTCTGGTAGACCTGATGGGTCGTCAGATCCGGCGACGTGACAAAGGGGGAGCGCGGGTGGCCATGCAGATCGGGATGACCCTGCCATCGATGATCGCCGGGCTCGATCGCGCCGCGGTGCGCGACTGGTGCCGGGTGATCGACGACGGGCCGTTCTCGACGTTGGCCATCGGCGAGCGCATCGCGTACCCGAACCTCGAGCTCTTCACGACCATGGCGGCCGCGGCGGCCTTCACCGAGCGGGTGCAGTTGATGACGACCGTCGTCGTGCTGCCCGCCCATCCGGCGATCGAGGTCGCGAAGATGGCGGCCACCATCGATGTGCTGTCGGCGGGCCGCCTGCGCCTCGGCGTGGGCGTCGGCGGCCGGGACGAGGACTACCGGGCGCTCGAACGGTCCGATGCCCGGCGCCACCAGACCCTCGACGACCAGGTTGACCTGCTCCGTCGGGTGTGGGCCGGGGAGGCGCCGCTCGAGGGGATGCACCCCGTGGGTCCGCTCCCGGCGCAGCCCGGCGGACCGCCGCTGTACTCCGGCGCGCTCGGCCCCAAGTCCATGGCCCGCTCGGCGCGGTGGGCCGCCGGCGTGACCGGTTTCCTGCTCGATCCGCTCGGCGAAGATGCTGACGCCACGTTCCGCCACATCGAGCACGCGTGGGAGGCGGCGGGCCGCACGGATCCCCCGCACCACATCACGAGCTTCTGGTACGCCCTCGGCCCCGACGCCCCCGCACGGCTGCACGCGTACGCCCGGCGCTACCTCGGCATCTTCGGCGACGACCTGGCCGGGGCGATGGCCGACGCGTGCTCGGCGCACTCGGTCGGCGCGGTCCAGGACGCGATCGCGCGGCTGGAAGACGCCGGCTGCGACGAGTTGCTGCTGGTGCCGACGAGCGCCGACCCCCGCGAGATCGAGCTGCTGACGACCCTCATCCGCTGAGGCATCGGTATCGACGGGGCGCGATGTCACTTTTGGTGGCGGCGTTCTCGCTGAGGTGGCAACGTGGTCACCATGTCGCTCCCTTTCGCGTCCACCAGCCGGGCTCGTCACGCCATCGCCACCCTCGTGGCCGGGGTGTTGGCGCTCTCGGCGATCCCGCTGCTGCTGGCCGCTCCGGCCGGGGCCGATGTCACGACCTACGGGCAGGACAACCTGCGCACCGGGTGGTACGCCGATCAGACCACGCTCTCGCCGGGTCTGGTCAGCGGCGGGACCTTCGGCCAGATGTGGAACACGCCGATCACCGGTCAGGTCTACGCCCAGCCGCTGGTGAGCCAGGGCACCGTGTTCGTCGCGACCGAGACCAACGACATCTACGGGCTCGACGCCACGTCGGGGGCCCAGCAGTGGCACCGCAACGTGGGCACGCCGTTCAACCCGAACGACGTCAGCTGCAGCGACCTGGTGCCGAGCATCGGTGTCACCGGCACGCCGGTGATCGACCCCGCGACCAACACGGCGTACTTCCTCAAGAAGACCTACAACAGCGGGTCCTCGGGCGTGGCGGCCTACTACGCGCACGCGGTCGATGTCTCGACGGGCGCGGAGCGCAGCGGGTTCCCGGTGAAGATCCAGGGCTCCGACGGCTCGGCGGTCAACCCCCGCACGTTTGACGCCACCAAGGAACTGCAACGGCCCGGGCTGCTGCTGCTCAACGGCGTCGTGTACGCGGCCTTCGGCGGGCACTGCGATCGGGCCAACTACACCGGGTGGGTCGTCGGGGTCAGCACGGCCGGAACGATCACCGCGCTGTGGAACGCCGAGGCCGGCGAGGCCGGCAACCCGGGGGCGGGCATCTGGCAATCGGGCGGTGGCCTGGTCTCGGACGGGCCCAACACGATCCTGCTGTCGACCGGCAACGGCAACATCCCCGCCGCCGCGGCGCCCGGCAACACGCCGCCCAAGCAGCTCGGTGAAGCGGTGGTGCGGCTCACCGTCCAGGCCGACAAGACGCTCAAGGCCTCCGACTTCTTCATGCCCTACGACGCCGATGTGCTCGACAGCTGGGACGGCGACGTCGGGTCCGGGGCCCCGATCGTGTTGCCCTCGACCTCGTTCGGCACGGCATCGGTGCCCCACGTCAGCCTGCAGATCGGCAAGCAGGGCTACCTCTACGTCATGAACGCCGACGACCTCGGCGGGTACAAGCAGGGTCCGAGCGCGAGCGACAAGATCGTGCAGCGCCTCGGCCCGTTCGGCGGCGTGTGGTCCAAGCCCGCGGCGTGGGGCGGCGACGGCGGGTACGTGTACCTCACGACCGCGTCCGGTGGGGGCCAGGGCTCGGGGTCGTCGGGGTACATGCGGGCGCTGAAGTACGGCGTCGACGGCAACGGCAAGCCCACGTTCTCACTGGCCGGATCGACCAGCGACACCTTCGGGTTCAGTTCCAGCTCGCCGGTGATCACGTCATCGGGCACCACGAGCGGCTCCGCGCTGGTGTGGGTGATCTGGTCGCCTGACGGCAGTGGGGCGAACGCGCAGTTGCGGGCCTACGATCCCGTGCCGGTCGGCGGCACCATGCAACTGCGGTGGAGCACGCCCATCGGGACGGCCTCGAAGTTCACCGTCCCGGCGGTGAGCGGCAACCGGGTCTTCGTCGGCACGCGGGACGGCCATCTGATCAGCTACGGCTCGCCCGTCACCACGCCGCTCAGCGGCGCATCGACGTCCTTCGCGACCACGACCGTCGGTCAGAGCTCGGTCAAGCAGGTGACCCTCACCGCCAACTTCGACCTCGACATCTCCGCCATCTCGACGACCAACCCGGTGTTCGGCGCGGGCACCCCGTCCCCGACGCTGCCCGCGCACCTCGCCAAGAACGCCACGATCACCGTCCCGGTGACCTTCACGCCCACGTCGGCCACGTTGACCTCCGCGAACCTCTC
>JBBQHT010000285.1:0-5936 GCA_038324235.1 Acidimicrobiales bacterium
TCCCCGACCGGCACCGCCCCGCCGCCCACCTCCCCACCGCCCACCGTCATCATGCGCGTCCTCCCCGAGGATCCCGCACCGCCTCCGGCCCGACCCGCCCCCGATGCGCCCTCGACGACAATGCCCGCCCCGCCGATTTCGCCGCCACCGACCTCGGCGCCCTCGGCCGACACGCCCGTGCCGCGGCCCGACGATGCGGGCCCGGCGGCGAACACACCCGCCACCGACCCCTTGCCACCGCCATCGGAGGCCTCTCCAGGCGCCGGGGCGATCTCACCACCGAGCCTCGCCGCGCCCCAGTCCGCCGCGACGGAGCCACCCGCGGCTGCGTCCCCATCGCCAGGCGCACTGTCGACCCCGACGGGCCCGACCCCGACGGACCCGACCCAGCCGGCCCCGACCCAGCCGGCCCCGGTCACCACCGACGCGACGGAGCTGGGCGAGCCTGCCGCGTCGCCGGCGGCCGCGCCCACGTGGACCATCGTGGCGGGGGACCACCTCTGGCGCGTGTCCGCCGCGACGCTCACCGCCGCGTGGCCGCGCCCGCCGACGGATCGCGAGATCGCGTGGTACCTCACCACGCTCATCGACCTCAACCGCGACCGGCTGGTGGTGCGCGACAACCCCGACCTCGTGTTCCCGGGGCAGGTCTTCGAGCTCCCGACCCCGCCGCCACCGCCGTGAGGGCGGACCGAGGCCCGACGCCCGGGACCGACGCCCGAGGACCGACGCCCCGAGGACCGAGGACTCGATCGCCGGCGTCAGCGCAGCCGCAGCGCCACTTCGTTGGCGAGCAGCCGCCCCTGCACCGTCAGGACGACCCGATCGCCCTGGACCGAGACCAGGCCTTCGAGCGCGGGATCCTGCAGGTCGAGCGCCGAGATGGGCACCCCGGCGGCGGTGCGCACGAGCAGCTGCAGCGCCTCGAGCCGACGATCGTCACCGTCGAGCCGTTCGTGGCCCGCCTCGGGCGAGGAGCCCGCCGCGATCGCCTCGATGTAGCGATCGGGGGTGCGCAGGTTCCACCACCGCCGCCCGTCGCGGTGTCCGTGCGCCGCGCACCCGAACGCCAGGTAGTCGCCCTGGTCCCAGTACACCGCGTTGTGACGACAGGCGTGACCGGGCCGGGCCCAGTTGGAGATCTCGTACCACTCGAGGCCGGCGGCGGCGAAGCGCTCCGTGGCGAGCAGGTACTTGTCGGCCTGGTCGTCATCGACCGGGTGGCGCGCGACGTCCGCGGCCAACGGTGTGCCGGCTTCGACGGTGAGGGCGTAGGCACTGATGTGGGGAGGGTCCAGCGCCAGGGCGGCATCCACCGTCGCGGCCCACTGCCCGATCGTCTCTCCCGCCCCGCCGTAGATCAGGTCCAGGTTGAACGACTCGAAGCCCGCGGCCCGGGCGAGCGTCACGCTGCGCTCCACGTTGGTGGGCTCGTGGGTCCGCCCGAGCGAGACCAAGACCGACGGCACCATCGATTGCACGCCGAGCGACAACCGGGTCACGCCACCCCCGGCGTAGGCATCCACCAGTTCGGCGGTCACCGTGTCGGGGTTGCACTCCACGGTGACCTCGGCGCCCGCGGCGAGTGGGATGGCCCGCAGGATCCGCATGAGCGTGGGACCGGGCAACAGCGAGGGCGTGCCCCCGCCGAAGAACACCGTCGTCGCGGCCCACGGCCCGGCCGCGTCCCGGGCGCGCTCGATGTCGGCCACGACGGCGTCGACGTACGCGTCGATCAGGTGCGGCCGGTCGGTCCAGGTCGCGAACGCGCAGTAGTCACAACGCGACGCGCAGAACGGGATGTGGACGTAGACGCCGAGCGCGTCGGTGGGACGAACGAGGCTCAGGAACCGACCTCGACCTTGAGGCCGAGATCATCGAGGCGCTCACCGGCACCGTCCACGGTCACCCCGAGGATGCAGGCGATCGCCCGCAGATCGTCCCGGCGGATGGTGAGCATCCGGCCGTTGAAGTCCTGACGCTGCACCTGGATCATGGTGAGGTAGCGGTTGAGCATCTCGGCTTCGGGGCCGCTGAGGGCCTCGAGCTTGCGCAGATCGATGCGCACCGTCCCGGCGTTGCGCGAACGCGTCGCGGCATCGTCGGTGACGAACGCCGGGCCTTCGTCGTTGGGCAGCAGCTGGTCGACGGGAACGTTGTAGAAGCGGGCGAGCCGCTGGAGACGGGGCACCGAGATGGCCCGCTCGCCCCGCTCGTAGGCACCGAGCACCGAGGCCTTGAACTCCTGGCCCGACGCGGCCTCGACCTCCTGCAGGGACAAGCGCTTCTGGCGCCGGATGGCGCGCAGGCGCTCACCCACCTTGCGGCTGTAGCTCGCGGGCATCAGGGTGCCCTCCGCACCACCACCCGCGGACTCGATCTCCACGATCGCCTCCGGTTCAATCGTCACCTGCATGTGTCGCACTCCCATCTATCGCCCAACCGATGCCTTGCGCGCCCAACACCACGAAGCGTGGTCGAAAAGCTTCACGTACAGTAGTGGCGACTCCCTACCCACGCAAGGACCAAGCGAGAAAATCAACGCCTCGTCATGGTGACACCGGTGCGACCAGACCGGCCCGCAGCGCCGCGAGGAGGGCGCCCGCCGTGACCGCCGCGGTCTCCGCGCGCAGCACGTGGCCGCCCAACCCGATCACCCCCGAGGCCGCGGCTCGTTCGGCGGGGGTCCAACCGCCCTCGGGCCCGATGAGCGCCATGGTCACCCCCGGGCCCGGCGGGTCACCGTGCTGGTCGGCCAACACCGCGCCCGGGGCGGCCACGAGCGCCGCGAACGTGGCCAAGGGCGCCACGTCCGGCAACGTGCACCGGCGGCACTGCATCGATGCCTCGCGGGCCACGCGCCGCAGACGTACGAGCTGCTTGGCGGCCCGACCCTCGTCCCAGTGCACGACGGATCGTTCGGCGGTGAACGGCACGATGTGGTCGATGCCGAGCTCGGTCAGCTTCTGCACGATGAGCTCGGGCCGGTCACCCTTCACGAGGGCGAAGCCGATCGTCAGCGCCGGCCGCGCCGGCGCGACCGTCTGGATCTCCCCCGCGATCTCGAGCTCGTCACCGAAGCGACACGCCCGCCAGCGACCCTGGCCGTCCGATGCCGACAGCAGCTCTCCGTCACGGATGCGCAGCACGCGCCGGAGGTGGTGGTGATCATCGGGCTCGAGCACCGGCTCGTCGAGATCGGCCACGAACGTATGCGGGCCGGTCGACGCGCCGAGCACCGGTGCGCTCAGCGGAAGGCCGATCGGATCTTGGACAGGAACCCCTCCTCGGCCGGTGCGACATCGTCGCCCCGTACCGCGGCGAGCTCGCGCAACAAGCGTTCCTCGTCTTCGCTGAGACGCGCGGGCGTGTCGACGATGATGCGGACGAGCAGGTCCCCTCGGCCCCGACCATCCACCGACGGCACCCCGCGACCGCGCAGGCGCAGCACCTTGCCCGATTGGGTGGCGCGCTCGACCACGAGGTCCTCGTCGCCGTCGAGGGTCTCGAAGCTCACGTGGCAGCCGAGCGCGGCCTGGGTGAACGAGATGTGCAGCTCGTGCAGCAGGTCGTTGCCGTGCCGCTCGAACCGGTCGTGCGGACGGACCCGCACGTGGATGTAGAGGTCGCCCGGTCGACCCCCTCGCGGACCGGCCGCGCCCCGTCCGGGCAGGCGCACCGCTCGACCGTCTTCGATCCCGGCGGGGATCTCGACCGTGTAGGTCTCCTCCTCCACCACGCGCCCGTCACCTGCGCACCGGGGGCACGGGGACTCGACGATGCTGCCGAGCGCCTGGCAGCGCGGGCACGGACCCGCCGTGACCATCTGCCCGAGGATCGATTGGCGCACCCGCCGGACCTGCCCGGCGCCCCCGCAGTCGGGGCACGTGACCGCCTGCGTGCCGGGCGCCGCGCCGGTGCCGGCGCAGTCCTCGCACGGGATCGCGGTGCGAACCGACACCGGTGCCTGGGTCCCGAACACCGCCTCTTCGAACGCGAGGGTGATCGTGGCCTCGAGATCGGGGCCTGCAGGTGGGCCGGCAGGCCCGCGGCCGCCTCCACCGCTGAACCCGTTGCCCCCGAAGAACGCATCGAAGATGTCGCCGAGGCCACCGGTCGTGAAGCCACCGCCGCCACCGAACGGATTGCTCCCCGGGTCCGAGTCGTCGCCGAACTGGTCGAACCGCTGGCGCCGCTCGACGTCGCTCAGCACCTCGTACGCGAGCGCGATCTCCTTGAACCGGGCCTCGGCCCCCGGATCGTCCGGGTTGGCGTCGGGGTGGTTGTCGCGCGCGAGTCGCCGATAGGCGCGCTTGATCTCGTCAGGCGTGGATTGTCGGGACACCCCGAGCACGGCGTAGTGATCCTGGGCCACGTTGTCTGTCATCCCTCGCTGAGTCGATGGCCAAGTCGCTGGCTGACGACGGCCACGGCCGCCAACGCCTGCGGGTAGTTCATGCGGGTCGGTCCCAACACCCCGATGGTGCCGGCGGTCTCACCATCGACCAGGTACGGCGAGACGATGACCGCGCAGTCGGCGAGCGGCACCATGCCGGTCTCGGTTCCGATCGCCACATTGAGCCCACGGTCGAGCACGTCCCGCAAGAGCGACACGACGACGTACTGCTGCTCGAGGATCTGGAGGATCTCGCTGACCTGGGCCACGGCGTCGAACGCCGAGGCCATGCGCGACGCGCCGCCGATGAACACCTGCTCGTCGTGGTGCTCGTCGGGAGCGAGTGCTGCCACCGCTCGTCGGGTGATCGCGGCGGGTCCTGTCGTCCCGTCGAGCTGCTCGTCGACCGGGACCGCGCACGCGGCGGCGGACGCCAGCGTCTCGCCCACGACCCTGGGGGCGAGGGCGAGGGCGGCGGCCGCCAGCTCGAGCTCCTCGACGTCGTGGTCGAACTCGAGCGTGCGCTTCTCGATCACACCGTTGGATAGCACCATCACGAGCAGGGCGACCCGTGGCGTCAGACCGACGAGCTGCACCGACCGGATCGTCGCCGCTTCGTGGGGCGGGCCGACGACGACCGCGGCGTACTGCGTGAGGCCGGCGAGGAGCCGGCTCGTGTCCTGCAGCACCTGCTCGAGCTCACCGTGCGCGGCGCGGAAGAAGGAACGCACCTGCTGGGCATCGGCCCCGACGAGCTGATCGGGCGAACCGAGGTGGTCGACGAAGAAGCGGTAGCCCTTCTCGGTCGGGACGCGCCCCGCGCTGGTGTGCGGCTGCACGAGATAGCCCTCCTGCTCGAGCAACGCCATGTCGTTGCGCACGGTCGCCGACGACACGTTGACCCCGGGCGCCTGCGCGACATGACCGGACCCGACGGGCTGCGCCGTCTCGATGTACTCCGCGACAACAGCCCGCAGGATGGTGGCTTTGCGATCGTCGAGTGTCATCGGGGTACATCCCTACCGGGAAGGGGGGCGGAACACGAGCGGTGCGGGCCGCCGGGACGGCCGGCCAGCACTCGATGATACCGACTGCTAACCCGAAGTCCCGGGCGAGTCGTCGCCCGGGGCGCCTGACCGCCTACTCATCGAGCTTGAGGGCGGAGATGAAGGCCTCCTGCGGGACTTCGACCCGGCCGATGTTCTTCATCTTCTTCTTGCCCTCCTTCTGCTTCTCGAGGAGCTTGCGCTTGCGGGTGATGTCGCCGCCGTAGCACTTGGCCAGCACGTCCTTGCGCTTGGCCTTCACCGTCTGCCGGGCGATGAAGCGCCCCCCGATGGCGGCCTGGATGGGCACGTCGAACATCTGGCGCGGGATCAGCTCCTTGAGCTTGTCGGTCATGCGCCGGCCGTAGTCGTCGGCCTTGTCGCGGTGCACGATCATGCTGAACGCGTCGACCGGCACCCCGTTGAGCAGGATGTCGACCTTGACGAGGTTGGTGCGGTCGTAGCCGTCGGGCTCGTAGTCGAGGCTGGCGTAG
>JBBQHT010000286.1:0-5868 GCA_038324235.1 Acidimicrobiales bacterium
GTAGACGATCTGGGCCTTGCGATCGTCAGGTACCGCGATGAATTGGCGGCTGACCTCGTTCTTGAGAATTCCCATGGCCTCTCTCTCTCAGAAGCACACCCGGTGACCGGGGCCGTTGGTGTCCGGATGATAACAGGATGACTTGCGGCGATCGTGAGCGGTTGCGCCCACACCACCAGTGTGCCGTGGCGGGTGCGGACCGGCATGAGTACCTGGTACTCATTGTGACCCGATCGGGTGGGGTGGGCCGCGCTGGGCGTGGCCGCACCGACCACTAGTGTCTCGACTTCGGTACCGGTGGGTTGACCGATGGGGAGCATCGATGTTGTCGAAGAACCAGATCGTGCTCGGTGCCTGTGTGATCGCGTTCTTGGTGATCGTCGGGGCGGCGGTGGTCCGCGTCTACGGGCCCCTCGGGTCCAGCCGGCCCGACACGACCGGCAAGCCCAACATCTTGATGATCATGACCGACGACGAGACGCTCGAGTCGGTGCGGGTGCTCGACAACGTCAAGCGGCTCATCGGTCAGGACGGCACCACGTTCTCGGACTACCTGGTGAGCTTCCCCAACTGCTGCCCGTCGCGGGCGACGTACCTGACCGGCCAGTTCTCGCACAACGACGGGGTGCAGGACAACGTGGCGCCCTTCGGCGGCTTCGCGAAGCTCAAGAGCGACGAGACGCTGCCGGTCTGGTTGCAGCGGGCGGGCTACTACACCGCCAGCATCGGCAAGTACCTCAACGGGTGGGGCGCGGACGGCCACATCGAGGTGCCGCCGGGCTGGGACCACTGGTATGGCCTGATCGATCCGAGCACCTACAAGTACTACGACTTCAGTGTCTCCGAGAATGGGACGAAGAAGGACTTCGGCCACGGGCCGAGCGACTATCAGACCGATGTGCTCGGCAGCGACGTGGTGCGCACCATCGAGAGCCGGGCCGACTCGGGCCAGGCCTGGTTCCTGTCGTGGACGCCCCTGGCCCCCCACGCGCAGGAGCGCGAGGTCGGCAGCGGCGAACAGGGGGGCTCGGGCTCCATCGCGGAGACCTTCCCGACCCCCAGCCCCACCTACAAAGGCACCCTCGCCGGGCAGAAGCTGGCGCCGACGGCGTCGTTCAACCAGGCCGACAACTCCAAGCTGCCCGAGTACTTCCGGGTGTTGCCCGAGCTCAACCCCAAGACTCAGGAGCTCGTCGCCCAGCAGTACCAGGCCGAGCTCGAGGCGCTGAAGTCGGTCGACGAGTGGGTCGGCAAGATCTTCGACACCCTCCGCCGCACCGGCCAGCTCGACAACACGGTCGTGATGTTCACGTCGGACAACGGCATGTTCCACGGCGAGCATCGCATCGTGTTCTCGAAGGTCTACCTGTACGAGGCGGCGGTGCACCTGCCGTTGATGATCCGCGGCGGCCCGTTCCCGAAGGGCGTCACCGCGCCCGGGATCGCCGGCAACGTCGACCTGACCCCGACGATCCTGCACCTGGCCGGCGCGACCTCACCGCTCACCCTCGATGGGCGGAACCTTGCGGTGCTGGCGGCGGACCCGACCAAGGGCACCGACCGGGGCATGCTGCTGGAGAACCTGACCCGCAAGGGAGCGGCGCACTCCGAGGCCATCCGCACGACGCGCTACAAGTACATCACCAACGAGCACAACGAAGAAGAGCTGTACGACCTGCAGGTGGACCCCGACGAGATCATCAACCTGGCGACGTCCGACGTGCACCAGACCATCAAGGCTGATCTGGTCAAGCGCCTGGGCGCGCTGAAGGCGTGCCAGGGCAGCACCTGCGAGGGTGCCGACGGCAAGGGCAGCTGACCGCGCCCGCGGGCTCGGGTCCGCTCGGGTCCGGCAGGCTCACCCGTCGTGCGGACCGCGCGGTCGCGGGCAGCCCGCCTGCGGGCAGGGCGACCGCCGCCGCCCGTCGGACGCGTGCGCTCGGGCCCGGCGAGCTCAGCCGTGCTGCCAGAAGCGGTTCTGGAGGCTGCGGGTGCCTTCGAGCGCGGCCGCGTCCAACGCGGCCAGGTCGTCGGCGGTGAGCGACCAGCCGAGCGCCCCGGCGTTCTCCTCCGCCTGCTTCTGGTTCTTCGCGCCCGGGATCGGCACGGCGCCCTTGGCGATGAGCCAGGCCAACGCGACCTGGCTGGGCGTGCGGCCGTCGTGGCCGTCGCCGACGCGGCGCAGCTCCGCGACGACCTTGTCGACCAGCTCCATCGGGTGGGCGGAGAAGCCGCGCTTGCCCGGCGGCGGGTTGGCCGCGGTGTACTTGCCGGTCAGGCGGCCCTGCCCGATGGGGGAGTAAGCGAGCGGCACCACGCCCAGGTCCTGGCACGCCCGGATGAGCCCGCTCGTCTCGGGCGAGCGGCGCAGCAGGCTGAACTCGATCTGGTTGGTGGCCAGGCGCAGCCCGCGCGCCTGCAACTCCTTGTCGATCGAGCGCATCTCCTTGATGGAGTAGTTGGACACCCCGACCGCGTCGAGCAGCCCGGCCTCGTGGCCCGCGGCCAGCGCGTCGGCCAGCGCCCCGTGGCCCCGGAGGCTGATGGGGCCGTGGATCTGGTAGAGGTCGACCTTGTCCACGCCGAGGCGCGCGACCGATGCCTTGAGCGAGCCGAGCAGCGCGCCCTTCACGTTGAGCTTCCAGGGGGCGGGGAAGAACTTGGTGGCGATGACCGGGGTCGGCGTGCGTCCCGCGGTGCGGTCCTCGGCCATCATGGCGCCGATGATGCGCTCGCTCTCGCCGTTGCCGTAGACCTCGGCGGTGTCGAAGAAGGTGACGCCGGCGGCGAGGCTCGCATCCCAGGCCTCGCGGATGGTCTGGGTGCTCAGATCGCTGTCGTAGCCGCCCATGCCCCAGGTGGACTTGTCGCCCCACGCCCAGGTGCCGACCCCGAGCGGATGGATCGTCACGTCCGAACCGGCCAGGGTGATCGGTGCAGGCGTCATGGTGGGGGTCTCCCGGATCGAGGTCAGCGGTCGGCCATCAACCTAAACGAGCACCAGCCCGATCCGACGGTTTGCGTCCCGGCTCGACCAGCGACCTCTCGCGTTCTCGGCTACGTGGCGGCCCCTCATCGGTCGTGATGAGGGGCGGGAGCGGAGCCGAGATCGGTCGGGGGGCCGCGGTGAAGGGGTGGGTGGGGCGCCGGGTTTGTTCTTGGCTACGTGGGGGCCCTGTTCGGTCGTGATGAGGGGCGGGAGCGGAGCCGAGATCGGTGGGGGCCGCGGGTGAAGGGTGGGTGGCGGGATGGGCGGGTGGGTTCGTCAGCGGGTGGTGGCGGTGGCGGTGGCGTGGGCGTGCACGACCGTGCTGTGGCGGGCGCCGGGGATGGCCTTGGCGAAGATGTAGTCCACGGTCACGTGCAGATCGACCGTCACCTCGTCGGCCGCGGGACCCTGACGAACACCGTCGATCGTCACCCTCGTATCGAGGTGGTGGTTGCGCAGGGACCGCTCGACCGCCAGTTCGGCACGGTCGGGATCGAAGGCTGCCGAGCCCGATCCGGCGCGGTAGGCCGACGGGTCGATGCCGAAGGTGGCCGCGTCGTTGGCGGCGCTCGCTGCGACGTCGAGCAGGTCGCGTTGGGCCAGGTGCACCACGCTCAGATCCACGGCGATGGCGCCGAGCACCAACACGATGAGCACCGCCGCGGGCATGAGCATCAGCGAACTGCCCGTGTCGCCGTGCAACCGGGGGGAGGCGTGCATCTCAGCAGGACCCGGTGGCGGTGAGCCCCGAGCGGTAGGGGTCGATGATCTCGGTGTGCGAGGACGTGGCGCGGTAGGCCTCGCCGTGGTTGCCGAGCAGCGGGAGCGTGAGGGCCGGTACCGGGTACGACATGCGGATCGTCACCTCCTGGCAGCGGCTGAACCCGCCACCGTGCAGATCGGGCGCCTCGATCGTGAGCCGCGCGGGATCGCGGCCGTGGCCGGCGATGGCCTCGCGGGCCACCCGCTCGGCATCGGTCCGCGCTGTGATGGCGTCAGGTGCCTCGACGTAGGCCCGGGTGGCTTCTCGGCTGGCCGCGTTGACCGCGGACTTCACGTCGATCGCCGCCCACGCCTGGGCCACGAGGAGCGACCCGACCACGAAGATCAAGATGCTGAACGGCAGCACCTCGATGCCCCCGACCTGGCCCCGGTCGTCGGCCCAGTCGACGCGGCCGGGTGGCGGTGACGAGGGAGGGATCGGGGCGATCCGGCGGTGTCGGGGGGCGCGGGTGGTCATCGCGGACGTTCCACGCGGACCGACACCTGCCGGTCGATGTGGTCGGTGGTCAGAGGGCCGGCGAGGCCGGGGAGCAGGAACCGGGGACTGTCGGCCTGCACGCGCAGGACGATGGTGTCGTCGGTGCTGGTGCTCCAGTCGAACACGAGCGCCAGATCGCCGACCTCCTGGCGCATGCGCTGCTCGGCCTGCGCCCGGGCGCGGTCGCGGTCGGTGCTGCGGTACCCCGCGACCGAGCGGGCGCCGTCGTAGGCCACGCCGCTGAGCATCGAGCGGGCATACAGCCCGACGAGCAGCTGGACGGCGAATAGGAGGAAGGCGAGGAACACGACGATCGCGCCGACGTTGGCGAACAGCCCGGTGCCCGCATCGCCCCGACAGCGACGAGGAGCGCCGTCGTCGCCGACGCGGCCCGATCGGGCGGCACGCATCCGGGGCATGATCAGCGATCGGTCGAGATGTGGTCGATCTGCTCGTTCGTGCGGTCCTCGGTCTTGGTCCACATCTTCTGGAAGCCGACCCACATGAGCGCGCCGAGGAACGCCATGATCAGCACCGCGATCGCGGCCGAGATCACCCCTTCGCCACGGTCGCCACGGCAGCGGTCGGTGGGTTGCAGGGCGCCGGAGCGGAGCGCGGCGACCAGCCAGGCGGTAGAGGTCATGAAGGGTCCTTTCGATGGTGACGGGGTGTCATGGGGACGGGAGGGGTGGTCATGAACCGGTGAAGAGCTGCATCGCCTCGACGAAGGGCACCGCCATGAAGATGACGCCGGGAACGAGCGTGGCGACCGTTACCGGTATCCAGACCTGTTGCGCGCGGCGTTCGATGGTCTCGAGCAGCTCACGGTGGGCGTCCCCGCGGATCGCGCGGGCCTCCTCGGTGATGAGGAGCCCGAGGTCGCCGGCTTCGCGGTTGAGGGCGAGCACGGCGACGAGCCGATCGAGAGCGTCGACCTGGGCCAGATCGGCCCACTCGCGCAACGCGTCCATCCCGCTCAGACCCTGGCGGATGCGACCGCACACGACGCCCAGGTCCTGACCGATCGCGCCATGGCTGCGCGCCGCGAGTCGATTGAGCGCCGAGCCGAGCGAGAACCCAGCCGACAGCAACATGCCGAGCTGCTCGGTCACCACCGGAAGCTCGAGGAAGATCCGGCGCTGCCACCGCGCGGAGGCGGTCTGGACCTGTTGCTCGAGGATGAGGAACGCGAGCACCGGCAGACCGAACGTGGCGAGCAGCGCGAAGGGGGCGGGCACACGGGTGGCGATCGCAACGAGCGACCCGGCGCCGAACGCGGCCAGCGTCCAACCCAGCTGCCGCGTCCGGAACGCGGTGACCGTGAGCGGAGAGTGGATGCGGCGCAGGCGGACGCTGAGCTCCTCACTGACGCCGAACACCCGGGCGGCGCGTTCACCAAGTCGCTGCGCGAGCGGGCCGACGACGTCTCGGATCGTGGAGACCGAGCCGAGGGCATCGGTTGCCCCACGACGCAAGCCTCCCGGCGCGTATGGTCGGAGTCGTTCGGTCAAGGGGGCACGGCCGAACCAGCGCAGCTCGCTGAAGAGCAACGCCAGACCGACCCACCCGATCAGGGCGGCGGCGACGAGGACCCGACTCATTGCTGGAACACCCGCTC
>JBBQHT010000287.1:0-5832 GCA_038324235.1 Acidimicrobiales bacterium
GCCCAAGGACGGCGGCTGGGCCTTCTGCTCCGGCGGCGACCAGCGCATCCGCGGCAAGGATGGCTACAAGTACGCCGCCGGCCACACCGCCGACACCATCGATCCGGGCCGCACGGGTCGGCTGCACATCCTCGAGGTGCAGCGCCTCATCCGGATGATGGGCAAGGTCGTGATCTGCGTCGTGCCCGGGTGGGCCGCCGGCGGCGGGCACAGCCTGCATGTGGTGTGCGACCTCACCTTGGCGTCGGCCGAACACGCGCGGTTCAAGCAGACTGACGCAGACGTGGCGAGCTTCGACGGCGGCTTCGGCTCCGCGTACCTGGCGCGTCAGGTCGGCCAGAAGTTCGCCCGGGAGATCTTCTTCCTGGGGCGCACCTACACCGCCGAGCAGGCCTACCGCATGGGCATGGTCAACGAGGTCGTGGCCCACGGCGAGCTCGAAGCCACGGCGCTCGAGTGGGGCGCGCTCATCAACGCCAAGAGCCCGACTGCGCAGCGCATGTTGAAGTTCTCGTTCAACCTGATCGACGACGGCCTGGTGGGCCAACAGGTGTTCGCGGGAGAGGCCACCCGGTTGGCGTACATGACCGACGAGGCCGCCGAGGGGCGCGACTCGTTCCTCGAGAAGCGCGACCCCGACTGGTCGCCGTACCCGTGGCACTACTGATGATCGTCGTGTCGTGGGGTCGAGCAGGAGGAGCGACGCGTGGCTGACGGACCGCCGCCGCTGCCGACCGGCTGGAAGATCTGGGTCGCGGGCGCGCGCCCGCGCACCCTGCCCGCGGCGATCGTGCCGGTGCTCGTCGGGACGATGGCGGCCGCGGGCGTGCCCCACGCGGGGGGAGATGGCGGATGGTTCCTCACGGCCCCGAATGCTGGTGTGCTCTACGGGCCCGGCCTTTCGTTCGCCAGCAACGCGGTGAAGGGGATCATCGTGTGGCGGGCCGTGGCCGCCATGATCGTGGCGCTCGCCATCCAGATCGCCACCAACTTCGCCAACGACTACTCCGACGGCAAGCGCGGCACCGACGATCCCGGCCAGCGCGTCGGGCCTCCCCGCCTCGTCGGCTGGGGCCTGGCCTCGCCCGCGGCCGTGAAGCGCGCCGTCATCATCTCGTTCGCCGTCGCCGGTCTCGCCGGCCTCACCCTGGCCTACGCCGTGGGCTGGTGGCTGATCCTCGTCGGCCTCGTGTGCTTCGCGGCGGGTTGGTTCTACACCGGGGGGCCGCGGCCGTACGGGTATGCGGGGTTGGGCGAGGTGTTCGTGTTCGTGTTCTTCGGCCTGGTCGCGACGATCGGGTCAGCGTTCGTCCAGACCGGACACCTGCGGGCCTACGCGCTGCCCGATGCCGCCGACAGCCTCACGGCCGGCGTGGCCGCGGGCTTCCCGCTCGTCACGATCGGGTCGGCAGTCGCGGTCGGCTGTCTCGCCACGGCGCTGCTGGTGATCAACAACCTGCGCGACATCCCGTCGGACACGGTGTCGGGCAAGCGGACCCTGGCCGTGAAGCTCGGCGACAAGCGCACCCGGACGCTCTACGTCGTGTTGATGCTGCTGCCGTACGTGATCGTCCCGGTGGTCTGCGGCCTCGGCAACCGACCGCTGGGCGCCGCGTCGTTGTTCGCGATCGTGTTGGCCAACAAGCCGATGCTGCAGGTGCTCCAGGGCGCCAAGGGTCGCGACCTCATCCCGGTTCTCGGCCAGACCGGTCGCGTGCAGTTGGTGTTCGGCGTGCTGCTCGCCGCCGGCTTGTTCCTGTCGGGCTGACACCGAGCAGACGCCGGAGGCGAACACCGAGTTGGCGCATCGAGTTGGCGCATCGAGTTGGCGCATCGAATTGGCCCGGCGAGGCGAGACCCGACGTGGTCGCGAGCGTGGATGCCCCGAGGTGGCGGTGCGCGGTGGAGTGGTTCAGCGTGCCCCCGGCGCGAGCGGGTTGGCCCGCAGCCACGCCCGCACCGCGGTGAGGAAGGCGTCGGGCTGTTCGAGATGCGCGGTGTGTCCTGCTCCGGGGATCACGGTGAGCCGGGCGTTCGCGCCGATCGCCTCCACCATCTGCTCGCCGATCGCGGTGAACTTGGCGTCCATGGCGCCGGCCACGACCAGCACCGGCATCGACAGCTCGCCGAGCCGATCCCACACCGGTTCCTGCTCACCGGTCCCCGCCAGGCGCAGGCTGGCTGCGAGTCCGGCGGCGTCGTTCCCGAGCCGTTCGCGCACGAAGCGGGCCGGGGGCGTGAGGCTGGCGAAGAGCGGCTGGGCCAACCACTCGTCGAGGAACGCCGGCACGCCGATCTGCTCGAGGTGGTCGGCGAGGATCTGGTCGGCGCGCCGCCGCTGCTCCCGCTCCGGGCCCCCGTCGATGCCGGGCGACGCCCCGACGAGGATCAACCGCTCGACGGTGGCCGCGTGGTCCAACGCGGCGCGCAACGCGTAGCGCCCGCCCATCGAGTACCCGAGGTAGGTGCCCGCCCCCGCCGTGGTGGCGATCAGTGCGGCGCCGTCCTCGAAGCTCACCTGGATGGTGGCCGAGTCGCCGTGGCCGGGCGCGTCCACCAGGACGACCTCGTGGTCGCGGGCCAGGTCGTCGGCGACCGGGCCCCAGCAGCGCCGGTTCTGCGTGAACCCGTGGATCGCCACGATCCGCTCACCCGCGCCTCGTCGCTCGGTCGCGAGGGCGTCCACCGGTCGATCGGACACGGCGTCCTCGGCGCGTTGTCGGGCGGGGTCGGCCATGGGCGCTCACCGTACCGTCGCCGTCGACGATCGGACTCGGGAATCCGGACCCACAGAGCGGGATGGGTTGCTTGTCGGCCTGGCGCCTCGCGGCCCACGGGGCCGTCGTGGCTGTTCGACGCGCGTACTTTGCACCCTCGACCCGACAGGTGGGGGTGGTCGGATCAAAGAATGCGGCAGTGCGCGGTGCGGCGCGGAATCGGGCCCGCGTTGGCTCGGGCGGCCAGCTTCGGGCCGCCATCGACCTGCTCGACAACGGCCACGTAGTCTGGCGGGATGCCGACACCATTCGAAATGCCGCCGGAGGTCCGGGCGCTGCTCGCCGGCCCGAACTTCGCGCACCTCGCCTCGATCCGGCCGGACGGCTCGCCTGCCTCCCACCCGGTCTGGGTCGGGTTGGAGGGTGACCACATCTTCATCTGCACCGGGCTGACGACCCCGAAGGTGCGCAACGTCGAGCACGATCCGCGGGTGGCGCTGTCGGTGACCGCAGTGGACAACCCCTACGAGGAAGCGATGCTGCGCGGCACCGTGATCGAGGTGCGCGCCGATCGGGACGTGGTCGACATGGATGCGATCTCGCAGGTCTACACCGGCCGTCCGTTCCCGTCGCGAGGCCCCGACCGCGTCACCATCGTGATCCAGCCGACCTGGGCGCGGTACGCGTCGCTGCCCTTCGAGCACCACCCTGTGCCTCGCGCGTGACGGCGTCGAGGCAAGGCGCGCGTCGGCCCGCGGTGGCGCGCCGCGATGAGGCGGCGGGCTCGGGCGCCCACGATGCACCGGCCACGATGGACCGGTCACGATGACGGACGGGGCGATGACCCCGGCGGACACGACCGCCACCTTCTGCGCCACGCTCGTGGACGAGTGGGCACGGGCCGGGCTCACCGACGCGGTCGTCTCGCCCGGGTCCCGCTCGACGCCGATGGCGCTGGCCCTGGTCGCGGACGAGCGCGTCCGCGTGCACGTGCACCACGACGAACGGTCGGCGGCCTTCATCGCGGTCGGCGTCGGGCGCGCGTCCGGACGGCCCGCGGTGGTGCTGACCACCAGCGGCACCGCCGCCGTGGAACTGCACCCCGCCGTCGTCGAAGCTCATCACGACAAGGTGCCGCTGCTCGTCGTCACCGCCGATCGCCCCCCCGAACTGCGCGATGTGGGCGCCCCGCAGACGATCGACCAGGTGCACCTCTTCGGCCGTTCTGTGCGCGCCTACGCGGAACCCGGTGTGCCGATCGAAGCCACCCGCGAGCAGTGGCGGTCGGTGGCGGCGCAAGCGGTGATCGACGCGGTCACGTCCCCGCCGGGACCCGTGCACCTCAACCTCTCGTTCCGCGAGCCGCTGCTCGGCCAAGTCGGTGTGCTGCCCGGGGGCCGACCGGGCGGCGGACCCTGGCACGGTCGTCCCGGGCCCGCGGCAGCACGCGCGGGCATCGACGCCGACGTGCTGGCGGACGCGGTGGAGGGCTGCAACGGCGTGATCGTGGCGGGCGGCGGCATCGGCGATCCCGATGCGGTGCACGCGCTGGCCGCCGCGTTGCGCTGGCCCGTCATCGCCGATCCCCGCAGCGGCTGCCGCGTCCCTCGCGCCGGCACGATCAGCCACGCGGACGCCATCTTGCGGGTCCCGGAGGTGGCGGCGCGGTTGCGCCCCGACGTGGTGCTGCGCCTCGGGTCGCTGCCGGCATCCAAGGTGCTCGGTCAGTGGTTGGCGGCCTCAGGAGCTTGGCAGCTGGGGGTGGAAGCGGACGGCCTCGTGTTCGACCCCGACCGGGTGCTGGCCTCGGTGCTGACCGCCGAGCCGGGCGCGTTCTGCGCGCAGGTGAGCGAGTCATTGCGGCGGGATCGGGCCGGATCGGTGGCGGCGCCGGGAGACTGGTTCGACGCGTGGACCGCGGCCGACGCGGAGGCGGCATCGGCGATCCGGGCCACACTTGCGGCGCACCACGAGCCGACCGAACCCGCGATCGCCCGGGACCTCATGGCGGCGATGCCCGACGGCAGCCATGTGATGGTGTCATCGTCGATGCCCGTGCGCGATGTCGAGTGGTTCGCCGCGCCGCGCGAGGGCGTCACGGTGCACGCGAACCGCGGGGCGAACGGGATCGATGGGGTGGTCTCCACGGCGGTCGGCATCGCGCTGGCCACCGGCGCGCCCACCGCGGTGCTCGTCGGCGACATCGCCTTTCTGCACGACACCAACGCGCTGCTCGGCCTCGCCCGGCGGCCGCTCGATCTCGTCATCGTCGTGATCGACAACGACGGCGGCGGCATCTTCTCGTTCCTGCCCCAGGCCGATGCCCTCGCGCCGGCCGCGTTCGAGACCTTGTTCGCCACGCCCCACGGCGTGGACCCGGGGGCGATCGCGGGTGCGCACGGCCTCCCGGTCAGTCGGGTCGATCACCAGGACCAGCTGGCGCGCCTGGTGCGCTCGGCGGTCGGGGCGGGGGGCGCCCAGGTCCTGGTGGTGCGCACCGACCGGACCGAGAACGTCGCGGTGCATCGTGCCGTGCACGCGGCCGTCGCGACGGCCCTGGCCCCGGACCCGGACCCGGCCCCGGATCGATCGGATCGGTGATCGGCGTTCTTGGCACCCCGATCCGGCTGGGCGGGGCAGATCACGGCAAAAGACGCCGCGAGTGGTCCGTCGCAGCATTGCCATGGCGGGCTGATCATCGGGTGGCGAGTGCCGCCCGGAGCGGGCATCCGTGCGTCCGGTGGCTGATCAGGGGCGGATGAGCGCGGAGAGCATCGCCTGGAACTTGGCCCGGGTCTCGGCCAGCTCCGACTGCGGGTCCGAGTCGGCGACGATCCCGACGCCGGCGAACACCCGGGCGCCGTGGCGATCAGGTGTGAGCTCGGCGCTGCGGATGCCGACGGCCCACTCGCCGTTGCCGGCGGCGTCCACCCAGCCGACTGGCCCGGCGTAGCGGCCGCGGTCGATGCCTTCGAGCTCGTCGATCAACGCGAGCGCGGGCGTGACGGGCCACCCGCCCACCGCCGGGGTCGGGTGCAGCGCCAGCGCGAGCTCGAGGACCGACGGGGCGGGGGAGGACAGGCGCCCCTCGACCATCGTGCCCAGGTGCTGGACG
>JBBQHT010000288.1:0-5816 GCA_038324235.1 Acidimicrobiales bacterium
GATTCCGACCGCTCCGAGGAGTGACGCGGCCCCGATGAAACACCCCTGGCGAGCCAAGGCAGCCTGCCAAGGCCTCGATCCTTCGATGTTCTTTCCCGATCCCGACGACGATGTCGCCGCCGACCCGGCCAAGGCCGTGTGCGCGGTCTGTCCCGTCCGGGAGTCCTGTCTCGAACACGCGCTCGGGTTCCGCGAGCGCGAGGGCGTGTGGGGCGGCGCCACCGAACGAGAGCGCCGGCGCATCATCCGTCAGCGCCGCCGGAGCGCCTGAACACCTGCTGCTCGACAGCGGGTTCACGACTATCACGACCATCGCAACCAGCCGCGGGCCCAGTCCGGACCTGACCTCGGCGGGACCTACCAAGGGGGCCTGAGTGGCAACGCTGGAAGAGCTCGGAGGATGGCGGGCCGTGCTGAGCGAGCTCACCGCCGGTCAGGACCTGACCGCGGACCACGCGGCCGCGGCCATGGCCCAGATCCTGGCGGGAGAGGCCACGGCGGCCCAGATCGCCGGGTTCATCATCGCGCTGCGGATGAAGGGCGAAGCGGTGCCCGAGGTGTCCGGCATGGTCGACGCCATGCTCGCGGCTGCCGCGCCGATCGATTTGGGAGCGGGGGTCGACGCGATCGACATCGTGGGCACCGGCGGCGCTCCCACCCGTCGGGTCCACGCGCTGAACGTCTCGACCATGGCCTGCTTCGTCGCGGCGGGCGCAGGCGTGCCGGTGTGCAAGCACGGCAACCGCAAGGCCTCTTCCACGAGCGGGTCGGTTGACCTTCTCGATGCACTCGGCGTGGTCGTCGAGCTCGACGGAACGGCGGTCGCGCGATGCGTGGCCGAGGCCGGGGTCGGCTTCTGCTTCGCCCGGGCGTTCCATCCCGCGATGCGCCACGCCGGCCCGGTGCGCGCCGAGCTCGGCGTGCCGACGGTGTTCAACTTCCTCGGGCCGCTGTCGCACCCCGCGCGCGTGCAACGCCAGGTGATCGGGGTCAGCGATGTGCGCATGGCGCCCACCGTCGTCGGTGTGCTCCAGGCCCGGGGGCTGGTCCGGGCGATGGTCGTGCACGGCCACGACGGCATGGACGAGCTCACGCTCACCGGCCCGTCGACCGTGTTCGAACTGGTCGACGGCGAGGTCCGTGAGTACGAGTTCGATCCGGGGTCGGTGGGCCTCGAGGTGGTGCCCGCGGAGGCGATCAAGGGCGGCGACGAGCAGGCCAACGCCGCGCTGGCTCGGCGGGTGTTCGACGGCGAGGCCGGCGCCTACCGAGACATCGTCACGCTCAACGCGGGCGCCGGGCTGCTGGTGTCGGGCACCGTCGATTCGCTCAGCGAGGGCATCGAGGCGGCCCGCGCCTCGATCGACGAGGGCCGGGCAGCGGCCGCGCTCGACACGCTCGTGCGCGTCACCGGATCGTTCGGCTGAACGCGGCGGTGGCGCCCCGCAGGGCGCCACCGGCGACGATCCTCAACGTGTCGACCCCAGCGGGGTCAGGACCCGAAGTACTCGACCTTGCTCACCGAGCAGGTGATGTCCTTGCCCTTCGCGCTGGTGAAGGACGAGCCGCTCCAGTTGCCGGTCTCGTTGGGGCTGAGCGACGGCGTGGTGACGAACGGTGACGTGTCGATCTTGACGTTGTCCGTGGTCGAGAAGTCCACCGTCAGGCGGTAGATGTGGGTGCTGCCCGACGTGTTCTTCAACGTGCCCGACACCGAGGGGTAGCCGAGGCTGTCGATCGAGCAGGTCCCGTCGGTGATGGCGACGGTGTAGTCCTTCGGGTCAGCGGTGCCGAAGTTGTCGTTCACGGCCTTGCCGATCACGGCGACGAACAGGATGGTGCCGCCGATGCCGAGCACGATCGAGATCACCATCACGATCAAGAACGCCTTCAGACAGCCGTTGCCGCTCTTGGCCGGCGGGTTGACCGGCTGGAACTGGCCCGGCTGCGCGTACTGCGGCTGCTGGAACTGCGGCTGCGGCGGCGGCTGGTACTGGGGTTGGGGTGGGGGTTGCGGCGCAGCCGGCGGCGGTTGGTAGGCAGGCTGCTGGGGCGCGGCCGGCGGCGGCTGGTACGGCTGCTGCGGCGGCTGGTACGGGTCTTGCGGTGGATAGCCACCCGGTGGTGGTGCGTCCGACACGGCGGAACCCCCTGCGTTCTTTGTGGTGGGTGGTCCCACACCGTAATCCGTCCCGCCGGGCCAGGTCGGGACCCGCGCCGACCGTGGCCGATCGGTCCGGGGCGGAACCGGCCGACGCGGCCGTGCGCCCGCAGCTCAGTCGGTGTCGTTCGTGAGCGTGTCGTGGCGCCGGGGGAGCGGCTGGTCGTGGGCGTCAGCGGGGGGCGGGTCGCGGCGGCGGACCGGCGACCCGCTGACCGGGATGGGGTGGCGCCGTCGGTGGCGCGGCCGGGCCGGGCACGCGCTGGTCGGGGCGCGGGGGCGGGCTGACGACCCGCTGATCGGGACGCGGCGGAGGCAGGGTGCGCGCCGGCATCGGTGCAGGAGTCGCGATCTGGTGCAGGACGGCTTCGGGGTCGAGCAGCCCGTTGGCCTGTTCGATCGCGGCGAGCTCGTCATGGGCCTGCTCGAGCAGGTCGAGCTGTTGGGTGAGATCGGCGAGGACGGCCGGCGGGGTCGAGGGACGGGTCCCCGGTCCGGCGGCGGGCATCGCCGTGCGCCGTTCGTGCGCCAAGATCCGCGACGAGAGCCGCTCGATGTCGGCGACCTGTTGCTGGAGGGCGCGCTGTTGTGGTCGCCGGGCCGGGCCGGGGAGTCGGGCGGTGAAGATCAGGTGCTGATCCACGGCGACGACCTGGTCGACCAGGCCGCGGCGCAGCTCGTCGGTGGGTCCTTCGGGCGCCGCACCGCGGTGGCGGCGCGTGCGCTTGGGGGCCGGTGGCGGCATGACGGGGGCGGCGGCGTTGCGCAACCGTCGGTGCAGGCGGGCTGACTGCGCCGGCGAGATCAACCACGTGAGCGGCGCCGCCGTCTCGATATCGGGCACCACGCGGTTGTGGCGATTGAGCTGCCACGAGAACGCCGCGATCCCCGCACCGGCCAGCACGACCATCACGGTGAGCAGAACCAGGAACCAGATGACGAGCGCACTCAACATGGGCTCAGGCTACCGGGCAGGGCCATCAGCGGGAAGGGCGCGCGGGCTCGAATGACGCCAACGCGGGCAGGCTCGACGCCAGGCCCTGGTCGCAATGGATGATCCGCAGGCCGGTGGCCTCGGCGTCGAGCCACGTCGCGACGCAGAACAACTCGTCGGCCAGGTCTCGTGGGACCGGCGCCCCCGTCACGACGTGTTCGTCGTGACCGTCACGGCGGTCAGCGGCTGCGGTGGTGGGGCCGTGGTCGGCCTGGGCGTTGGCCGCGGGCGCGGGCGCGGTCGCGCTGAAGGGCGCCTCGGCACCCGCCCACGAATCGACCAGGCGACCCCCGTCGAAGGTCGCGCCGCCCCGGCCGGGGATCTCGATCACCAGGCGGCCGGCGGCGCGCAGCGTGTCGAGCCGGCGCTGGCGGCGCAGCGCGTGCGCGAGGGCTGCCGCGCGATCGCGCACGTCGGCGGCTTCTTCGAACCGGTCGTCGGCGGCGAGCGCCACCATCCTGGCCCGCAGCGGGGCGAGGAGGAGCTCCGGGTCGGTGGTGAGACCCCGCAGGGCACGGCCGACGACGCCGGCGTAGGCCGCCTGATCGATCGTGCCCGCGCACGGACACGTGGCCACGCCGAGCTGCGCCGCGGTGCACGGTGCCTCGCGCACGGCTGAACGTGCGGTCAAACGGGCCGCGCACCGGCGCAGCGGGACGACGGTCTCGATGGCCTCGACGACCCGCTTCGCGAAGCCCGTCGAGGGGAGCGGGCCGAGGTAGAAGGCGCCGTCGTCGCGCGTGGTGCGCACGACCGACAGGCGAGGAAACGCCTCGTCGAGGGTGAGCTTCAGGTAGGCGTACTTGCTCCACGTCTTGGCCTGGCGGTTGAAGCGGGGCTGCAGCTCGTGGATGAGCCGGACCTCTCGGACCGCGGCGTCAAGCGGGCTCGGGCACACGACGTGGTCAATGGTGTGCGTCTCGCGCAGGAGCTGGGGAATCTTGCGACGGGTGTCCCCCGAGAAGTACGACCGCACCCGCGTGCGCAGGTTGGTGGCCTTGCCCACGTAGAGCACCCGACCGCCGCGGTCCTTGAACAGGTAGACACCCGGGCTGCGGGGGAGGTGGTTGGTGAGGTGGAGCTTGCCGGCCTGCTCGTGCCCGGCGATCTTGGGCAGTTGCACGAGGTCGTCGAGGCCGGTGACGCCGAGGCCGGCGGCCCGCTCGAGCAGGACGTGCAACAGGTCGCCGGTGGCGAGCGCATCGTCGAGGGCCCGGTGCGAGGGTCGGTGGGGGAGCCCGAAGCGGGCTGCGAGCGTCCCGAGCTTGCAGTTGGGCACCTCGTCGCGCACGAGCCGGCGCGCCAGGGCCACGGTGTCGATCGAGCGCTGCGGGAGGCGGGCGTACCCGGCGCGTTCACAGGCGGCGTTGAGGAACCCGACGTCGAAGCGCACGTTGTGGCCGACGATCACGGCGTCGCCCACGAACTCGAGCAGGGTGGGTAGCACGTGCTCGATCCGGGGCGCCGGGTACACCATGGCCTCGGTGATGCCGGTGAGCACGGTGATGGTGCGCGGGATGGCCTGGCCCGGGTTCACGAGGGTCTGGAAGGTGCCGAGGCACTGGCCTCCCTGGAGCTTGACCGCGCCGATCTCGGTGATGCCGCAGTCGGCCGCGGACCCTCCCGTGGTCTCGAGATCGATCACGCAGAACGTGACGTCGAACAGCGGAGTGCCCAGGTCGTCGAAGGATCGCTGCACGGCGAGGCTCATGGCTGTTGTTCGTAATCGAACAGGTGTTCGTTGTCAAGGGTCGGGTACGCTCACGCCCGTGAACACCCGCTATCGCTGCAACGCCTGCGGCAACCTCACCCGCTTCGACATCACCATCACCCGGCGCACGCGCGGGTTCTTTCACTACTCGGTCGGTGGCGATCTGAGCATCGAGGACGAAGAGGTCCTCGCCGAGACGATCGAGGACGTCGTGTGCCGCTGGTGCGGCACCGGCCGTGATGTCGTGCCGGTCGAGGAGACCGACCTCGCCGCCGCCCTCAAGGCCGAGGGCACCGCCGGCCGCGAGGCCCTCGATGGTGAGGGTCCCGCCGGCTCCTGAGCTCACTGTCACCCCCCGTCGTCATACTCGGAGTTGGGCGGAACCCAACCGGTCGTCGCCCGGCACCTTCCGGCGGCAACCGCACGACGTGGAGACAACCATGAGCGAACCCCTGACGATCGACTGCGCCTCGTGCGTGATGCAGGACACCTCGGCGTGCGACGACTGCGTCGTCACCTTCATCTGCTCGAGGGAGCCCGATGAGGCGGTGGTGATCGATGTCGGCGAGGTCCGCGCGCTACGCCTGCTCAGCGAGGCGGGGCTGGTGCCCGCGTTGCGCCACCGTCGACACGCGGGGTGACCTGTCGCCCGGGCGCGGCGGGTCTGCGAGCATGGGGCCGTGACTCCGACCGAGGCCGAGGCGTATGTGGAACGGCTGCGCGCAGTCGCGTCCGCCGCCGGGCTGGAACGCATCGGTGTGGCCTCGGCCGAGCCGTTCACCGCCACCCGGCTCGTGCTGGAGGAGCGCAAGGCCGCAGGCCTCCACGGCACCATGCAGTTCACCTATCGCAACCCGGCGCGCTCCACCGAACCCGCGCGGGTGTTGCCCACCGTGCGCACGTTGGTCGTCGGGGCGTACGCCTACCCGATCGAGGTGTCCGATCCGGCC
>JBBQHT010000289.1:0-5813 GCA_038324235.1 Acidimicrobiales bacterium
AGTCGTGGACGAACCGGCCGGCGCGCAGCAGACGCCCGGCGCCGGCGACGCCGAGGGTGCTGTGGTGGGCGAGCCAGGCGCGGGCGGAGCGCGCCGGCGTGCCGGCCCAGACCCCACGGGGTTCCCAGGCGCCAGCGAACAGGATGGTCAGGGCGCGCACCGTCTCGCCGAGCTCGATCAGGGCGAGCAGGTCGTCGGTGAGGGCGGCGTCGCCCAGTTCGGTGAGATCGGTGGTGAGCAGGGTGGCCACGAGGGTGCGGGCGAACGCGATCCGCAGACGGGCGGGGATCGTCTCGAGGGTCGCAGCGGCGTCGAACACGTGTTCGAGAATAGTCGATGTGGCCCCGCCGTGCGAGCAAAAGTACCAATGATTCCGGGCTCGTTCCGCACAGCGTCACCATCGCCGCCGAGGGTGTTCCTTCGGGCCGGAGCCGTTCCGTGCTGCCGGCGAAGGCCAGTCGATCACCTGGCCGGCGCTGTGTGCGTCGTGATGGCTAGGGCCTGTTCCGTCGGCACCCATGCGGAGTGATCTGGGTCGCGTCTGTCGGACGTCGACCCATCTGTTGGTGGCCATCTCGAACTGCCCGCTGGCGGCTAACAGGCCGCATCACGCGGCGTGACGTTGGCCCTGCGCGATCACTGCGGCGCCGCGCCCACTGCCGGCGATCCGGGACAGCGCGGGCGCGGTGTTCGGGGACGGTGTTACGGCGTTCAGGTCTAGAAGAAGTCGGGAAGAGGGCGGGTTCTGGTCACGTGTGCGCGGACTGGGTCTACTCCAGAATCGAATGCTCGGTGGCGGGGACGTGGCGACCAGCGGAGCGAGGGACGCGAGACTGATGGGGTGACGCCCGCCGAAATCGCTGACCGCCTTCCGCGCCCAGGGGAACTGGAGCGAGTGTCGATAGCGCTGGCTGCTCTCGACGCTGTGCTCAGCCCCGAGTGGCAGTACCGGTACTTCTCATTCGACCCGGCATGGTCGACGGACGCACGGATGGCTTCGATGCGGAACGGAAGCGGCGACGAGTACTTCATCGTCTTCGCGCCTGCCGGAGCGGTCGTGCGTGCCTTCGATCACGAGTCCGAGCTGAGCCCATGGATGCGCGATGACCAGGCCGTCGCGGCCGAGGTGCTGCAGGGCTACCCCGCGGGACTTCGGTTCGTCATCGACGACCCTGCATTCCGAACCGAGGGTGGTCCCGCCACCGATCTCACGTTCTGCGCCTGGTCCACGACCGGGGCCGAAGGATGGCGGGTCGGCGCCATCGACGACGACGGTGGGGCGGAGGAACTCCTTGAGGTCATCTTGGATGGCACGCCTCGGGGTTACCAAGCCTTCGCGGTCGACTACTTCGAGCTCGATCCCACCGTCGAAGTCGTCGAGGCCTTCTTCGCTCATCGACCCGCCGACGCCAGTGTGATCGAACGCATGAACCCGGACGCGAACGTAAGCGAGACCATTTCCGAACTGCGGTCGATCGGATACCCGGTGGAAGCGCAGCAGAATCCACCCCGTCCGTCGTAACCGGTGACGACAGCTGCGGCGCAGACGGCATCGTCGGGAGTCAACCGCCGGTGATATCATTGGATATCACTAGGAGGTGTCCGTGACCGACATCCTGATCCGAGACGTACCCGACGACGTGCTCGCCGCCATCGACGCCAAGGCCAAACGCGTGGGACTGTCACGCACCGAGTACCTGCGTCGCGCGCTCGAACGCGAAGGAGGCCACGATGCCGGACCGGTGACCGTCGACCAGCTCGAACGATTCGGGCACCTCGCTCGCGATCTCGATGACCCCACGGTGATGTCGCGCGCGTGGTCATGAGCACCTGGCTCATCGACAAGTCCGCGATCGCTCGGCTCCACACAGCAACGAACGCCGAGGAGTGGGCCAACCGGATCGAGCGAGGCCTGGTCCGGATCTGCACCGTCACCCGGTTAGAGGTCGGGTTCTCCGCCCGAGCCGCCGCCGATCACCGGGCCGTGCTCGACGAGCCACCGCTGGCGTCGATGCCGGTCGAGTACCTCACCCCCCGCATCGAGGAACGCTCCCTCGAAGTGCAGCGGCTGCTCGCCGAGCGCGGCCAGCACCGCGCACCATCGATCCCCGACCTGTTGATTGCCGCCACCGGCGAACTCGCCGAGCTCACGGTGCTCCACCTCGACAAGGACTTCGAGTTGATCGCCGACCTGACCGGCCAACGCGTCGAACGCCTCAAGACCAACTGATGCAAACGCTGGCGATCGTGGACCCGCGCGAGACGACGAACCGGCATTCGGCCGCGCGCCCCGCGCGCTTCCGCCCGGCGGAGCCGACGAATGGGGGGGCTACAGCGCTCCCGAGCTCGAGCGTCGAGCTCTACATCATTCCGCACGATCGGCGTGGTCATGGCCGGGAAGACCTGGACGATTCCGCATCGCCGCCATGAAGAAGGCGATGGCGGCAACGAAGAACAGCGTGCTGATCCACCAGTTGACTGTGGTGCCCACGGCGATGCCGAGAGCGATGAAGACAGTACCGAGCACGGTGAGACGTCGACCCGTTTACGGATCCCGTCCGAGGACGGCGCGGGCGAGGATGGGGTATGCAATCCAACCCGGTCGCCACCAACGATTCCGTCAACCTCGAGTTCGGCAACGAGAGCGGCCGATACCTCGCACGTTTGGACGTGCGTCCGAGATCTCGGCCCGATGGCGCTCTTGTGGTGAACACCCAGTTGGAGTTGTCCGTTCGGTCGAGAAGCGGAGAGGGCATCGAGAGCTGGGCTGAGCTGACGGTGGCCGGCGCCGTTTTTGCGTTCTCGAGGCGCGACGAGGACTGCGCAGGAGGGGTCGGCGTGAGCCTTGCCGATCGATCGGCGAGAATCGACGTCACGTGGCGTGGCGAGCGGCTGGGCGAATCCGGCGTCGTTCTGACCGCCGTTACCGTGTCCCTGTCCAAGCTCGAGCCGACTCCAGACCGGTCCTCGTCGCGCTGAGGGGCCGTGACGCGACGCAGGCGACCCGGGCTGCCACCTGATAACCGCCCGGTCGCCCCCGCGCATTTCGGGAGCGCGTTGCGGGGAGTCGCTGCGGCGGGCCATGCGACGGGACTGCGCCCGCCGAATCGCCAATGATTCCGGGCTCGTTGCGCCCCGTGGCATCGTCGTCGCCGGGCGTGGCTGCGAACGTCAGAGGTTGGTGGTGAGCGCCGTCACGAACGCGTCGATCTCCTTCTCCGCCGTCGCCGTAGGCGTGTTCAGGATGATGGAGAACACCACGGCGTGGCCGCTCGTGGTCGTGAGGTAGCCCGACAGGGCCTTGGCGACCGCGATCGACCCGGTCTTCGCCCGCACGTTGCCGGATGTCGCCCCGCCGAGCAGGCGGCCAGCGAGGGTGCCCGACTGGCCGGCGACCGGCAGCGCGTCGTGCAGCGCCGGCCACCACGGCCGGGTCATGGCGACCGTGAGGACGCGGCGCCACATGCGGGCGCTGTGCGCGTCGGTGCGGCTCAGCCCCGACCCGTCGGCATCCTGGCCGTCGACCGGGATGCACAGGGCGGCCAGCACCTCGCGCGCGGCGTCGAGCCCGGCGGCGGTGGTCCCCTGGCCGCGGCGGCGGTGCCCGAGCTCCTTGAGCAACGTCTCGGCGATGAGGTTGTCCGACCGCGTCAGCATCGACGTGACCAGCTCGCGGATCGTCGGCGAGGCGACGGTGGCGACCTCCACGCCCGCGGGCGCGACGCCGCGCTCGACCGGCCCGGCGACGGTGACCCCGGCGGTCTGGAGCGCGGCGGCGAACGAGCGACCGTTCGCGAGACCCGGATCGGTGAAGAAGGTGGGATCGCCAGGTGCGTTGGTGCCCCGGTTGCGATCCACGATCAGCGCGCTCAACGCGCCGACGTTGCTCTGCCACAGGGTGTCGGGCCAGCCCGGGGCGGTGGGGACGGTGTCGAAGCGCGAGTCGTCCACGAGCAGGCGCCCGGTGGCCCCGGTGATGCCGTGGGCGGGGAGTTGCGCGGCCAGTGCCTCGAGCGAGTCGAGCGACGCCGCGGCAGTGCGGGTCAGCGTCGGGTCCCCACCCGCCACGAGCACGAGGTCGCCCTGCACCACTCCGGCGACGGTGGGCCCGGTTGCGACGACCGTCGTGGCCAGGTGCTCGTCGAGGGGCGTGGTCTCGAGGGTCGCGGTCGCGATGAGCAGCTTCTGGTTCGACGCGGGCACCAGCGGCGTGTCCGGCTGCCACGCGAGCACCTCGCGCCCGTCCACGGCCACCGACACCGAGTTCGAACCGCTCACCTTCTGCAGGTCGGCCAGGGTTGCGGCGAGGGCCGGCGCCGGCGGGGGGAGAACCGCCGTGGACGTCGCGGCGCTCGCGGCCGGGCACGAGATCGTCGCGAGGGGCGTGGGCGCTGCGGTCGTGGTTGTCGTCCCCGCGAAGGCCGGGCGCGAACCGGCCGAGCCCGGGGTGCCCGGTGCGCCGGGGATCGAGCCGGCACCCTCGGTCCCGCTCGACCCGGTCCCGCGCGACCCGGTGCCGTCGGGCGCCGCGGCCGCGGCGGCGCGGGTGGCCGGCGGGCTCGAGCCGGGGGCGACCGTGGCGGCCGTCGTGGTCGCGCAGGCGCCCGCACTCGAGGCCAGTGCGGCCAGCCCCACCACGGCGAGCGAGGTGCGGACTCGGCGGGTCAGGCGCATGGGTGGCCCACGGTATGTCCTACGCTGCGTCGATGGCGTACAGCGCGCGGCGGCGCCGCTTCTACCAGGAGTTCGCGAAGGTGCACGGGGCCCTGCTGATCCGCACGAAGGGTCGGCCCCGGCGGCTTGGTCTGCGGCAGTACGCGCTGGTGCTCGAGACGGTGGGCCGCAAGTCCGGCGTCACCCGGGCCCTGCCGTTGCTGTACCTGCCCGAGGGTGACGGCTTCGTGATCATCGCGTCGAACTACGGCCAGGAACGACCGCCCGCGTGGTGGTTCAACCTCCAGGCCCAGCCCGAGGCGCACGTCCTGCTGTCGGGCCGGCGGGTGCCCGTGCGGGCCCGGCGTCTCGAGGGCGACGAGCGCGCGGCGATCATCCCGCGGTGTCGCGCGTACAACCCGCAGTGGAACGAGTACTTCGCCAGCGTGCACCGCGAGCTCCCGATCGTGCTGCTCGAACGTCGCTGATCCCCCTCCCCCGCGACCCGGGGGCACGGCCCAGACTTACAGCGTAGGATCGGCGCCATGACGGCCACTGTGATCCCCACGACCAGCCTCGGCGTCGACGAGATCCACCTCGGTGATCTCGCCCAGTGGATGCGCCCCGACCGCGAGGGCATCTTCGCCAAGCTCCGCGCCGAGGCGCCCGTGTCGTTCCACGACGAGCCCGATTACACAGATCCGGTCACGGGGATCGCGCTGATGCCGCCGGGCCCGGGCTTTTGGGCGCTCACCCGGTTCGACGACGTGATGGCGGCGAGCCGGGACGCCGACACCTTCCGCTCGGCGCCGTCGTCGACCATCGGCGATCTGCCCGACGGCATCGCCGAGTGGCTCGGCTCGATGATCAACATGGACGCGCCCCGCCACACCAAGATGCGGCTGATCGTGAACCGGGGCTTCACGCCCAAGCAGATCGGGGCGATCGCCGACAACGTGCGCACGCAGGCTCGCGACATCGTCGACCGGGCGGCGCCGCTGGGGGAGTGCGACTTCGTGAGCGAGGTCGCCGCCGCACTCCCGCTCAGCATCATCTGCGACATGCTCGGCATCCCGCGGTCGGAGCACAAGCGCATCTTCGAGCTCACCAACGTGATCCTCGGTGTCGGCGACCCGGAGTACGTGACGTCGATGGAAGGC
>JBBQHT010000290.1:0-5810 GCA_038324235.1 Acidimicrobiales bacterium
TGGAACAGCGAGAGGTGGTCGAGCCAGCTGATGCTCGACACCATCGAGCTCAGCAGGTCGTCCACCACGGACCACAGCACGATCACGTAGACCGCCCCCGCGGCGGCCCGCGGGGCGACGGCGAGCACCACGGCCCCGAGGCCGAGCGACACGAGCGAGATCGGCACCACGTTGAGCCCGGCGCCGACCATGGTCACCAGGTCGACCTCGATGCCCTGGCTCCGCGCGCCCGCCCAGGTGGCGACGCCGGCCAGCAAGCCCGCCCCCAGCACCGCCGCGTCGGCGAGCGCGAGCCGTCCGGCGAACCACGCGACCCGGGTGGTGGGGCGAGCGAGCACGTGCACGAGGCGGCCGGAGGTCTCCTCGTCGGCCGCGGCCCCGATCTGGCCGGCGGGCAGGAGCGCCACGATGGTGCCGACGAGCAGGAACGCGACGCCGAAGAACTGGTTGATGAATGTTCCCTGCACCCCGAACTTCTCGAGGGTGTCGGTCATCGCGGCGGGGATGGCGGCCGTCGTCATCTTCGCGACGATGCCCATCGCCAGTCCGGCGCCGGCCGCGCCGACGCACCACGCGACGAGCACGGGCAGCTCGAGCCGGGTCGCCAGGCCGAACGAAGTGCGCAGACCGAACGCGCGGAACGGCGAAGCATCCCGGGAGCCGACGATCCCCGCGCCGACATCGCGGCGCGACGACAGCCACACCGCGGCGGTGCAGAGGCCGAGCACCGTCAGGCCCGCGGGGAGCAGTGGCCACGGGTCGCTCCGGGTGAACGGGGCCATGAGCTCGGTCCACCCGAACGGGGTGGCCCACAGCAGCCAGTGCGTCCCGGGCCCAGCGTCGCCGAGCATGCGGATGACGAACGTGACCCCGAACGCGCCCAGCCCGAGGCCGGTGGCGAGGCGGCGGGTGCGGGCGAGCTGGGAGGTGAGCGCGCCCATCGAGGCGAACACGGCGAGCGGGATCATCAGCGAGAGCGCGTACAACGCGCTCTCACCGAACGAGAAGCCGATGTCGGGACTGCGACCGGCCAGCATCGTGCCGGCCAATGTGCCCAGGAGCACGAGGGCGATGGCCGCACCCAAGGCGACCATCGTGGCCGTGGTCGCGCGACGGGCCCGGGTGCCTCCCGCCAGGACCAGTTGCCACCGCCCGGCGTCCTCCTCGCCGCGCAGCAGCCGGGTGGCGGCGAGCAGCGCCCAGATGGCCCCGGCGGTCGTCAGCGTCACGAAGAGCTTGTAGACCGTGTACCCGCCGATGGTGTCGATCGACGCGATCGGTCCCAGCAGGATCGCCAGCCCGGCATCGTTGCTGGTGGCCGCCGCCAGCTGCTGACGGGCGGCCACGGTGGGAAACGTGGTCGCGTAAGACAGCGCAGTCGACGCCACGGTGAGCCCGAACACGACCGCACAGATCGTGGCGCCGATCCACACCTGCTTGAACGCCCGGCGGGCGATCGCCACGTCGGTGCGCCGCGGATGTCCTCCGAGGGCCGCCGCGCGGGCCGGCGCCGGGGCAACCGCGGTGCTCATGCGTCGGCCCCCGAGGACGGCCCGCCGGCGGAGCCCGCGGCCGGGTCGGCGGTGCCGTAGTGCGCGACGAAGAGCTCTTCGAGCGACGGCTCGCGCGTGGTCATGTGCCGGACTCCTCCGTCGGCGAGAGCCCGCAGGACCGGCTCGATGGAACCGGCGACGTCGAACTCGACAGTGGCCCCGTCGGTCACGATGTTGCTGACCGCGTCGAGCCCCGACAGGTCGGGAGGGGTGCGGTCGAACCGGGCGTGCACCCGTAGCGCCGCGAGGCCGCGGAGCACCTCGAGGTGACCGGTCTCGATGATCCGCCCGGCCTGCAACATGGCCACCCGGTCGCACACCGCTTCGACCTCGCTCAGGATGTGCGACGACAGCAGGACCGTCTGGCCGCGCTCGTGCGCCGCGCGGACCTCGGTCTGGAACACCTGCTCCATCAGCGGATCGAGGCCGGAGGTCGGTTCGTCGAGCAGCAGGAGATCGGCCCGGCTCGCGAACGCGGCGATGAGCAGGATCTTCTGGCGGTTGCCGTGGCTGTAGGCGCGGATCTTCTTGTCCGGGGTGAGCTCGAAGCGCTCGATGAGCTCGCTCCGGTACGCCTCGTCGACCGACCCGTGGATGTCGCCGAGGAACGCCAGCGCCTCGGCGCCGGTGAGCGACGGCCACAGGTTGGCCTCGCTCGGCACGTAGGCGACGCGGCGGTGCAGGACGGGCGCATCCTGCCAGACGTCGAGGTCGAAGATCCGTGCGGTGCCCGAGGTGGGACGGATGAGCCCGAGCAGCAGCCCGATCGTGGTCGACTTCCCGGCGCCGTTCGGCCCGAGGTAGCCGAAGACCTCTCCCTGGTCGATCTGCAGGTCGAGGGCGTCGAGCGCGGTGGTCGATCCGTATCGCTTGGTCAGCTGTTCGGTCTGGATCGCGGCCGTCATTGTTGGATCTCCCCCGGACGACGATCGCGCGCGGCACGCGCGACCGACAGGGCCGAACGTCGTGATGTGCCCACCCATCATGGTCGGCCCGCCGGGCCTTCGTGCGGACGACGACGAGGTAGCGCTCGAGAGCCCCGCCTCCGCCGGCGTCGGCCGGCGTGGCAAGCTCGTCGCCCGACAGGTGGGAGACCGAGATGAGTGACGCCCCTCACGGGCCAGACTGGTTCAGAGCTGCGGATGGACGGTGGTACCCGCCGCAGGGACCGCCGCCCGGGTACGGGTCGCCGCCGCCCGGCTACCCGCCGCAGGGACCGCCGCCCGGGTACGGGCCGCCTCCGCCGGGGTACGGCGGGTACCCACCCGTCCCGCCGAAGAGCAACGCGACGGCGTGGGTCATCGGCTGCCTCGTGGCCCCCCTCCTGGTCGGCGTGATCGCCGTCATCCTGATCGCGGCGGTCACGCTGCTCGGCCGCAACGCATCCTCCAAGTTCAGCTCGGTGGGCACCGCCGTGGGGGGTCCCAGCCCCACGGCCACCCCAGTGAGCCCCCGCGCACCGGCGGGCCACACCGTCACCGGGGCGACGCCCTGCCCGCCGGTCGACGGCTCGGCCACCCGGACCACGTCGTTCGCGCAAGCCCCGCCCATGTGCATCGACCCGACCAAGACCTACACCGCCACGGTCGTCACGACCAAGGGCACGTTCGCGATCACCCTCGACGCCAAGCAGGCGCCGCTGGCGGTGAACAACTTCGTGACCCTCGCGCGCTACTACTTCTACGACGGCACGGCCTTCCATCGGGTGATCCCGGGGTTCGTGGTGCAGGGCGGCGACGCGACCGGCTCCCCGCCCGGCACCGGCGGGCCCGGCTACGAGTTCGCCGACGAGCTGCCCTCGGATGCGTCGGTGTACCAACCCGGGGTCGTGGCCATGGCCAACGCCGGGCCGGACACGAACGGCAGCCAGTTCTACATCGTGCTCGAGCCGAACAAGCTCGAGGCGAAGTACTCCGTCCTCGGCTCGGTCACCGAGGGCTTCGGCACCACCGTGAAGGCGATCGAGCAGGGCGGCAGCGCGTCGGGCACGCCGCTCGACCCCACGACGATCACATCGGTGACCATCACCGAGAGCTGACCGCTCGACATCTGCACAGCCGCGATCCTGCCTGTTCCTCTTGGGGTGTGACGTGGCGGCGAATGACGGCTCGACCCGGTCAGGCTCGTGGGGTCCTAAAGGTCGGCGGCCGGGTGATCCAATGAGCGGGCGGTGACGAATGGGGGGTGCGGGAGTACCTTGCATTGCCCATCACTGGTTTCTGGCCCTCGGGTCGGGGACTCCGGAGCGGTTGGCGGACTGCGCATGAGTGGACGTGAGTACCGGTATTCGTGGGAGTGGGATCTCGGGGCGAGCCCCGCCCAGCTCTGGCCCCTCGTCGCGGACACGAACCGCTTCGATCGCGATGGCGGGGTGCCGGTCGCGATCGATCTCGACGCTGCGGGCGGCACGCGGCTGCCCAACGGTCGGGCGCATGTCCGCGTCAAGCAGTACGGCGTACCGCTCGACTACGTCCAGGAACCCTTCGAATGGGACGAGCCGCGCCGCTTCTCGGTGACCCGGACCTTCGAGACCGGCCCGCTCGGCTCGTTGCGCATTGAGGCCGACCTGGCCGAGACGGCGGCGGGGGGCACGCACCTGACCTACACCGTGCACGCCACGCCCCGACGATCCGTCTTCGGCCCGGCGATCCCGATCCAGGTCGGGTTGATCCTGGCGCGACGCTTCGACAGGGCCTTTCGCCAGTACGACCGGCTCGCGCAGCTCGGTGATCTCACCGCGAGCATCGGACCCGCTCCTCGGCTCGCCCGCGGCGCCGGTCACCGGCTGGAGCTGCAGCACGCCCGCCTGATCGAAGGGGGAGTCGACCCGGATCTCGCCACGCTCCTGGTCGGCCACGTCCGCGAGGCCGACGAGCTCGCGGTGTCGCGCATGCGACCGTACGTGCTCGCGGACCAGTGGCAGGTCGCGCGTCGTCCGGTCATCGAGGCCTTCCTGGTGGCCACTCGATCAGGGCTGGTCGAGCTGCGGTGGGACGTGCTGTGCCCGATGTGCCGTGGGGCCAAGGCCTCGACGTCCGAGCTGGCGCGGCTCCCGGCCCAGGTGCACTGCGACACGTGCCTCGTCGACTACGACGCCGATTTCGCGACCTCGGTCGAGCTCACCTTCACCCCCAGTCCGTCGATCCGGACGGTCGCGGTCGGGGAGTACTGCATCGGCAACCCGATGCAGACCCCGCACGTGGTCCGCCAACGGTTGTTGGCGGCCGGCGAGACGATGGAGGTGCCGCCCCCACCGTCGCCGGGCCGCTATCGCGTGCGGTGCCTCGGCCATCCGGGTGGCACCTACCTGCGCGTGACGCCCGACGGGCATCGGGACCTGCACCTGCGCCTCGGCCCCGACGGCTGGCCGGGCGGCGAGCCCGAGATCCACCCCGGCGGTCGGCTGGTGGTGTGCAACGACCTCGAGGAGGAGCGCCTCGTGATCCTCGAACGCACCGCGCTCGGGGACCAGGCGGTCACCGCCGCCGAGGTGACCGCGATGCAACGGTTCCGCGACCTGTTCTCCCAGGAGGTGCTGCGGCCGTCGGCGCAGGTCTCGGTCGGCACGCTCACCGTGGTGTTCACGGACCTGTGCGACTCGACGCGCATGTACCAGCAGATCGGCGACTCGGTCGCGTTCGGCCGGGTGCTCGACCACTTCGACATCTTGACCAACGCCGTCGCGGACGAGGGCGGCGCGGTGGTCAAGACGATCGGTGACGCCGTCATGGCGGTGTTCCCTCGGCCGCTCCCGGCGGTTCGGGCCCTGCTCGCCGCGCAGCGCCAACTGGCCGAGGTGGCCTCGGCGTACGACCCGCCGTTGACGCTCAAGATCGGGGTGCACAGCGGTCCGTGCATCGCAGTGACCCTCAACGATCGCCTGGACTACTTCGGGTCGACGGTGAACCTGGCGGCTCGGCTCCAGGGCCACGCGGGGCCGGACGAGATCGTCGTGTCGCACGAGGTCCTGGCCGATCCCGAGGTGCAGGACCTGCTGGCCGTGGCGGGCGATGACCTGGTCCTTGAGCACGGCGAGGCTGAGCTCAAGGGCTTCGTGGATGCCGTCGCCCTCGTGCGCATCCGCGCCGGCGGGGCGGGGCCGGAGGCGCCGATCACACGCGCTGGGTCTCGGCCTGGCAGTACGGGCAGCGCAACCGGCTCGCGGTCGCCGGGAAGCTGAGCGGGGCGCCGCAGTTGCGACAGGGAGCCGGGCCACCGGCGATGTCGATCTGGCGGCCGCACTCCTCGCACACCACG
>JBBQHT010000291.1:0-5801 GCA_038324235.1 Acidimicrobiales bacterium
GCGGACTCCTCACCGAGCTTGGACAGGCGCGGGCCGCCCTCGTCGAAGCCGTGGCCGCCGCCCTTGATGATGATCGAGGTCGCGGTGTAGTGGTCCTGCTGCAGGATCGTGGCGAAGGCGGCCTGCTGCTGATCGATGATGTCCCAGTCCTTGTCGCCCACGATGAAGATCGCCGGCCCGTGCGCCTGCGTGGCGTGGGCCAGGGAGTCACCCTTGTCCAGCCGCTCCTTGATCTTCGGGTCGGTGCTGTAGTCGTTGCCCCCGAAGTACTGGTCGGCGTACTGCATCGTCCCGTCGTAGGGGTGGTAGAAGCCGACGAAGCCGTTGACCTGGTCCGAGATCCCGGGGTACAGCTCGGGGCCGGCGAACCACGGGTCGTTCGGGGTCGTGAACGCCACGGCGCCGACGCGAGCGCCCGCCGACTGACCCTGCACGACGATGCGGTCCTTGCGGATGCCGAGCGCGTTGCCCGTGCCGCGCAGGTACTGGACGGCCGCCTTGATGTTCTGCTCGGGGCGGGGGAACACCGGGCTCTCGCCGCTGCCCGGGTTGAACAGGTGGTACTCGGGCAGGAACGTGACGTACCCCTCGACGAGGTAGCGGTTCGCCCAACGCCGCATGCCGGTGTACGAGCCTCCGATGCCGCTGCCACCGTGCACGACGATGATCGCCACGTCGCGCTGGTTGTCCTTCGGCCGGCACAGCTCGCCCGGCATCGGGTCCTTCGCCCCCGGCGGGGTGTACGTGACGACCTTGCACTCGCCCGGACCCACGGCTGGATCGGCGAGCTGGTCGGGTTCGGGGGCGGCGGTCGTGGGCGTGGTCGGCGCGGCCGCATGGGGCGCGGTGCCGGGCGCCGCGTCGTTGGGGGCGGGCGACGCGGCGGTGCACGCCGCGAGCACGGCCACCATCGCCAGCAGCAACAACGTCCACACCCGACCGGCGCGCCCACCCGGGTCGCGGGACGGCGCCGATGCCGCAGGGGTGGGGGAAGAAGGTGCGAGGCGCATGGGGGGAGTTGAGGCGGAGCCTGGGCCGATCCGGCCGATCTCACGGGGGCGGCCGAGACGAGGACGCGTTCAACCAGTATGGCGGACGGGGTGGCCAAACTGGTCGCGCAGCGCCTGCCGATCGATCTTCTGCATGGCGGTCAGCGGGAGCGCGTCCACGACCTCGAGGGCCTGGGGGAGCTTGTAGGCCGCCAGGCGCGACGCCCCGAACGAGCGCAGGGCGTCGAGCGTTGGAGGCGCATCGCGGTCGCGCGCCACGACGACGGCGACACCGATCTCGCCCATGACCGTGTCGGCGCGGGGGACCACCGCCACATCGGCGACCCCGTCGTGGGAGGCCAGCACCGCCTCGACCTCGGCGGGGTACACGTTGTAGCCGCCGCGGATGTACATCTCCTTGCGACGACCCGCGAGCCGGAGGCAGCCTTGGGCGTCGAGGGCACCCAGGTCGCCCGTGTGGATCCACCCGTCGCGGATGGTCTGGGCGGTCGCCTCCGGATCGCGCCAGTAGCCCCGCATCATCGCCGAGCTGCGCAGGCACACCTCGCCGACCTCGCCGGTCGGACAGCGCTTGCCGGCCTCGTCGCGGATGACGATCTCGACATCGCCGCGCGGGCGTCCCACGGTGAAGAGGGCTTCGTCGTCGTCGGCGTCGAACGCGGTCCCCGTACCGATGCCGCCGGACTCGGTCGACGAGTAGCGGATCGAGTACGCCGCGCCGAAGCGCTCGCGGGCCGCGCGCACCAGCGCCGGTGGGGAGAGGGCGCCGCCCATGATGAGCGTCTGCACGCACGAGAAGTCGAACGTGTCGAAGTCCGGGTCCCGCAGCATCAGCGCGACCTGCGGCGCCACCCCGCCGATGCTGGCCATGCGGTGATCGTGGACGAGCTGCAGGACGTCGTGGGCGCGCCACTGGTCGATGAGGTACGTCGTCGTGCCCAAGCGGAGGTACCAGGGCAGCTTGGTCATGAAGCCGATGTGGGCGAACGCGGTCGACGCCAACATGGCCCCCCCGCCGCCCCACCGATCGCCCACGTCGCTGGCGGTGATGGCGGCCAGTTCGGCCACCCCGAACACGGCGCCCTTCGGCAGGCCGGTGGTGCCCGAGGTGAAGACGATGGCCACGACCCGATCCGGATCCTCGAGCGCGAGTCCGTCGGCCAAGATCGTTGCAGTGGGGTCAGGCTCGGTTGCGGTGGGGCTGGGGTAGGTTGCGGTAGGGCCGGTCGGACTGCCCGCGGTCGACGCGGCCTCACGGGGGCGCCAGTTGGTCAGCAGGTCGCCGAAGAGCTCGCCCGCCCCACGCGCCGGGCGGACCACCACCACCTCGAACGGGTCGTCGGCCCCGGTGGCGATGCCGGGCGCGAGGTCAGCCGTCGTGATGACGAGGGTCGGCTGCGCGACGGCGAGCACGGCGCCTCGCTCGGGTGCGGTGAAGCGGGGGTTCACCCCTGTCGTGATCGCGCCGAGCTTCGCGATCGCCGCGTAGGCCACGACGTACTCGGGGATCGAGGGCAGCACGAGCGCCACGACGTCGCCCGCCCGGACACCCCGTGCGGCCAGGGCGGCGGCGACGTCGTCGGACACCCGATCGAGGTCCGAGTACGACAGCGGCCAGCCCGCCGCCGCCACGAGTGCCGGCGTGTCGCCGAACCGTCGTGCGGCTTCGCGCACTGTGCCCGCGAGCGTCACGAGGCGAGCGCGGCGACCCCGGCCGGGTCGAGGTACTCGTGGATGCGGGTGAGGCGGCCGTCGACGACGGTCGCCACGATGCAGGCGGGCATGGCCACCGCCGACCCGTCGGGGGCGGTGCCGTGCAGCACGTGCTCCTGCAGGAACCCGCCAGGGATGAGCTCACGGCGCTTCACCTCGTAGCGCCGGTCGGTGAGTTTGGCGCACATCCACCCGAGGATCTTCATGGACCGCTCGAGGTCCTGCTCGCGATCGTCGAAGTTGGCCCACACCACGATGCCGGGCGAGTACAGCGTGCGCAACGTCTCCAGGTCGCCTGCTTCGATGGCGCGGAACATGGTGTCGGCCAGATCGAGGACGGTGGCATCGGGGGCGTTGGTGGCTTTCGTCGCGGCGGTCCCGGCCGGGGTGTGGGCGTCGGTCATCGCGTGATCGTGCCACGAATTTGGTGTGGGCCGCGCGCCTGACCTGAAATGGCGTCAGATCTCGCGCCGTCGGCGCGGGGGAGGCACGGTGCCTCTGGACGACGTGCGAAGGGGGCCTCATGGCGCAGACAGTGTTCGAGGATCTGGGGGCCGTGCGCGACGCCGTCGGTGTGCACCTGGGCTACAGCGACTGGCTCGAGATCACCCAGGACCGCGTGAACCAGTTCGCCGACGCCACGGGCGACCACCAGTGGATCCACGTCGATCCCGAGCGCGCCACTGGCGGCCCGTTCGGCGCCCCGATCGCCCACGGCTACCTGACGTTGTCCTTGTCGAACTACTTCCTGCCCCAGATCGTCGAGGTGCGCGGCATCTCCGCGGGCGTGAACTACGGCACCGGCAAGATCCGCTACCCGGCGCCGGTCAAGGTCGGCGCCCGGGTGCGCGGCGGCGCGGAGCTGGTGGCCGTGGACGACGTGACCGGCGGCATCCAGACCACGATGCGCATCACCATCGAGATCGAGGGCAGCGAGAAGCCGGCGTGCGTCATCGAGAGCATCAGCCGCTACCTCGCCTGATCACGCAACACCTCGAGTTGACCCCGACATTGAGGCGGTTCGTCGGCCTCGGGCCGACCTTCGGTCTCAATTTCAGAATTGACGTGGAATCTGACGGGGCGTCAGGTTCTCGGTAGGATCTGCGGACCATGGATCTGCGCTTCACGGCCGAAGAGGATGCCTTTCGCAAGGATGTCCGCGCCTACCTCGACGAGTTGTTGCTCGGCGACTTCGCGGCGATCCGCGGGCGGGGCGGTCCGGGCGACGAGCACTCCTTCTACGACGAGCGGTTGGCCTGGGAGCGCCGCCTCGGCGCCGACGGGTGGACGTGTGTGGGGTGGCCCGCCGAACACGGGGGCCGCGCCCTGCCGCTGCCGCTGCAGGTGATCTGGTACGAGGAGTACGCGCGGGCCGGCGGCCCGGGCCGGCTCGGTCACATCGGCGAAGGGCTCATCGGACCCACCCTGATCCACTTCGGTTCGTCCGAGCAGCAGCAGCGGTTCCTGCCCCAGATCCGGCTGGGCCAGGAGCTGTGGTGCCAGGGGTACAGCGAGCCGGACGCCGGCAGCGACCTCGCCAACATCGCCACGCGCGCCGAGCTCGATGGCGACGCCGAGAGCGGCGAGTGGGTGATCGACGGGCAGAAGGTCTGGACCTCGCTCGCGCAGTGGAGCGAGTGGTGCTTCCTGCTGGCCCGCACCGATCGGGCGGCGCCGAAGCACAAGGGCATCTCCTTCCTGCTCATCGCGATGGACGCCCCGGGTATCGAGATCCGGCCGATCGTGCAGCTCACCGGCACCTCGGAGTTCAACGAGGTCTTCTTCTCCGGCGCGAGGACCCCGGCGGACCTCGTGGTGGGCGGCGTCAACAACGGCTGGCGGGTGGCGATGGGCCTGCTCGCCTATGAGCGCGGCGCGTCGACGCTCGGCCAGCAGTTCGGCTTCGCCCGGGAGTTCACCGATCTCGTGACGATCGCGACGGCCAACGGCCGGATCAACGATCCGATCTGGCGCCAGCGCCTCGCGGCCCTGCACAGCCGCCTCGAGATCATGCGCTGGAACAGCCTGCGCATGCTGACCAACGCGGACAAGCCCGAGCTCAGCGGGGAGGGCTACATCTCCAAGCTCTACTGGGCCCGGCTGCACCGCGACCTCGGCGAGGCGCTGATCGACATCATGGGCGACGACGGCCTGCTGTGCGAGCAGGGCGTCGTCGACCCCCACGTCGTGGTCGACAACTACGCCCTGACCGCGGCCCAGCGCTTGTTCCTGTTCACCCGGTCGGACACGATCTACGGCGGCTCGAACCAGATCCAGCGCAACATCATCGGCGAGCGGGCCCTCGGATTGCCGCCGGAACCCAGGCCCGCCCCGGCGCCTGCGTCGTCACCGACCACCACCTCGTAGGAGCGTTCCATGGCCCAACCCACCCCGCCCTACGTCGAGGGCCACGGCCTCCTGGCCGGCAAGACCGTCGTGGTCACCGCGGCCGCAGGTACCGGCATCGGCTTCTCCGTGGCCAAGCGCAGCATCGAGGAAGGGGCCCAGGTCCTCATCAGCGACATCCACGAACGTCGCCTTGGCGAGGCCGTGGATCGGTTGGCGGCCGAGACCGGGCAGCGTCCGGCCAGCGCCCTGTGCAACGTGACCCAACAGGGTGACGTCGACGCGCTGTTCGCGGCCGCCGTGGCGGAGTTGGGTGCGGTCGACGTGGTCATGAACAACGCCGGACTCGGGGGCACCGCCAACGTGGTGGACATGACCGACGACCAGTGGGCCAACGTCATCGACGTGACGCTCAACGGCACGTTCCGCGCTACGCGGGCGGCGATGCAGCACATGATGCCGCGGGGTGCGGGCGTCATCGTGAACAACGCCTCGGTCGTCGGCTGGCGGGCCCAGGAGGGCCAGGCCCACTACGCCGCGGCCAAGGCCGGCGTGATGGCCCTGACCCGGTGCGCCGCGCTCGAAGCGGCGCACGCCGGGGTCCGGATCAACGCGGTGGCGCCCAGCCTGGCGATGCACCCCTTCCTCGCCAAGGTCACCACCGACGAGCTGCTCGCCGAGCTCACGACCCGCGAGGCGTTCGGTCGGGCGGCCGAGCCGTGGGAGGTCGCG
>JBBQHT010000292.1:0-5762 GCA_038324235.1 Acidimicrobiales bacterium
GCTGCTGCTGCTCGCCCAGACCTGGGACGCCCCGACCGCCGAGCGGCTCGGGCTCGTGAACCGGGTCGTGGCCCGGGACGAGCTCTGGGCCGACGCGCAGCAGATGGCCGAGGACGTCGCGCTCGTGCCGCCCCTGACCGCGGAGGCGATCAAGCGCTCGATCAACGGCATGCTCGACCGGATGGGTCAGCGCGACTCGTGGCAGCTCCACTTCTGGATGCACCAGTTCGTCTCGGCGACGCCGACCGCGACGTCGCGGGTCGAGGCTCGCCGGGCGGGCGGGATGGCCGCGGTCAAGCGGGAGCAGGGCGGCGCGCCCGCCGACCGCACGGAGTAAGGTGACACGAGTGTCAGAGTCGTGATCCAGGGGGGTGCGCATGACGACGCAATCGATCGATCTGGTGACGGCCGAGGTGATCCGCTCCGCGATGGAGACGGTGTGCTTCGAGATGGCCACCTTCGTCTCCCGGCACGCCACAACGCCGATCCTCAACCAGAGCAACGAGCGCAACGCGACGATCCTCGACGCCCAGGGCCGCCTCGCCGCGCTATCGGTCGGCATCCCGCAGTTCATGCTGAGCGCGACCCTGCCCGTGCGCTTCGCCATCGACTTCTTCGGGGACGAGCTCAAGCCGGGCGACGTCATCGTGGCCAACGACCCGTACCACGGCGGTGGCCACCTGCCGGACTTCAACGTGTTCTCCCCGGTGTTCGCCGAGGGCGAGCTGCTGCTGATCGCGTCGATCCAGTGCCACCACGGCGACACCGGTGGTGCGGCGGCCGGTGGCTACAACACGATGGCGAAGGACATCTACTCCGAGGGCACCCGCTACCCGCTGCTCAAGATCATCGACGGCGGCCACGAGCGGCGTGATGTCATCCTCACCATGCGGGCCAACAATCGCCTGGCGGGCTTCATCGGTGACCTCCGCTCGCAGGTTGGCGCCGCGCAGTTGGGTGCGACCCGGCTCGGTGAGCTCGTGGATCGCTATGGCGCCACCACGATCAAGGCTGCCGTCGAGCACACCATCGACGATGCCCGCACCCGGTTCTCCGCCGCGATCGCCGAGTGGCCCGACGGCACCTACGAGGCCGACGTCTACGTGGACAGCGACCCGCAGGGCAACCAGGACATCCACGTGCACCTCGCGGCCACGGTCGAGGGCGATCGGTTGATCCTGGACTTCGCCGGGTCGGATGACCGGCCGCACATCTCGGCGTGGTCGACCTTCGGCAACACCCGCGGCAATGCCATCGCCCAGTTGGCGAGCCTGGTGGACCCGTCGATCCCGAAGAACGAGGGCTTCTTCGACTGCGTCGACCTGCGCGTGCCCGAGGGGTGCTGCCTGAACCCCGTCATGGGCAAGCCGGTCTCGAGCGGCACGCATCACCCGGGTGTCGAGGTCGGCGACGCCATCGCCGTGGCGATGTCGCAGATCCTGCCGTCGCGGTGCTCGCCGCAGACCTACAAGTACGGCAGCCCGCGCCAGATGTGGGGCGAGGTCGACCCCCGGCACGGCCGGCCGTTCTTCGATCACGGCGGCGAGGTGAACGCCGGCTGGGTCAACGCCGTCGAAGGCGTCGACGGCTGGGGCGCACTGGTGTCGGCCAACGGCAACCTCATCAAGGCCGAAGCCGAGTTCAACGAGGTCAACTTCCCGCACTTCATCCGCAGCCGGAACTACCTGATCGACTCCGGCGGCCCGGGCCAGTGGCGCGGCGGCTGCGGCAGCCACTTCGTGAAGGAGGTGCGCACGCCCACGAGCATCAACCAGTACGTCGTGAACCAGCGGCACGTGCATCCCGGCATCGCAGGTGGGCAGTCGGGCAGCCCCGACGTGTGCGTGATCAGCGCGGGCACCGAGCGCGAGGTCGTCGTGTCCCCGGTGGTCACGGGCCACCTGCTCGAGACGGGTGATCAGCTCGTCTACGACTTCGGTGGCGGCGGGGGCTGGGGCGACGCCCTGTTGCGTGACCCCCAGGCCGTGCTCGAGGACGTATGGGACGAGTACGTGTCGGTCGAGGGCGCTCGCCGCGACTACGGCGTCGTCATCACCGGCACGGTCGAGGCGATGGACCTGGCGATCGACGAGGCGGCCACCGCGGCGCGGCGGGCCGAGCTCGAGGAGAAGCGGGCATGACCGGCTACCGGATCGGCGTCGACGTCGGCGGCACCTTCACCGACTGCGTGCTGCTGCGACCCGACGGCACGCTGGTGGTCGAGAAGTCGCCGACGACTCCCGAGGACCAGTCCGAGGGTGTGCTCAACGGCATCGGCCGCCTGGCCGAGGCGGAGGGGATCGCCGAGCTCTCGACGCTGCTGGCCGGCACCGAGTCGATCGTGCACGGCACGACGGCGGCCGACAACACGATGATCCAGATGTCCGGCGCCGCGACCGGTCTCATCGTCACCGAGGGCTTCCGTGACGAGATCGAGATGCGGCGGTGCTTCAAGGAGGACATCTGGGACCCGGCCCTGCCGCCGCCCGAGCCCATCGCCCGGCGGCGGGTGCGCCTCGAGGTGCCCGAACGGCTCACCGCCGAGGGCGACATCGAGACCCCGCTCGACGAGGAAGCCGTCCGCAAGGCCACGGCCCGCCTGCGAGCCTTCGGGGTCACGTCGATCGCGGTCGTGTTCGTCCACGCCTTCACCAACCCGGTGCACGAGCTCCAGGCCCGCGAGATCATCCTCGACGAGTACCCCGACGTGGAGCTCGTGTCGCTCTCGCACGAGGTGCACCCCAAGCCCGGCGAGTTCGAGCGGACCTCGACGACGTTGGTGAACGCGTTCGTCGGCCCGCCGATCGTGCGCTACCTCGACAACCTCGAAGCCCGGTTGCACGCCGCGGGCTTCACCCAGGAGCTGCTGCTGGCGACGTGCTCGGGCGGTGTGGCGTCGCCCGCGGGCATCCGCCGGCGGGCCCTCGCCACGATCAGCTCGGGGCCCACCGGGGGAGTGGTGGCCGCCGCCCGGGCCGCGCACGAAGCCGGCCTCGGTGACGTCATCAGCGTCGACATGGGTGGCACGAGCTTCGACGTGTGCCTGATCCGCGACGGCAAGCCCGACGTGAAGAGCGACTGGAACTGGCGGCACCGCTACTGCATCTCGTTGCCGATGGTCGACGTGCACTCCGTCGGCGCCGGCGGCGGGTCGATCATCCGGGCCCGCCGCGGCACGCTGCTGGTGGGGCCCGACTCCGCCGGCAGCCAACCCGGCCCGGTCTGCTACAGCCGTGGCGGCGAAGAGCCGACGGTGACCGATGCGGATCTGGTGTTGGGCCGGCTGGACCCCGCCACGTTCTGGGGTGGACGCATGCCGCTCGACGAGGATGCGTCCCGCGCCGCGCTGGCCGGCGTCGGAACGCCACTCGGTCTGGATGCCGAGCAGACCGCGGTGGCGGCGGTGGCCATCGTCGACGCCCACATGTGCGACGAGGTGCGCCGGGTGCTGTCCCTCGCGGGCGCGGACCCGCGGCAGCTCGACCTGGTGGCGTTCGGCGGCATGGGCGCGGTGCACGCCACGGCGCACGCCCGGGCGTTGGGGATGCGGCGCGTGCTGGTGCCCCGGGTCGCCCCGGCGATGTCGGCGCTCGGCCTGCTCACGGCGGATCACCTCATCGACGACGCCCGCACGTTGCTCGGCGACTGGCGCCAGATCGATCTGGCGAGGTTGACCGCGCTGGCCGACGAGCTCGACGCGAGCGCGCACGAGCAGTTCGAGATCGCCGGGGTCGAGCCCGGCCGCATCCGCCAGGAGTGGCTGCTCAACCTGGTGTACCCCGGCCAGACCTTCGACGTCGCGATCCCGATCGAGCGGACGACAGGCGAGCCCATCGCACCGGCGCAGCTCGAGGCGGCCGTCGAGGAGTTCCACCGCCGCAACGAGGCGTCGCGCCTGATCGAGGCGCGCTCGCAGGAACCGTTCGTCCGCGGCATCCGCCTGGTGGCCACCGGCCTCGTGGACCAGCCGCACCTCGTGCGGCTCGAACCGTCGAACGACGCGCCCGTGCCGATCACGCGCCGCCTCCTGCACTGCGGCGGCGAGTGGCACACCGACGCCCCGGTCTACGACGGCGAGACCCTGCGACCCGGACCGACGATCGCCGGCCCGGCGCTGATCCAGAGCCGGTTCACCACCCTGGTGCTGGGCCCGGGCGACGTCGCCGCGACGCTTCCGAACGGCGACATCCTCGTCGACGTCACCCCCGCCGCCCCCGGCCCTCCCGCCACTGCCCGAATTTGAGTCCGTTCGTCGGCCGTCGGTCGACGGAACGTCCCAATTTCGGGGTGGGTGGCGCTCAGCGAACCGTGACCGGGACGTTGGCGTAGCCGGCGACGTTGCTCATGTGCACGCGGCGCAGGCCGGCCTCATCGATCGTGAAGCGGGGCCAGCGCCGCACGACCTCCTCGAGGGTGATGCGCGCCTCGAGCCGGGCGAGCGCCGCGCCGAGGCAACTGTGGATGCCGTAGCCGAACCCCAACGACAGCGCGGGCGGCCGATCGATGTCGAACTCGTCGGGACGGTCGAGCGCCGTTTCGTCGCGGAGCGCGGCGCCGGTCACCAGCAGGACCGGATGACCTGCGGGGATGACCTGGCCGTGCCACTCGCTGTCGAGCGCGGAGAAGCGCCCCTGGTACTGCGACGGCGGCAGGATGCGCAGGATCTCCTCGACGGCCCGTGGGATGCGGCTGGGGTCGTCCACGATCTTGCGGTACTGCTCGGGGTGGCGGGCGAACAGCACGAACGCGTTGCCGAGCAGCTTGGTGACCGTCTCGGCGCCGGCCCCGCCGAGCAGCGATGCGAAGCCCGCGATCTCGACGTCGTCGAGGCGGGTCAGGTTCCCCTCGCCGTCGTCCACCTCGGCGGCGATCAGATCGCTCAACATGTCGGGGCCCGGGGTGGCCCGCTTGGTGGCCGCGAGCGCGTACATGTACGTGCCCATCTCGATCATGGCCGTCACCCCGGCCTCGTTCGGATGGAGCTGGCCGGCTTCGCGGTGGAGCGCGACGTCGAGCCAGTGGCGTATCTGCTGGCGTTCGCCGGCGGGGACGCCCAACATCCGCGAGATGATCTCGACGGGAAACGGGCCGGCCAGGTCCGTGACGGCATCGAAGCTGTCCCGGCCGTCGAGCGTCGCGAGCTGCTCGAGGATCACCTCGCGCACCATCGGCTCGAGCGCCGTCACCGCGCGGGGGGTGAAGACGCGGCTGACCAGGGCCCGCAGGCGATCGTGCTTGGGCGGATCCATCATGATCAGCGACTCGATGGGCTCGCGCAGCTGCGTCGACAGCGTCGACAGATCGACCCCGTGGGTGCTCGTGAAGGTCGTCCAGTCCTTGCTCGCCGCGCACACGTCGTCGTAGCGCGAGAGGGCGTAGAAGCCGTAGGTCTCGCTGTGGTACACGGGCGCTTCCTCGCGGAGGCGGCGGTACATGTCGTACGGGTCGGCGAAGAACGTCTCGGAGAACGGGTCAAACTCGACCGGCGGAGCGGGGGACGAGGGGGACGAGGGGGACGGCTCATCGGCGGGCATCGTGGCTCCCGGCGCTCGGGTGGCGAGAGGAAACTCCGCTCTCGCAGGTGAGAGGCAGGTTACCCGCGCCAACCGATGCATTCGGCGCTGGGCGTTCGGCGGTCCGCGATCGGTGGCGAGCGGCGGGTGATCAGCGGGAGAGAATCGTCACGCTGGCGTTGGCGCCGCGGCCGACGGTCTGCGCGAGCGCCACGCGGGCGGCGGGGACCTGGCGGAGGCCGCAGCGGC
>JBBQHT010000293.1:0-5739 GCA_038324235.1 Acidimicrobiales bacterium
TGGGCATACAGGCGATCGGTCAGCACGGTCCCGTACTCTCGCGCACCCCGTGGCAGGTCCGGCTCACGTCGAGCGCGTTCTTTGCTGGCGGCCGCCGTCATCCGCGGTCCACGGATCAACGAAGCGGGGCCGCCGGCGCGACGTACATTTCGGAGCTTGGCCACGAGAGATCGAGACGAGGGCCGCTCGTCGCACGAACGCACGATGCTCGGCCACCGCCCGGGCCGCCTGCCGCGCACCATCGCGGTCGCCGCGGCGCTCGGGGCGCTCGGCGGGGTCACGACCGTCGCGTTCGTCCGACTCCTCGACGGAGTCAAGCAGGTGCTGTGGACCGATCTGCCCCAGTGGCTCGGGGTGGACAGCACCGCGTGGTATGTGATCTTCCCGATCGTGTTGGTGGGGGCGGTGCTGCTGGGCGTGGCCCGCCATCACCTGGGCGAGTTCCCTGTCTCGATGGAGCAGGCGGTGGAGGACCACCAGCGCGACGGCGAGTTCGACTTCCGTCACCTCTGGCAAGCGACGGTCATCTCCCTCATCTCGCTCGGCTTCGGCGCCGCGCTCGGCCCGGAGGCCGCGCTGATGGCGATCCTCGGCGGTATCGGCAGTTGGGTCGCCCGCGTCATCGACGCCAACACCACCGAGAGCGCCGACATCTCGTTCATCGGGGTGAGCGGCGCGCTGGGGGCCCTGTTCGGCACCGCCGGGGCGGCGATGCTCGTCCTGGATCCGCGATCGTCCGACGCGGCCGACGCCCGCGACGGGCGGCTCTGGCGCGTGCTGCCCGGTCTGGTCGCGGCGGCGGTCGGCCTCTACCTCTACCGCGTCCTCGGCACGTCCGATCACTACTTCGATCTCGGTCTGCCGGTCTACTCGTTCGCGGTGGCCGACCTGCTGTGGTCAGTGCCCGTCACCCTCGTCAGCACAGCCGCAGGACTCGCGTTCCTCGGGGTCGGCCGCGCTACCGACCGACTCCTCGCCCCGATCGCGGAACGCCCGGTACTGATCTCCGTTGCCGGCGGACTCGGCCTGGCGACGCTGGCGTCGATGTCCTCGCTCGTCCTGTTCTCCGGCCACGAGGGGGTCGACACGCTCATCACCGACTACGGCCACGACTCCTCGGGCTTCCTCGTGGCCATCGCCGCCGCCAAGCTCGCGGCGGCCGCGCTGCTGATCAGCGCCAAGTGGAAGGGCGGCCGCTTCTTCCCACTGATGTTCGTCGGCGCGGCGTTGGGCCTGGCCCTCAGCCAACTGGGCGGCAACATCAACGAGGTCGTGGCGCTGGCCGCAGGCATGACCGCGGTGGTCGGTGTGCTCATGCGCCGCCCACTGCTCGCCGGCGGCTTCATGATCCTGTTCTTCCCGCCCGCCGTGTGGCCGGTCGTGATCATCGCGGCGGTCGTGGGCAGCCTCGCCGGCCAGCGCCTCACCGACCGGATCACGGGTGCGCCGGCCCCGGTTCCGCCGGCGGCGGCCGCGCCCTGAATCCTGACCATCCACCCCCGGACGCCGGACCCCCTGAACCTCGCCGGGCGAACCGGGCGCACCCCGAGGGGCGGTCAGCCCACGAAGGCAGTGACCTGGCGGGTCAGGAACCACACCACGAAGCCGACGAGGATCACGCCGAACGCGCCGCACGCGCCGACCATCTTGGCTGCCGGGAGCGGCCCGCGGACGCCAGGACGATGAATAGGTCCAAGACCTCCCGCCACTCGACTTGATAGTCCGGGTGTATGACTATCGCCCGGCCGTCCCTGCCCCGGAGACGCCGCCTGCCATCACCTTCCTGATGGACTTCATGGGGAAAGCCCTGCCCCCCTCGAGCGGCGGGTTGGACCTACGCTGTCGCCAGTTCGGGATCGGCACGCGGGAGTGCCCCTCGAACAGCTGGCGTGGGCCTCGCCACCGTTCTTTGTCGATCGCGAGTGAGAGGCCCCCACCAACCGTGGCAACAGGCGTCGTCGAGTCGTCCCCGTCCCGGCCGAGGTCCCGTGTCCCACGCCTGCGCCCGCGGGCAGATCGCCCACCACGCCGACCACCCGCCGACGCAAGACCGCCCCGCGGCGACCGGCCTCCCACCGCCGTGTGGGTCCCCGCCGCGATCTTCGTCGCGCTGGCCGCCACGGTCTGGTTGATCGTGGCGTGGTCCGTGCTGCATCCACCTGCGGTCCCACCGGTGCAGACCATCATCCCGGGCGCGTCGGATGTTCCCCTGGCGTTCCGCGGCTGGGTGCACTGGGACGCGAGCTGGTACGCCTCGATCAGTCGCGACGGCTACGCGTACCACCCGGGTTCCCAATCCGGGGTGGCGTTCTTCCCGCTCTACCCGATGCTGATCCGCGGGGTCGTGGGCGTCGCCGCCCTCGGCGGCACCCACCTCGACCCGTTCGTGGCCGGCAGCACCATCACGCTGCTGGCCGGTGGCGCCAGTGCGATCCTCCTGTGGCTCTGGTGCCGGCCTCGGTTCGCCGCCGCGACCTCCGGCACTGCCGTGGCGCTGCTGCTCGTGTACCCGTACAGCATCTACCTCTACGGGCCCGTCTACGCCGACGCGCTCTTCCTGGCCGGAACCCTCGCGGCGTTCGTCCTCCTCGAGCGCGACCGCATCGGGTTCGCGGTCCTCGTGGCCGCGATCACCACGGCGGCGAGACCGGTGGGGCTCATCGTGGCCGTCGCGCTGGTCCTGCGCCTGTTGGAGCGCCGCAACGAGCAGGCGGACGACGGGCGGCGGCGGTGGGATCCGCGGGTGCTGCGACCCCACGACCTGTGGATCCTGCTCGCCGGAAGTGGGTGGCTGGCTTACTGCGCCTTCCTTCAGCGCCAGTTCGATGATCCGTTCGCGTTCGTCACCGTGCAGGGCGCTCCCGGGTGGGAACAGTCCGCCGGCCCCCAGACCTGGTTCAAGTCGGCGTTCTTCGCCGAGATCGCCCGCGCACCGTTCGGCCCGGCGTCGCTCGGCCTGTGCCTGCAGCTCGGGCTGGCGCTCGCGGCCCTGGCCTGTGTCCCGCTCGTGGCCCGCCGGATCAGCTGGGCCTATGCCGCCCTCGTCGGGCTCGCTGCGGCCCTGCCCCTGCTCGCCACGAAGGACTTCCAGGGCACGGGCCGCTACCTGCTCCCTGCCTTCCCGGTGTTCGCCGTCGGGGCCGACGCCCTGGCGGCGCATCCTCGGATACGCCGCGTGACCCTGGCCGCCGGCACGGCGTCTCTGCTCTTGTTCGCGTCGTGGTTCGCGAAGGGCAACTACCTCGCGTGACCGGGCCGGGTCATCGCGGAGTGCGCACGACTACGGTCAGGCCATCGCCGCTCACCACCTCCGCGCTCCCGAGCTCGTCGAGCTGCTCGCCGCCGGACGCGCCCACGACGAGCTCGGCTCCGACCGGGGCGGAGCCGTCGTCGTCCAGCTCGGCGCGGCGACGGCCGCACCCGACGCGCACCAGGCCCTCGCGCTCCATGGCCTGCCGGCTGTCGTCCTGTTGGATCCGAGTGCCGACGGGCACCCTCACCCGATCTGGCTCGCCGGTGCCGACGCGGTGCTCCCCGCGGCCGGACCGGTGCGCGACGGCATGCTCGAGACATGCGAGACCAACCCGCTCGCGGCGACCGCGCTCGCCCTGCTGCTGCGCGACAGCGAGACGCGCGACCTCACCGCAGGGCTCGTCGCGGAATCCTCCACCTACTCGATGCTGCAGGCGGGTCCGGAGTTCGCCCGCTGGCGCGCGAGCCGACCCGTGCGGTCACGGCCACCCGACGCCACCGAGACGGTCGTGCTCGAACGGTCCAGTGACACCCTCACCATCACCCTGACCCGGCCCGAGGTGCGCAACGCGCTGAGCGCCCGCATGCGCGACGAGCTCGTCGAGGCGTTCGCGTTGCCGCTCGTGGATCTCACCATCAGCGTCGTGCACCTGCGCGGGGCCGGGACGGCGTTCTGCAGCGGCGGCGATCTGGACGAGTTCGGGTCGCGGCCCGATCCCGTCACCGCGCACCTCGTGCGGCTGGCCCGCAGCCCAGCCCGCGCCATCGCCGCGGTGGCCGACCGGGTGGTCGCGCACCTGCACGGCGCGTGCATCGGATCGGGCATCGAGCTCCCCGCGTTCGCCCAGACCGTCATCGCGGCGCCCGACACGACCATCGCGCTGCCCGAGCTCCGCCTCGGGCTCGTGCCCGGCGCGGGTGGCACCGTCAGCCTCCCTCGCCGCATCGGCCGCCACCGCACCGCCGCGCTGGCGCTGTCCGGGCGAAGCATCGATGCTCGGACCGCACGGGCGTGGGGGCTCGTCGATCACATCGAGGGCTGACCCCCTATGCTGACACGCATGTCAGAAGTGACGCCGGTGCACGACGGCCTGTTCGACGCCGAGGGCCTGATGGGGGGGTCGTGCGCGGCCTGCGGGCAGCGCCACTTCCCCCTCGCCGGCCACTGCCCCTGGTGCGGCACGCCCGAACCGGCGCCGCACCGCCTGTCGACCGACGGGCGCCTGTGGTCCTGGACCGTGGTGAGCACGGCGCCCCCCGGCTACGACGGACCCCTGCCGTTCGGCTTCGGCGTGGTCGAGCTGGCGGCCGACGGCCTGCAGGTCGTGACCCAGCTGACCGAGCACGATCCGGCGCGCCTCCACGTCGGCGATGCCGTGCGGTTCACGGTGGCGCCCGTCGGCGATGGGGTCAGCTCGTGGGCGTTCATGCCGGTGCCGTCGTGACCGGCGTGCAGATCGCGGGCACCGGCCTGCACCCCTTCGGCCGGCACGCTGCGCTCACCGCGACCGCCATGGGCGCGATCGCGGTGCGCCAAGCCCTCGACGAGGCCGGGCCGGCCACGACGTTCCAAGCGGCGTTCTGCGGCACGGCGTACGGCGGGGTGGCCGCCGGGCACCGGGTGCTCGGCGAGCTCGGGCTCACCGGCGGACCGATCGTCGACGTCGAGGCAGGGTGCGCGTCCGGCGCCGCGGCACTGGGGCTCGGCGCGGCGGCCATCCGCTCCGGGCAGTACGACACCGTCCTGGTGTTCGGGATCGAGAAGATGCCCAAGGGCATCATCCGCTCGAGCTTCTTCGAGCCGTGGCGCGAACAGGCCGGCCTGGCCGCGACGCCCGCCTACTTCGCGCTGCGCGCCCAACGCCTCATGATCGACTCGGGCATCACCAAGGAGCAGCTCGCGGCGGTCGTGGTGAAGAACCGCGGTCACGGCGTGCACAACGACCACGCCATGTTCCGCAAGCCGGTCACCGCCGACGAGGTGCTGGCGTCGAAGCTCGTCTGCGAGCCGCTCCACCTGTTCATGCTGTGCTCACCGAACGAGGGCGCCGCGGCCGTGGTGCTGCGCGCCAGCCCCGGTGGGGTCCAGCTGCGGGCCGCCGCGCTGCGCAGCCACCTGCCCGGCCACGTGCTCAACGAGGGCTCCCCCCTGTGCGGGCTCATCGACGCGGCGCCGCTTCCCCCCACGACGCTGGCTGCGCACGACGCGTACGCCGCTGCCGCGCTCGGGCCCGAGGACCTCGACGTGGTCGAGTGCCAGGACACCGACGCCGCCCGCGAGCTGCTCGCGTACGAGGAGCTCCAGCTCTGCGCGCCCGGCGAGTGCGGCAAGCTGCTCGACGAGGGCACGACGGCGATGGGCGGCCGTCTCCCGGTCAACCCCAGCGGCGGGCTCCTCTCCAAGGGCGAACCCCTCGGCGCCTCGGCGCTCGGCCAGGTCGTCGAGCTCACCCGGCAGCTGAACGGCCGCTGCGGCCCCCGCCAGGT
>JBBQHT010000294.1:0-5737 GCA_038324235.1 Acidimicrobiales bacterium
ATGAACCTCGCCGTGAACGCCCGCGACGCCATGCCCGACGGCGGGACGCTCACCGTCGAGACCTCCGTCGCCGAGTTCGACGACGCGTACCTCCACCTGCACCCCGACGCGAAGCCGGGGGTCTACGTGCAACTGGCGGTCAGCGACACCGGTACCGGCATGACGGCTGACGTGGCGGCCCGCGCCTTCGAGCCGTTCTTCACCACCAAGGAACAGCACGCTGGTACCGGGCTGGGACTCGCCACGATCCACGGCATCGTCACCGGTGCTGGTGGGACCGTCAGCCTGTACTCCGAGCCGGGGCTCGGCACGACCGTCCGGGTCTACTTCGCGCTCGCCGACGCCACCACGGGGACCCAAGAGCCGGGCGACGTCGTGGACCACATGCGAGGGCACGGCGAAAGCGTGCTGGTCGTCGAAGACCATCCCGCCGTGCGCGCGTTGACCGCGCGCATGTTGCGCCGCAACGGCTACGACGTCGCCGAAGCCGACGATCCCCAGGGCGCCCTCGCGCTCGCCGCCGATCGGCGATTCGATCTTTTGCTCACCGATGTGGTCATGCCGGAGATGTCCGGCCGAGCCGTGGCCGAGCACATCAGTCGGGACAACCCGACCCAGTCTGTGCTGTACATGTCCGGCTACAGCGACGGTGTGCTCGGCCCATCGCGCACCCTCGACCCCGGCGTCGCCCTCATCCAGAAGCCCTTCACCGAACTCGCGCTGCTCAAGGCGGTCGGCGACGCATTGCTCTGATCGCTCGATGCGAAACGTGGCGGACCTCGACCCAACAGCAGTTGAGGCACCGCCTCGGTGACCATGCGCGGCATGACCTGAACCCCGCGAACGGGACCACTATCATCGGCCGGTCCCCGAGTGCGCGGGGTATCGCCCCCGAAGGACACCCATTCCTTGACCGCCGTCGTTCCCGACCCCGCCACGCCGCCCAACGAGGATCCCCCGCTCACCCTCGACGCGGCCGATGCGACGAGCACCTCCGACCCCCGCGCGGCGGCGTCGGGCGGGTCGCGTCTGCCCCACTTCCCCGCCATCGAGGGCCTCCGCGGTGTCGCGGTGATGGCCGTGCTGTTGTTCCACGCCGGGTTCACGTGGATGAAGGGCGGCTACCTGGGCGTCTCGACCTTCTTCACCCTGTCGGGGTTCCTGATCACCGCCCTGCTGCTCGCCGAGCGGGGCAAGACCGCCCGCATCGACCTGCGCGTCTTTTGGGCCCGGCGGTTCCGGCGGCTCCTCCCGGCCTCGCTGGCGGCGCTGACGCTCGCGCTGATCTTCGGGTGGTTCGCCGCCGACGCGGTGCAGCAGCGGAACCTGGCAGGCGATGTGATCGCCTGCCTCGCCTACGTGGCCAACTGGCGGTTCCTGCTCTCGAACCAGTCCTACGCCGACCTGTTCGGTGCCCCCTCGCCGGTGCTGCAGTTCTGGAGCCTGGCGATCGAGGAGCAGTTCTACCTGCTCTATCCCCTCTTCGCCTGGTTCGCGTTGCACAAGCTGCAGAAGACCCGGCTCTGGTTCGGCGGCGTCCTCGCCGCGATGATCGCCGTGTCCCTTGGCATCACGTTGTTCGGCGGACTGTCGCACGACGCCATCTACTACGGCACCGAGACCCGGGCCGCCGAGATCCTCGTGGGCGGCCTGCTCGCCGTCGTGATCTATCAGCGCCGCGTGACCCACACGATCGCCAACGACGAGCAGGTCCGCAGCGTGATCGCGGCGATCGGGGTGGTCGCGCTGGCGGTCTGCGTCGGAGCGTGGGTGGCGATCGACCAGACCCGCAGCGAGGTCTACGACGGAGGCCTCTTCGTCTACTCCCTCTTCTCCGCCGCCGTGATCCTGGCCGCCATCACCCCCGCTGGCCCTGTGCGCTGGCTGCTGGCGGTCGCGCCGCTGCGCTTCCTCGGGCGCATCTCCTACGGCCTCTACCTGTTCCACTGGCCGGTGTTCCTGTGGATCTCCGAGGACCGCACCGGGCTGTCGACCGCGGTCGTGCTCATCCCCCGCCTGCTCGTCACCTTCGCCCTCGCGCTCGCCTCCTACCGCTTCCTCGAAACGCCCGTGCGGCGCGGCCAACCGCTCTTCCACGTGCCCGCCGTGCGGTTGGCTCCCGTGGCGATCGGCGTCGTTGGGGTCCTTGCGATCCTCGTGAGCTTGGCCGCCCCCAAGCCGGTCATCGACTTCGACACCGCCGCGGCCGAGCTGCAGAACCTGTCGAGCTCGCCGCCCGCCAAGGCCATCGACACCACCGCCGCGGAGGCACCGTTCCCGCGCATGGCGATCTTCGGGGACTCGACCGCGCTGATGACCGGCATCGGCATGAGCGACTGGGCGACGTCGGGGCACAACGCCGACTTCGTCGACGGCGCCGCGTGGCTCGGATGCGGCATCGGTCGCGGCGGCGAGCGGCGTTCGGGCAAGGAGATCGGTCCGATCCCCGACCAGTGCAACCACTGGGAGCGCACCTGGGGCCAGAAGGTCAAGGACAACCAGCCCAACATCGCCATCGTCCAGATCGGACCGTGGGAGGTGGCAGACCGCAAGCTCGAGGGGGACAACACGTGGCGGGCGCCGGGCGATCCGGTCTACGACGCGTACCTGACCCAGGAGATGACCCTCGCCGTGGACACGCTGTCGGCCGAGGGCGCCGATGTGAGGTGGCTGACCAGCCCGCCGGTCGGCGCGGGCCAGGACGAGAACGCGATCGAGATCCGGGGCCAGGCCGCGGATCCCGCACGCATGGTGCGGCTCAACCAGCTGATCGCCGCCCTCCCCGCGGCGCGTCCCGGCAAGGTGCACGTGATCGACCTCGCGGGGTGGCTGGCGTCGACCGGTGAGGACGGACGTTTGCGCCCCGACGGGGTGCACTTCGGGCCGCAGGAGAGCAAGGAGGTCGCCCAGCGCTGGCTCGGACCCACCATCGTGACCGCGTACAAGGACGACTGGGCCAAGCGCAACGCCATCGGCGCCAAGGCCGTACCGGGATCGAGCGTGCCCACCACCCCGGCGCCCGCGACCGATCCGACCACCGCCGCGCCACCCTCGTCCGATCCCGGCACCACCCTTCCGGCACCCCCGCCCACCGTGCCCGGCTCCACCACCTACAACGGCCCCAAGCGCAAGGTCCTGGTGCTCGGGGACCGCTCGTCCCAACCGCTCGCCGACGGCCTGAAGGCGTGGGGCGACTCGTCGGCTGCGCTCGACGTCGTCTCCCTCGACGAGCCCGACTGCGGCATCGTCAAGACCACCGCGCGCAACAACAAGGGCAGCACCGAGCCGACCCCGGCCGAGTGCGACAACATGGTGTTCGCGTGGCTGCAGGCCGTCGTCACGGTCAAGCCCGACCTCGTCGTGATCGTGCCGAGCGCGTGGGACCTCGTCGACGGGCAACTCGTCGGCGACACCCAGCTGCGCGGGTTGGGCGACGCGGCGTACGACGACGCGATCCTCAAGCAGTACGGCGCCCTGGGCGATTCGCTGCACAAGGGCGGTCCCGCCGTCGCGTGGATGAACATGGCGCCCAACGGCGCGGTGCCCGCCGATCGCATCGGCCCGTACAGCGACCTGATCCAGAAGGTGGCCCTGGGCAGTGGCGCGTCCCGCTCGGTCGGCCGCATCGACTTCGCCAAGTACGCCGGCAACCGGGCCCCGTCTGATCCCCCGCTCTACGGCGACGGGGCCGCGCTGTCCGCCGACGCCGCCAGCGCGGCCGGCGAGTGGACCGGGAACGAGATCCTCGTCTACTTCGACGAGTACCAGTCGAGCGCCAAGTGACCCGAGCGGCCCTCGTGACCCGAGCGGCCCACGTGACCCACCCGGGTCACGCACCTCACCCGGCCCGAACGACGAGGGCGCGCTGATGCACGAGCAGGTGTTCACGTGGGTGGCCGCGCAGGTCGCCGGGCGCGCCGGCTCGAATCCATCGGTGCTCGAGGTCGGCAGCCTCGACATCAACGGCAGCGTGCGACCGCTGTTCCCGACGGCGGCGCACTACCACGGTCTCGACCTCGTGGCTGGCGCGGGCGTGGACGAGGTCGCCGACGCGTCGACCTGGGTCCCACCCCGCACCTACGACGTCGTCGTGTCGGCCGAGGTGCTCGAACACGCGCCGACCTGGCGCGAGATCCTGGCCATGATGTGGTCCGCCACCGCGCCCGGTGGCGTCCTGCTGATGACGTGCGCCACCGATCCCCGGGCGCCGCACTCCGCGGTGGACGGCTGGGACGTGCGCGACGGTGAGCACTACGCCAACGTCGCCCCGGCGGCCGTGCGCGCCCTGGCCACGACGTGGTCGGCGCGGACCTGGTCCGTGACCGTGGCCCGCGACCGCGGTGACCTCTACCTGCGCGTCGACCGATCCCGCTGACGTCGCCCGATCGGTCCTCGTCAGGCCCGGAGCGGGCCCACACGCGCGCTGACGCGCACCCGAAATGGCTGAGCATGGCAGAATGCCGCCGCACCGACGGCGGGCCCCGCCGAGCAGCACGCCCCCCACCCGCCCCACCAGTGAGGATCGAAACGTGGAGATTCCCGGCTACCGCGATTTCCAGGAGATCGGCCGAGGCAGCGCAAGCGTCGTGTACCAGGCCTATCAGGAGCAGTTCGCCCGGACCGTCGCGGTCAAGGTGCTCTCGGTCGGCGCGGTCGAGGAACGCCTGCGCCGGCGCTTCGAGCGCGAGTGCGCGGCCACCGGCCGACTCACCGGCCATCCGAACATCGTGACGGTGCTCGACAGCGGCTTCACCGCGGACGGCAGCCCGTACATCACCACCGCGTTCTACGCGCACGGATCGCTCGGCGATCGCCTCGACAGCCAGGGTCCGCTCCCGCTCGACGAGGTGCTCCGCATCGGTGTCAAGGTGGCCGGGGCCCTCGAGGCCGTCCACCAGTCCGAGATCCTGCACCGCGACATCAAGCCGTCGAACCTGCTCGAGTCCGGCTATGGCGAGCCCGCCCTGACGGGGTTCGGCATCTCGGCCATCGATCCCGCCCAGCAGGCCATGACCATGGCGCAGTCCTTCGCCCCGGTGCACACCCCACCCGAGGTCGTCCTCGGCAAGCAGGCCACCGAAGCCACCGACACGTATCAACTCGCGTCCACGCTGTACGCGCTCCTCACCGGTCACGCGCCCTTCGAGACGGGCACCGACGACGGCATCTTCCAGATGCTCACCCGCATCCAGGAAGCGGAGGTCCCGCCGATCGATCGGCCCGACGTCCCCCCGCAGGTGGTCGAGGTGCTCCGGGTCGCCATGGCGAAGAAGCCCGAGGACCGCTACCCCAGCTCCGCCGCGTTCGGCGAGCGCCTCCAGCAGCTGCAGGTCGAGCTCGGCATGGCCCCCACCGACCTCGTGTCGGTCGTCGACGCGATCCCGCCCGCCGAGGCGCCGCTGCTCGCGGACCAGACGATCATGCTCTCGGAGATGCCGAACCTGACCGACCCGGCGATCGCCGCGCCGGTGCCCCCCGCCCCTTCGGCACCGGCCGCCACCCCCACGGCACCCGTGCCTCCGGCTCCTGCGCCCATGGCACCGGTGGCCCCAGCCCCCGCACCCCCGGCACCCCCCGCACCCCCGGTGGCTCCTGTCGCGCCCGCGCCTCCGGCTCCGGTCGCCCCGCCCGCACCGATCGCGCCCGCCGCTGCCGCGCCGCCCGCCCCCCAAGCGCCGCCCGCCCCACCCGCGCCCACCTACCAGGCCCCGCCGGCCGTTGCCGCGCCGCCCGCCCC
>JBBQHT010000295.1:0-5722 GCA_038324235.1 Acidimicrobiales bacterium
AGCGAACCTCACCCGTCTCCAGGACCTCCTGCGGGAGGTGCGCCGCCAGCTCCGCCCGCTCGAGCGGCAGGCCGAGGCGGCCCGCCGGCACGGGTCGGTCGTCGCCGAGCTCAACGGCTTGCGCACCTTCGTGGCGGGCCGCGAGCTCGAATCGCTGCGGTCCAAGCTCATCGCCGGCGAGCAGCTGCGCAACGACTTCGGCACCACCGAGCGCGAGCTCAGGACCCGCCTCGCGGAGCTCGACACGACCGTGCTCGCCACCGAGGCCCGGCTCTCGGCCATGGGCGGCGACGATCTCGGCGACGACCTGGCGCAGTTCGAGTCGCTCTTCCAGCAGTCACGGGGACTGTCGTCGCTGCTCGCGGAACGGCGCCGGGGCATCGACCGCGACCGCAACGCCTTCGTCGATCAGGGCGTCATCTTCACCCTCGAAGCCGAATCGGCCGACCTGAAGAGCCAGCTCGTCGAGGTCGAAGCCGAAGCCGCCACGCTCGAGCCGCAGGCGCTCGAGCTCGCCGAGGCCGAAGCCCTGTTGGTGACCGAGCGCGAGCAGTTCGAGAAGTACTGGGCCGAGGGCGTCGTCGCGCCGAGCGGGCACGCCGCGGAGGTCCGCGGCGAGCTCGCCGCCCTGCGCGGCAGCGTCGAACGGGGCGAGAACGAGACCGCCCGCGTCACCGCTCGCCTCGGGGCCATCACCGACAAGACCGCGCGGTTCACCACCGAGGCCGAGCGTCTGCGCACCGAGCTGGTGGCGGCCGAGCACGCCGAGCTGCCGCTGATCGAGGCGCTCGACGGCTCCGAGCAGTACCGGGGCGAGGCCGAGGCCCATCTGGCCCAGGCCGAGGACGAGCACCGAGGCGCCGAGTCCGAGTTCCACTCGTGGGTCGCTCGGGCCGAGGCGCTGGCGCTGGCGCTCGACGAGGCGCGCTCGCGGGCCGGCGCCGAGCGGCTGGCCGGCATCGACGGGGTGCTCGGCACGCTGCTCGATCTGGTCGATGTCGATCCCGGCTGGGAGCCGTCGTTCGAGGCGGCTGCGGGAGAGGCCCTCGCCGCCGTCGTGATCGACGGGCTCGATCCGTCACGTGCCGCGCTCGAGGCCCTGCACGCCGAATCCATCACCGGTGCGGTGTTGGCCCTGCAGGCGCGACGCACACCGCGCACCCCGCCACCGGTCGGTGATCCCGTCCGAAGCCACGTGCGCTCGGCTCGGCCCGAGGTCGAGGCCCTGCTCGATGCGCTCGTCGGCCACGCGGTCGTCATCGACGGCGATTGGGTGGCGGGCGTCGATGCCGCGATCGCGCATCCCGAAGCCGTGATCGTCACGCCCGGCGGCGACCGCTTCGGCGTCACGGGTTGGCGCGTCGGGGTCGCAGGCGCCGGGGCCACCGGGGCGGCGCTCGACGAGGCCCGCCGCCGCGCCACCGACGCGGACGAGGCCCGCGCCCGCGCCGCGGCCCGGGTCACTGCCGCCAAGGCGGCGCTCGACGAGGCCCGCCAGGCCGAGGGCGAGCTGTCCCGCCAGCTCGACGAGAACGACGGCCGGCTGGCCGCCGCGGCGGATGGTCTACAGCGGGTGGAGACCGAGAAGCGCGATGCGGCGACCGAGGCCGAGGCGCTGCAGAGCCACGTCGACGAGCTGAACGAGCGCATGACCCGCGAGCGTGAGCGCATGGCCGAGCTCCAGCAGGTCCTGCCGGGGCTCGAGGCCGAGGAGAACGAGAACGCGGCGCGGGGGCGGTCGATGGGCGAGGCCCGGTCGCGGTTGGAGGAACGGGCCGCGAACGTCGGCGCGATGCGCACCGACGTCGAGGTCCGCAGCACCAAGGTCGCAGGACGGCGCCAGTTCCTCGAGCGCCGTCTCGGTGAGGTCGAACAACGCCTCGCGCGCATGGCCGAGGAGCGCGTCGCCGCCGAGGCGCGGCGCATCGAGCTCGATCAGCGCCAGGTCGCCACCGACCGGCTCATCGCGCACATCACCGGGCGGACCGCCGAGATCGAGAGCCACCTCCACGAGCTGCGCGAGCGCCGCCGCCGGCAGTCCGAGGCGACGCGCGCGGTGGCCTCCGAGCTCGAGGCGCGGCGCAAGGAGCGCAGCGGGGCCGAGCGGCAGCTCGCCGAGCTGCGCGAGCGCCAGCAGCGACTCGAGATCGAGGAAGCCGAGACCAAGCTGCGCATCGAGACGGCTGTCGAGGCGCTGCGCCGTGATCTCGAGATCGAGCCCGAGGTCGCGATCGCGGCCCAGTGCCCCGAGCTGGCCGAGGGCGTCAACCCCAAGGCCCGCATCCGCGAGCTGGAACGGGATCTGCGGATCATGGGGCCGATCAACCCGCTCGCCCTGCAGGAGTTCGAGGAGCTGTCCCAACGCCACGACTTCCTCGAGCAACAGCTGGCGGACGTCAAGGAATCACGCCGGGAGCTGCACAAGATCATCCGGGCGATCGACGAGGAGATCGTCAACGTTTTCGCCTCGGCCTACGCCGACGTCTCGCAGAACTTCACCGATCTGTTCGCCACGTTGTTCCCCGGCGGCATGGGCCGGCTCAAGCTCACGGACCCGGAGAACCTGCTCGAGACCGGCATCGAGGTCGAGGCCAAGCCCTCGGGCAAGAACGTCAAGAAGCTCTCGCTCCTCTCGGGTGGCGAGCGCTCGCTCACCGCCCTGGCGTACCTGTTCGCGGTGTTCCGCAGCCGGCCCTCGCCCTTCTACGTGATGGACGAGGTCGAGGCGGCGCTCGACGACGTGAACCTGCACCGCTTCCTCGGCCTCGTCAACGAGTTCCGGGCAGAGGCCCAGCTCATCATCGTCAGCCACCAGAAGCGCACGATGGAAGCCGCCGACTGCCTCTACGGCGTCACCATGCAGCCGGGTGGCTCGTCTCGCGTCGTCAGCGAGAAGGTCGGCGCCGGCAACTGACCGCCGGCGCTGGCAACTGACCGCCCGGCTCGGGGCGCGATCGGGCCAAAACGCCCGAAATCGAGACCGTTCGTCGGGCGGAGCCCGACAGAACGCCTCGATTTCGGAAAAGGTGCGGGGCGGTGGACGCTCAGGGCAGGCGGCTGAACCAGGCGAGGGACAGGCCGCTCGTGAGCAGGAGCAGCACGAGGGCGCCCCCGATGAAGATCGCCGAGGCGTCGGTCTCCTGGTTCTGGTAGCCGACCGACGAGCCGATGTCCTGGTAGACGTCGCGCAACTGGCCCTCGGTGGCGGCGGCGAAGAACTTGCCCTTGGTGGTGTCGGCGATCTTCTGGAGCGCATCGCGATCGACGGGCACCGGGATCTGCATGTCGGGGGCCTGGGGCGACGAGATCGTGCCTTCGTCGGTGCCGAAGGCGATGGTCGACACCGGGATGCCCGCGTCGACCGCGGCCTGGGCTGCGGTGGCATCCGGGCGGCCGTCGGTGGTCTTGCCGTCGGACATCACGACGATGCGAGCGGGCGGGGCCGTCCCGGCGGCGTCGGGCGGCACGGCGTTGATCGCTTCGAGGCTGGTGAAGATCGCCTCGCCGATCGCGGTGCGCTCGCCGAGCTTCAGGTTGTTGATGCCCCGCTTGAGCTGATCGTGATCCGTGGTGGGCGCGACCTTCACGATCGCGTTGCCGTTGAACTCGACCAGCCCGACGTTGATCTTGGCGGGGATGATGTCGATGAACGACGATGCGGCGGCCTTGGCCGCTTCGATGCGGGTGGGCTTGACGTCGTCGGACTCCATCGAGAGGGACGTGTCGATGGCGAGGATCACCGTGGCTCGTTCGCGGGGCACCTTCTCCTCGTGGGTGGGCTGGGCAAAGCCGACCACGAGCACGGCGAGCGCCATGATGAACAGCACTGCAGGGACGTGCCGGCGGAACCCGGGCTGGCGGGGCGCCACGCGATCCAGCAGGGCGATGTTGGTGAACTTGAGCGCGTACGTCTTGCGACGCGACTGGAGGATCGCGTACGCCAGCAGCAGGCCGGCGACGGCCACCAACAGCAGGAGGCGGGTAGGGGAGAGGAAGTTCATCGTGGTGCCCTTGCGAGTGCGTCGATGCGTTCGCGGCGCCAGGAGACGAAGCGGACGAGGTCGAGGAGCCAGTCGGAATCGGTACGGAGGACGAGGTGGTCGGCGCCGGTCTCACGCACCGCTTTCGCGGTGGTGGCGCGCTGGGCCAGGGCCTCTTCCTGGAAGGCGGCGCGCACGTGGGCGCTGCGCGTGTTGATCTCGCGGATGTCGCCGGTCTCGGGATCGAAGACCTCGAGGATGCCGACATCGGGGATGGCGAGCTCGCGCGGATCGAGGATCTCGATCACGAGCGTCTCGTGCTTCGCGGCGAGGACCCGGAGTGGCTTCTGCCAGTCGTCGTCGGTGATGAAGTCCGAGATGACCACGGCCAGACCGCGCCGGCGCATGGTCGAGGCCATCCGCCGCAGACCGCCGGCGACGTCGCCCGCGCCCTCGTGGTCGGTCTTGGCGGCCGTGATCACCCGGTGGAGCAACGCCTGCAGGTTGACCCGGCCCGTCTTGGCCGGGATCGTGGTCATGTGCGAGCCCTCGAGGGTGACCGCCCCGATGCGGTTGCCGGTGCGGGAGGTGAGGTAGCCGACCGCCGCGAGTGCGGCCACCGCCAGATCGCGCTTCTCACACTCGGCCGTGCCGAACCCGAGGCTGGCCGACAGATCGGCGAGCACCCAGGTCTCGAGCTCGCGGTCGGCGATCTGCTCGCGGATGTGGGGGGTCTGCGTTCGGGCGGTGACGTTCCAGTCGATGCGGCGCACGTCGTCGCCGGGGTAGTACTTGCGGGTCTCACCGAGCTCCGAGCCGTGGCCCGGCACCAAGCCTCGGTAGTCGCCCTGCAACATGCCGTCGAGGCGACGCAGCACGGTGAGCTCGAGCCGGCGCAGGACCTCGGCCGACGGTCCCAGCGCGAGGCTGGGCGGGTGGTTGGGGGTGCCTCGCAGAGCCGCGTTGGCGTGCGCCTTCATGTGTTGGGACGCACCCAACCACTGGGCGCGGCGGCCGCAGGCGCCGTTGCAGCCTGGTACTGTGCGGTGGCCTGGTGCTGGGGTGCGTCGGGCCGGCCGGCCTGACGCGACGGATCCTGGGTCGGGGCGATGCGAGGAGCCGGCACGGTGGAGAGCAGGCGAGCCAGGATCTGCTCGGTGGACAGGCCCTGGGCGAGGGCCTCGTAGGAGAGCACGAGGCGGTGGCGCAGGATGTCCGGGGCGATGTCGAACACGTCTTGGGGGAGGGCGTAGTTCCGTCCGCGCAGCAGGGCGAGGGAGCGGGCGCCCGAGACGAGCGCCAGGCTCGCACGGGGGCTGGCGCCGTAGCTGATCAGCTCGTCGAGCTCGGGCAGGTTGTACTTGGCCGGCTCGCGGGTGGCGAGCACGAGGCTGACCGCGTAGTCCACGACGCCGTGGTCGACGTACACCGCGTCGGCGGCGGCCTGGGCCCGGAGCAGCGCCTCGATCGAGAGCGTCTGCTGGGCCTTGGGGGGACGAACGCCCATCCGGTGCACGATCTCGAGCTCCTCGGTGGGGCTCGGGTACCCGATGACGATCTTCATCATGAAGCGATCGCGCTGGGCCTCGGGAAGCGGGTACACGCCTTCGGACTCGATCGGGTTCTGCGTGGCGAGCACCAGGAACGGCTCGGGCACGTCGAAGGTCTGACCGCCGATGGAGACGTGGTGCTCGGCCATGACCTCGAGCATGGCGGACTGCACCTTGGCGGGGGCCCGGTTC
>JBBQHT010000296.1:0-5679 GCA_038324235.1 Acidimicrobiales bacterium
CCGCCGGGTTGGGCCTCAGGGTTCCCTACGAGGACACGGACCTGCGCGCGGCGGTCCGAGCGGTCCTCGACGCCAACGGCGCCCCCGCCGGCCGGGTGCGCATCACGCTCACCGGTGGCGTCGGCCCCGCCGGCTCGGACCGCGCCGCCGCCCGCCCCACCGTCATCGTGATGTCGGCCTCCGGGCGGTCCTGGTCCCCCACCGCGGAGGTGACCACCGTGCCCTGGCGGCGCAACGAGCACTCGCCCACCGCCGGGCTCAAGACCACGTCGTACGCCGAGAACGTCATCGCGCTGGCCTACGCGAACGAGCGGGGCGCCAGCGAGGCGATCCTGGCCAACACGGCGGGCGACCTGTGCGAGGGCACGGGATCGAACGTGTTCGTCGGCATCGACGGTCGGCTGGTCACTCCCCCGCTGTCGTCGGGATGCCTGGGTGGCATCACGCGCGAGCTCCTGCTCGAGATCACCGACGCGGTCGAACAGACCGTCCCGCTCGCCGCCCTCGCCGCCGCCGACGAGGCGTTCATCACCTCGAGCACGCGTGACGTCCAGCCGATCCGCACCGTGGACGGCGTCTCGCTCCCCACCTGCCCCGGACCCCTCACCGAGGCCGCCTCCGCCGCGTTCGCGGCTCTCACCGCCCGCACGTTGGACCCCTGATCTCGTCGGAGCAGACCGAACCCGGACGCCTGACCTGCCTGACCTGCCTGGCCTGGCCTGACCTGCCTGGCCTGACCTGCCTGGCCTGACCTGCCTGACCTGACGGGTCGGCGTGTTCGCTTCAGGGCTGTCGGGCGCTCTCGCCATCGGTCGGACCGGCCAGTGCGGGAGCATCGTCGCCGGCGGGCTCGACCGGGGACCGTGACGGGCGGGGGCGATCCGGGCGGCGCTTCTGCCCGGCCAACCACGCCGCCTGCCGGTCGAGCGTGCCCTGGCGGCTGCGACGCTGCGTCGTGACGCTGATGATCACCGCGCCGACCAGCGCCGCGCCGCCGACGATGAGGCGCAGGCGAGCGGGCGCGGTGCACACCGAGTTCTCGATCACGTCGAACGCGGGATCGGGCGGGACCACGACCTCGTAGAGCGGCGGGCCGCACTGCACCGACGTCCCGTCGGGACCGGCCGTGCGGAAGGGCATCACGCACAGCCCGAGCGCCGCGAGGCCGACGCAGAACGACACGATCAGCACCACGCGGCTCGGCACCCGGCGCAGCTCGAACCGGCGTGGCGCCCGCGGCCCCGTTGCCGATCGGCGAGGGTCGTCCCCGACCGGGCTCCCCGTGTCGACCGCATCGGCGACGAGCGCCTGATCCGGCGGGACGACCTGGTCGTTGGGAGCCACGCGGCGAATCGTAGTGCGCCGCGGCCTGGTCACCCGGCCGGTGGCACCACCGTGGCGCCGGCGTCAGCGGGGGGTGAGCTGCGCGATCAGTTCGGCATCGGGCACCAGTTGCGTGCGACGCAGCCCCCGCCGGCGCCGAGCGAGGAACGGCAGCTGGCGGACGTAGCCCGCCACGGCCCGACCGCGATGCCAGACATGGGCGAGGTGCGCCCGGTCGGTGCTGTCGAACCGCCGGCGCGACGAGACCCGGCCGGCCACCGCACCGACATCGGCCACGAGCACCGCGCCGAGGTCGGTGAGGGCCTCGGTCGTCATGGCGAGCGGGGCGTTCTTCGTGAGCATGAGCAACCGGTTGCGCTCGTTGAAGTACGTGCTCATCGCGGACCCCTCGCCCGCGGTCGCGGCGTGCAGGTGGCGCACGCGCGACCCGGGCACGTAGCGGTACCGCCAGCCCCGCGCCTGACCGCGCCAGGAGAGGTCCTTGTACTCGTAGTAGAGGAATAAGCGGGGGTCTAGCACCCCGACATCACGCAGGAAAGCCGGCTCGATCAGCACACCGCCGCCGCAGAACGCGAAGACGTCGGCGGGTTCGTCGTAGGTGGCGCCATCGGCTTCGAGGAACCCGCGATCGGCCCCGTACCCGTCGGTGAAGACGAGTGAGCCGGCGTTGTTGATCATGTCGTGACGGGGTCCGTCGAGACCGACGGTCACCCAGTCCGCGTGCGCCGTCACGGGCGCGACGATTGCAGTGCCGCCGCTGACCAGGCGCACCTCGACCGGTGCGCGACCGGGGCCGTCAGGCGCGGCGAGCCGGAGATCGAGCACCTGCGGGCGGGGATCGTCCGGGTCCACCGGCACACGGAGCACCGTGCGGGGACCGGTCCACTGGAAGCGACCGTCGGGCCCGTGCTCCCGGCCGTGATCGACCGCCGCGACCCGAACCTCGGACCACACGTCCGCGGTCGGCGAGTCCGGCGCCGAGCGGCGCGTGCGGGCACCCAGGATCATGACCCCCAAGTCGCGCGTGTCGCCGCCACCGGGCACGAAGGTGGGCGAGGTGATCTCGACGTCGACGTACTGCGGGGCCAGGACGATGCGCGGGCAGGCCGCGCCGACCTGGTCATCCGCCTCGAGCGCGTCGATCAACGGCGTGAGCCAGTGCGGATCGACGAACGCGTCGCTGTTGACGAGGCCCACGTAGCGCACGCCCTCGAGGTCCCACAGGGCGAGGTTGTTCGCCGGGAAGCCCCTGTTGGCCGTGTTGCGCAGCACCAGGACGTCATCGAGATCGGCGGCGATCGCGGCCGCGCTGCCATCGGTCGACGCGTTGTCGATCACGACGATCTCGAGCTGCAGATCTGAGCCGGCGGGCAGCACGGTGGCCCGCAGCGCATCGACGCATCGCCGTAGGAACGGCCCGCTGTTGTAGTCGAGCACGACGATCCGCACGATGGCAGGGTGCGCGGGGTCGCCCCCCTGGCGCCCCGGCCGGCCGTGCAGGGAGAGCAGCGGCGTCGGGCGGAGCGCCCGCACGGCCAGTCCTTCGAGCCGCTCGATCCGCCCGGCCCACGGCGAGGCGTCGCGACCGCGAGGGCGTGACCGGGGGCCGGCGTGGTCCTCGGCCGCGCGGTGGTACAGGGACGCGATCGCCTCGGCGGTCGCATCCCACGAGAAGCGGTCGAGGTTCGCCGTTCCGGCCTGGACGAGCGCATCGCGGTGCTCGCGATCGGTGAGCACGCGGTCGATCGCCGCGGCCAGGGCGTCCTCGTCACCGACGTCGACGAGGGACGCCGCGTCGCCCGTGGCCTCGACGACCGCGCCGGCCCGCGTGGCGACGACCGGGATGCCCGACGCCATCGCCTCGAGCGGCGGCAGGCCGAACCCTTCGTACTTCGAGGGGTAGGCCAGCAGCTCCGCCCCTCGCATGAGCGCGACCCGGTCCGCGTCCTCGACCCACCCCAGCGACACCACGGCGTCGCGGTGCGAGAGGGCACGCAGCGCCTCGTCGAACGCGTCGGCCCCCCAGCCACGGTTGCCGGCGATCACGAGGCGCAGGTCAGGGTGCTCCCCGGCCAGCTGATCGAACGCGCGGAGCAGCAACGGGTAGTCCTTGCGCGGCTCGATGGTGCCGATCGCCAGAACGTAGGGATGGCCGCCGGCGAGCTCCCGGCCGCGGGCGGGGTCGAGCGGCGGCACCGACGCGACGCCGTTGGGGATCGCCACGACCCGCTCGGGATCGATCGAGAACGCGTCGCGCACCTCCGCGGCGACGAACTCGGACACCGTGTGGATCCACGCGCCCCGATCCGCGGCGCGCTGGATGTACTGCGGGTAGAGGCGCACCTCGTCGGTGCACATCTCGGGGTAGCGCAGCGGCGTCAGGTCGTGCACGGTCACGATCTCCGCGGCGTCATGCGCCGGCGGGACGAGGAAGTTGGGACCGTGCACGACGTCGATCGGGCCGGTCCACAGCTCGATGACGGGCGAGTCGGCCACCGCCCACCGGCGCCGGAGCTGGGGCGCGGGCATCGGCCGGGAGAAGGGGTGCACACCGAGGGGCACCCGACGCTTGACCTCACCGAAGCCGAGCAGGGTCAGGCCGAAGGCCCCGATCTCGATGTCGGGCCGCCGGACCAGCCGACGGGTCACCTCGTTCACGAACACGCCCACGCCCGTCGGCCGATCGAGGAACGGGGTGCCGTCGAGTGCGACGCGCAGCGGTGCGCCGGCTGGCCTGCTCACGGTGCTGCGTGGCGAGCGTGCACCACGTCGCCCGCCACGATGGTGCGCAACCCGTCCGTGCCGTCGATCCGGAGCAGCAGGTGACCGTCGTCGTCGACGGCGACGACGACGCCCTCGACGTGCTCCCCCGCGAGCTCGACCCCCACGCGCCGGCCGATCGTGACCGACAGCTCGCGGTAGCGCGCCCGGAGCGCGGCCCGGCCGGCCTCGGCGCCGAGGCCCTCGTACCAGGCCCCGAGGCGCACGAGCAGGTCGGCGAGCAGCGCCTCGCGGTCGACGTCGGCGCCGACCAGGTGGTTGCACGACGTCGCGATGTCCACGAGCTCCGCGGGCAGGGCCTCGGGCCAGTTGACGTTGATCCCGATGCCCACGATCAGCGCCGTCACCCGGTCCCCCGCCAGCACCGACTCGGCGAGGATGCCGCTCAGCTTGCGCAACCCGCCACCGGCCGCCTCGACGACGAGGTCGTTGGGCCACTTGAGCCCGACCGGCGCGCCGGTCGCGGCCCGAACCGCCTCGGCGGCGGCGACCCCGACGGCGGACGAGATCAGGTGGAGCTGCGCGATCGGCAGGCTCGCGGGCGGCTCGGTGGGGCGCGTCAGGATGGACACCAGCAGCGAGGACCCGGGCGGTGCCTCCCACGTGCGATCAAGTCGTCCCCGGCCGTCGGTCTGATGATCCGCGACGAGCACGCTGCCCTGTGGGGCTCCCTCCCGACTGCGCGCGACCAGGTCGGCGTTGGTCGATCCCGTCTCCGCGACGACCGACACGGCCGAGAACAGGGAGTCGCCGAGGAGCGAGGCGAGGCGGTCGGCGTCCATGGCGGGGCAGCGTAGCGGCGGTCCCCGACCAGACCGGGACGGCACCCGCACGCGTGAAATGGCACGACACCCCTTCCGCCCTCTAAACATGCGCTGTGATTACCAAGGTTCTGATCGCCAACCGGGGCGAGATCGCCGTGCGGGTCATTCGTGCCTGTCAAGAGCTCGGCATCGCCTCCGTCGCTGTGTACTCCGACCTCGACCGGGACGCGCTGCACGCGCGCCTCGCCGACGAGGCCTACGCCCTGGGCGGCACGACAGCCGCCGAGAGCTACCTCAACACCGAGAAGATCCTCGAGATCATCGAGCGGTCCGGCGCCGATGCGGTGCACCCCGGCTACGGGTTCTTCTCCGAGAACACCGAGTTCGCGAGGGCGATCACCGAGCGGGGCGTGGCCTTCATCGGCCCACCCCCCGAGGCCATCGAGGTCATGGGCGACAAGGTGTCGAGCCGCATCGCCGCCCAGGCCGCGGGCGTCGCCGGCGTCCCGGGCACGACCGAGTTCCTGAACAACGGTGAAGAGGTCATCGCCTTCGGCACCGAGTTCGGTTGGCCGGTCGCCATCAAGGCCGCCTTCGGCGGTGGCGGCCGTGGCATGCGCGTCGTCCGTTCCGCCGACGAGGCGCTCGAGGCCTTCGCGTCGGCGCAGTCCGAGTCGCTCAAGGGCTTCGGCCGCGACGAGTGCTACGTCGAGCGCTACCTCACGTGGCCCCGCCACGTCGAGATGCAGATCATCGGCGACACGCAGGGCAACGTCGTGTGGATCGCCGA
>JBBQHT010000297.1:0-5668 GCA_038324235.1 Acidimicrobiales bacterium
CTCTGGAGGTACTGGACCTGCTTCTCGCTGCCCGTGGTGTAGCCGAGCGAGAACTTGGGGGCCTGGCCACCGTGATCGGCCTTGTACTTGTCGGTGAGTTCGGTCGCCTTGGCCTGGTCGTACTCGGGGTAGCCCTTCACATCGGCAAACCAGGGGGAGTTCTTCTTGAACACACCGCTGGCCGGCTCGAGCACGCCGCCGTTGATCTCATCGGCGTAGGCCTGCGTGTCGGTGGCGTAGGCGAGGGCCCGACGCATGTTCACGTCGTTGAAGGGCTCCTTGGCGTTGTTCAACATGATGAAGCCCTCTTCGCCTTCACCGTTGTCCTCGACGAGCTGGATCGTGTTGTCCTTCGCGAGCTCGCGCAGGCGCACGATGCTGTCCGCGTCGTTGGTGTGCATCATGTTGAGCTCACCGGACTTGAGGGCGTTCTCGCGAGCCTTCGGGTCGGGGATCGGGCGGAACTCGACGCTGTCGAGGTAGGGGAGCGCCACCCCGTCCTTGTCCTTGCGCCAGTACGTCGGGTTCTTCTTGCCGACCCACTTGGAGTCCTTCACGTACTCGGTCTGCACGAACGGACCGGTGCCGATCACGTCGGTGCTGCCCGGCGTCAACGTGGACGGTTCGGGGACGACGCCGGTCTGCGCGGTGAGTGCCGCCGGGAACGCCACCCACGGCGAGACCATGTCCACGGTCACCGTGAGCGGGCCCGTCACCTTCACGCCGTCCTTCTTCATGGGCGTGAAGGCGGCACCGGTGAGGAACGAGGCCAGGTGGCCGTCCAGGATGGTCTTGACGGCCTCGGCGGTGAGCGGCTTGCCGTTGGAGAAGGTGATGTCGGGGCGCAGCTCGATGGTCCACTGCGTGTACGTGGCGTTGGGCGTGATCGCCTTGGCCAGGTACGGCTCGACCTTGCTGTCGGCGTCGTAGGCCGCCAGCGGGTCGTAGACCGCGAGGCCGACCATCACGCCCGAGATCGCCCAGCGGTTGACCGTCGGGTTGAACCCATCGGTGTCGGCCTCGAGGCCGTAAGTGACCTTGCCCCCGCTCACGGGCTTGGCGTCGTCCTTGACCTGCTGGTTGCCCTGCGCGCCGCGCGCCTCGGTCGTGGCGGGTTGCGTGGTGTCCGAGCTCCCCCCGCAACCGACGGCGACGAGGCCGAGCAACCCGGCGACGAGCGCCGTCGAGGCGAGGCCTCGACCGGGGCGCCCCGAGCGCGCAGCAGGAATGTGACGACGACCGAACGACCGTTGTGACACGGTTTCCCCCAAGTATCTCGATAGGCCCCAGAACCCGATGCTCGTGGTCGGCCCCCGCCGTCTCCGACGTGACCCCGGCCACAAAGCGTGCGGACCCTAGAAGGCCTGCAGGCAAACTGTCAATAAGCTCCCGCATGGCTGGCCACGTCTCAGGATTCCCCCCTCGAGCGCAGCTTGATCCGCATTCTTGCAGCATCTGACCGGATCGTGTGGTCATGGGCGTCGATGCCATCGAAGAGTGGCAACCTGCGGTGGCTCAGCGCTTGCGGAGCATCGACAGGCCGTCAGCGATCGGCAACAGCACTGTGTCGACCCGGTCGTCCGCGGCCACGGCGTCGTTGAACGCGCGGATGGCCTGCGTGTCATCGTCCTGCACCGCATCGTCCACGACCGAGCCCGACCACAGCACGTTGTCGACCAAGATCACCCCGTTGGTCCGCAGCCGGGGGAGCAGGGCCTCGTAGTAGTGGCGGTAGTTGCCCTTGTCGGCATCGATGAAGGCCAGGTCCACCTCGGTCGTGGCGGGCAGCGCCGCGAGCGTCTCGAGCGCCGGGCCGAGGCGCAGATCGATCAGCTCGGCCACGCCCGCCTCCTCCCAGGCCACGCGTCCGATCGAGGTCCACTCATCACTGATGTCGCAGGCGATCACCTGCCCATCGGGCATGAGACCCCGCGCCAGGCAGAGGGTGGAGTACCCCGTGAACGTGCCCACCTCGACGATCGTGCGGGCGCCGATGAGCCGAGCGAGCATCGTCATGAACGCTCCCTGCTCGGGCGCGATCTGCATCCGGGCGATCGGACCCAGCGCCGAGGTGCGCTCGATGAGAGCCCGCTGCACGGCGTCGGGCGGGGTGCCGTGGTCGACCACGTAGCTGTGCAGCGCCGGCGCGAGCGAGAAGTCCTTCGGTGCCATCGGGCGAACCTACCGCACACATGACCGCGCTCGTCGCTCACGCCCGACGACGAGGGCAGTGCCCGAAAACGCGAGAGGCCCCAAGTAGCCTCCCGGCCAAAGCCGGTCAGCTCCTCGGGGCCGACTCGTGCGGGGCAATCCGATCCCAGCCTCACCCGGAGGTGGTGCCGAAGACCGAGGGACCGCAGCACCCGTGAGCGCTCCGGTCTCCCGCCCGCATCCCGAGGGAAACGGCCGGATCGAACCTGACCAGACGCCCCGACCCGATCGGTGGTTCGCAGTGGGGCTTCCCCGGCCTTCGCCCCGTCGGCACGAGTGCCGTCGTGGTGGACTCCGTGGAAGCAACCTGCGAGCCGAGCGGGTCGTTCTTGCCTGGCTGATGCTCACGAAACACCCACCAGCCAGGGCGGGTCAAGCACTTTCTGGTCGTCCCCAGGGTTATCCGAAGCATTTCTCGGTCATCCCCAGGAGACCAGGTGTTCTCAACAGGTTCGCCCACAGTTCGAGCGGTTCACCCGCGTCGACCGGGCACCGGTGCACTGGTGGTCAGGTCGGTCGTCGGCCCGGTGGGGGCAGCGTGAACGCCTCGTAGGCCTTCGCCCGGTTGAACACCGTCTCCACGTAGTCGGCGCTGTTGTTGTAGTGGATGATGACGCCGCGCATGCCGGCGTCAGTGTCGAGCCCGGGGCCGAAGTAGCAGAGGTACGCCGCCGCGGTGAGCGAGGCGTCGTACATGTTCTGCGGGTCCGTCTTGCCGTCGCCGTTGCCGTCCTGGGCCCAGCGCGTCCACGTGCTCGGGATGAACTGGCTGGGACCCACCGCCCGGTCCGTCGTGGGGTCGCCATCGAGCGCCCCACCGTCGGTGTCGCCGATCGCCGCGGTGCCGTTGGAGCCGTCGAGCGCGATCCCCAGGATCGGCTGGGTCTCGTTGCCGTCGGCATCGACCGTCGCCCCTCCGTAGGTGCCGTGGCGGCTCTCGGTCCGGCCGATGCCGGCGAGCAGCTGCCAGGTGATCCCGCACGTGGGCTTCTCGACGCGCATGCGCTTGGCCGCCTTGTAGTAGGCGTCGAGCACGACGAAGGTGAAGTCCAGCCCCGGGACCGGACCCGTGAGCCGCGTGTCCGCGATCGCCTTCGCGCCCGGCGCGAGCTGCGCGGTGAACCGCAGATCGTCGGCGCGGGCCTGGTCCCGCGTGGCCGTGGTGGCCGCCGTGCGGGCGCGGACATCGTCGAGCTCGTTCTGGGCGTCCAGGATGATGGCGGTCATCTGGTCGACGACCAGGGCGTTGGCCCGCGCCTCGCCGAGCTGGTGCCGGCGAACCTCGCGGGTGACCACCCGTTGGGAACGAAGCTCGGTTGCCCGGCCCGGATCGAGCTCGAGCTCGATCGGCATCGCGCTGTCCCCGCGCACGTAGTCGTCGACGGCGAGTTGGGCGAGTGCCCCCCGGAGCTGGGTCAGCCGAGCATCGGACTTGTCCTTGCGACGGACCGAGGCGGTGATCGTGCCCACGAGCCGAGCATCTGCGGCCGCCAGGTCCGCCAGCTGCTCGACCGCGCCCGAGTACGCGGCACGAGCCGTCGCCACGTTGCGCTCGGTCGTGCGGTACGCCGCGAGCGCAGCCCGGAACTCGGGCGTGTCCACCGAGACGCCGGCGAGGTCCGGGTCGACCCGCGGATCGTCCAGGAAGGGCAGGTCCCGACCGTCGGGCGACCCTCCGGCGACCGCGGCCGGCGGTGCGCTCGTCGGGGTCTGGGCTCCCGCTCGGGTCGCATCGATCGCCAGCGCGCTCGCACCGAGGGCGCCGACGACGAGGGCGGCGACGAGCGGGACCACCCGTGACCGCGTCGCCCGCCGGCGGGGGACACGGGGTGGAGGTCGGCGTCGTGGTCGGGGCGGAGGTGTCTCGGGGTACATGTCGTTCCGGGTGCGGCGGGAACCCCGGGAGGCGAGCTGGGCGCTTCCGGAGCGGTAGCAGTCTGACCGACATCGCGACCAGATCGGCGGAGGGCTCCCGTGTGGTGCCCGTCACGTCCTATACTCTCGTCTTCCTCCCTTCCCGTTGGCCGACCGTGGTGGGCGTCGCCTGGTGGGATCGCGAGGCCCGAGCCCTCCAACTCGGATTTGTGCCCCTCCCATCGTGCGCCTCATCGGCCCTGTTCGAGGAACTCTCGTGACTGCTACCGAAACTCCCCCTTCTACACCCGCCATGCCCGCTCGCTCGTTCGACGAGGTGTTCCGCTCGATCGCCGATGTGCAGGGCTGGATGACCCGAGGCCAGGCCTGCCGCTTGTGGGACCGCGCGGCCGAGCGCAAGGCCGGGGACCGCATCGTCGAGATCGGCAGCTACCACGGCCGCTCCGCCATCGTGCTGGCGACCTCCGCCCCGGCGGGTGTCGAGGTCATCACGATCGACCCGCACGGCGGCAACGATCGGGGCCCCCAGCAGTACGAGGGGGAGTTCGAGGAGGGCCAGAAGGACCACGAGGCCTTCGTCGCCAACCTCACCCGGGCGCAGGTGGTGCACCGCATCCGCCACGTGCGCAAGGCCTCGCAGGACGCCACCGGCGACATCCCCGGTCTGGTGCAGGTCGTCTACATCGACGGCGCCCACCGCTACAACCCTGCGAAGGCCGACATCGAGCGCTGGGGCCGCAAGATCTCGGTCGGGGGCACCCTGCTCATCCACGACTCGTTCAGCTCCGTCGGCGTGACGCTGGCCATCATGGCCACCCTCTTCACCGGCGGGAAGTTCCGCTACATCGGTCGCTCCAACACCATGACCGAGTACCGCCGCGAGGAGCTCACACCGGCGGACCGGGCGGCCAACGCCTTCCGCCAGCTGCTCGAGATGCCCTACTTCGCCCGCAATGTGCTGTTCAAGCTCCTGATCCTCGGGCACATGCGTCCGGTGACCAAGTGGCTCGGCGGCACCGGCGAGTGGCCGTACTGATCTTTTCGGGTGGCCGGCACCTCTTGTCGGTGGCTGTGCACGAAAAGGGTGGTTCCCGACGCGTGACACCGCTCTCCCAGCGTGTCAACCTAAATGCATTCGGTGGGATCGAATCAGTACGAGGGAAGGGGGCACGTCATTCGTAGCGATGTCACACCACGCTGGCTGACTGCCTCCTGCGGCGCCCTCGAACCCACCTCGGCGCGCGACCGATGACCCAGCCCAAGGTCGCGGAGACCAACGAATCGATGTCACCGGCCACCGCCGAGGCGGCACGGCGGCTCTTCGGTCTCGACGACGAGCCCGTCGGCCCGCTGCCCACGGCGCCCACAGCCACGCTGTTCGCCGCACCCGACGACCTCGACGCGGCGGACCTCGGGAACAACCTCGACACCGCCCCGGCGAGTGACGCCGGAACGAGCCCTCGCCACATGGTGCGGGGGTCGATGTGGTACATCGCCGCCATCGGCGTGCAGGCCGCGCTGAGCTTCCTCTTCTGGGCGTTGGCCGCGAAGGTCGCGCCCCAGGAGACGGTCGGCGTCTCCA
>JBBQHT010000298.1:0-5637 GCA_038324235.1 Acidimicrobiales bacterium
AGATCCGGAACCGGTGACCGTCGACGATCTCGTGGTACCAGGCGCGGTGACCGTCGGCGAGCTCGTCGGTCCCGACCAGCCGGGGCTCCGTCCCGACGAGATCGTCAGGGAGATCGATGGCGGCAGCGGTCGGAGCGGCCAGCACGAGACGCTCGCCGGTGACGGCACCGACCCGGATGGTGACCTCGTCGGCGCCGCCGTAGCGACCTCGATGCAACAGCTCGTCCACGAGCGGATGCGCGACCAGGCAGTGATCGACCGGAAGGATGTCGTGGGTCCTCGCGCGCCGGAACCCGGCCAGGCCATCGACCACGCCGGCGCGCACGGTCGTGCGGAACGCGGTCGGCGGAAGCGGGTCGAGCGCGTCCACGATCGGCTCCGCGATCCGGCCCTGCCGGCGGAGCGCGTCGACCACGACGGCCCGCTTCAGTCCCACCTGGGCGCCCGGCGCGGCGTGTTGGAGGTCGCAACCCCCGCACCCGGCCGCGACGAAGGCACAGGGTGGCACCACGCGGTCGGGCGACGGGTCGATGATGCGGACGGCGACCGCCCGGGCGAAGTCCTTGCGGACCTCGGTGACCTCGGCCTCGATCCGCTCACCCGGCAGCGCGCCAGCGACGAACACGACGCGCCCATCGCCATCTCGGGCCAGCGCATCGCCCCCGGCCACCGCGACGGTCGTCACGAGGGTGAACGTGTCCGAGCCCGATGGCGTGGCGGTGGCCGAGCCGGATGGCGTGGCGGTGGCCGAGCCCGCCGGCGTGGCCGGATCAACGTCGGCTGAAGCGGATTCAGGCGCACGCGGGTCAGGCACGGGGCGAGCCTACGCGGCCCGGTCGGGGGTGTCGGACCCGTCGATGCGCCCGGGCGTGGGCCCCCTCCCCCGCCCGGCTCAACCCCCGGCCGCGACCGCCGACCGGCGCTCGGAGCCGACCGGCGCTGGCTGACCCTGCCGGGACACGACACCGAGGTCACGGACGCGCGGGACCGCCCCGATGACCCGGTGCTGGAGGCCCGCCGGTTGGGGTCCCCGCCGCGGGTATCGTCGGGGCCATGTCGACCTCACCTGGTGCCGCCCCCCGGCCTGGCACCGACCGCCCGTTCCTGATCGTCCCGTCGGTGCTACCGGCCGACTTCTCGAAGTTGGGCGACGAGGTCGCCGACCTCGAGAAGGCGGGGGTCGATCGCATCCAGTGGGACGTGATGGACGGCCGCTTCGTGCCCAACATCACCTTCGGCCCCGACCTCATCGCCTCGGTGCGCGAGCGCGTCGCGGTGCCGTTCGAGGCGCATCTGATGATCGAGGACCCAACCTGGGTGCTCAGCCAGTTCGTCGCCGCAGGCTGCGAACGGCTGATCGTGCACGCGGAGTCGTGCATCCACCTGCACCGGGTCCTCGGCGCCGTGGCCGACGCCGGGGGCATCGCCGCCGTGGCGATCAACCCGTCCACCCCCGCCGAGGCGATCGAGAACGTGCTCGACCTGGTCGACATGGTCCTGGTGATGACGGTCAACCCCGGTTTCGGAGGCCAGGCCTACATCGGCACGATGGAACCCAAGATCGCCCAGATCCGCCGGATGATCCTGGACCGCGGGCTCGAGGTCGACATCGAGGTCGACGGCGGCATCAGCCCGACCACCATCACCAGTGCGGCCGCCGCCGGCGCCAACGTGCTCGTCGCCGGCAGCTCGCTGTATCGCGACCCTGCGGGTCTGGCCCACGCCGTGACCGAGCTACGCGAGCTCGCCGAGACCACGCGTCCCTGACGCTCGGCTCCCCTCAGCCGACGGCGGCCAGCACCTCGGCCACGGCCGTGCGCAGGTCCTGGATCGGTCGCTCGATGGCCGCACCCGGCCGCGCGAACACGAAGACGCACTCGGCGACGGGCCGGGCGAGCGCGACCTCGAGGACCGCGGCGTACGCCGCCCCCTGCAGCCGGTAGCGCGCCGCGGAGGCGTCGAGCTCGTCGTCAGTCCCGGCATCGGTCTTGTAGTCGACGACCACGAGCTGGCCGGCGGCGTTCTCGTACAACAGGTCCACGTAACCCTCGACGATGGTGCCGCCAGGCCCGAGCGGGGCGGTGACGAAGAGCTCTCGCCAGTACCGCCCGGAGGCGACGGCTTCCTGCACGCTCGGCGACGCGAGAGCCGACCGCGCCAGCTTCGCCACGGCGGCCGCCCGGTCACCGACGCCTTCGGCCTCGGCCTGGTGGGTGGCGACCTCGGCCAGGTCGACCGGGTCGGCGAGATCGACGACCTGCAGCGTGCCGTGCACGGCGCGACCCACGGCGGTGCCGGCGTGCCCGCGCCGGCCGAAGCGGTGCTCCCGCTCGTCGCGGTCTCGTTCGGCGGCGGCGGAGGGCACCTCGAGGCCCGGCGGGGGCGCCGGCGTTGACCCGGTGGGCGGCGAGGGCGGCGGGGGCGACAGGGGGGCGGTGTCGGCTGGCCGGCTCGGTTCGTGCGCCGAAGGTGTGGCATCACCGGGCCCCGAGGCACCCTCGGTGCCTCCGGCCCGGTCGAGCGCCCGGCGGGCCAGGCCGGTGGGGGCGATCGCACCGACCCGGGTGGCGTCGGTCAACAGCGAGGCGCGAGCGGCGCGCCAGGCCGTCAGGTCCGGAGGGGCTGCTGCTTCACCGATCTGCACGGCGCCCGTCGGCGCGGCCACCCGCGCCCTGCGCGTGGCCGCGGACGTCCCCCGGTCGTCGAGTGCACGGGCCACCTGCGCCTCGAGCGCGGCCGGGTCGATGGCGCGGTGGCCGATCGTGCCTTCGGACGCGAGCTCGTCGAGCAGATCGTGGATGCGCCGCGCCGCGCAATCGCGGCCTGGACGGTGGTACAGGCTGACCACGAGGTGATCACGAGCACGGGTGGCGGCGACGTACAGCAGACGTTCGCGCTCGTACCGGTCGAGCTGCTCCTCACGGTCACGGCGCTGGCCGTATCCGGGTGTCTCGAACCGCTCCTTGTCCTGGCTCCCGAGCGCGATCTCCGGGCCGTCGTCAGTCCAGAGGACACGGTTGTGCGGCGCCCGGTACTCGATCCCGAGCCCCGCGAGCACGACGACGGGGAACTCGAGCCCCTTCGAGCCGTGGATGGTGAGGATCCGCACCGCGTCGTCGTCGCGCTCGGAAACGACGGTCTCGACTCGCGTCGCCTTCTCGTCGGCCTGCTGCTCGATGTGGGCCACGAAGTCGGCGAGGGCCACGCCGCCGGCCTCGACGAACGCACGGGCCTCGTCGAGCACCATCCGCAAGCGGCGCCAGTGGTCCCGCGGCCGGCGCCGAGCGGTCGTCAGCTCGACCAGGTGCCGCTCGCGGATCACGCGCTCCACCAGCTCGTGGACGGGAACCCACATCCGGTCGGCGTGCAGTTGGCGCAGCGAGCCCATCGCGGCCAACACCGGGTCGCCGGCGGCGAGGACATCGAACCACTCGTCGGCGGGCGGACGGGTGTAGTCCCATCGGCGACTCGAGGTGGCCGCCACGCGGTAGCGCGCCAGGTCGGTGTCGGAGCACGCGAACCCGGGCGACCGCAACGCGGCGACGACCGCGACCTCGTCGCCCGGATCGTCGATTGCCTGCAGGATCGCCAGCAGCTCGCGCACCTCATCGGTGCCGAACACCAGCGAACGGCTCTCCACCCGATACGGCACGCCCTGGCGTTCGAGCGATCGCTCCAATTCGCTGAGCACCTGTCGACTCGGGATCAGCACCGTCACATCCCGGAACTGGACCGGGCGCGGCGCGACCTCGCCTTTCGGGTGGACGAGCCAGCCCTCGTCCTTCATGAGCGCGATGGCCGCCGCGAGCTCGCTCGACTCGCGCTCGCGCACGTCGGCCACCGATCGGGCCTCGATCGGACCGCCCAGCACCACGACCGGCGCCGCGATGGCCAGGTCGGCCCGTGACGGCGCCAACGGCAGGTACCTCGGCTGGCCGTCTTCGGCCTCCGGCCCGATGAGGCGATCGAACAGCGCGTTCACCCACGCCAGCAGCGACGGCACCGTGCGGAAGTTGACCGTGAGCTCGACCGCGCCATGGTGGGAGAACCGGTCGCGCACCTGCTCGAACACGGCGATGTCGGCCCGGCGGAACCGGTAGATCGACTGCTTGGGGTCACCGACGAAGAAGAGCCGGCCTTCCTCGACCACGGCGTCCTGCCAGGACGCGGGCGTGATGTCGGGGTCGGCGAGGGCCAGCAGCAGCGCGATCTCGATCTGGAGGGGATCGGTGTCCTGGAACTCGTCGATGAGCAGCAGCCGGAAGCGCCGGCCCAACTCGCGACGCACCGACGGGTGCGCGAGCAGCATCCGACGGGAGAGCACGAGGAGGTCGTGGAAGCGGACCTGACCCTGTTCTCGCCGGCGATCGGCCATCCGCAACGTGAACGCCGCGATGCGTTGCAGGATCGGCGTGAGCGCGTCGAGCCGGGCCTGGTCGAGCAGCGAACCGATGGCGTCACGGGTGCCGTGGACCAACCGCCGCAGCTCCACCAACTCGGACTTGGTCACGTTGCCCATCGACGGGAAGGCCGGCAGGTCGTGCAGCAGGAGCTGCAGCTGGCCCTCCGGATCGGTCTCGTCCTCGAGCCGCTGGAGGAACGGGCCGAAGGACGCGAGGACCGTTTGGATCGACTTGGCCCCGCCACCGCACTGGCCGGCCCAGCCCACCGCGCCGTCGAGCAGGTCGAGGACCGGTTCGAGGTCGAGTGGGTCGAGCCGGGCGGCCTCGATCGGACGGCCGCCCGCGCCCGGGCTGGCGTTCGACCCGATCCGGGCGAGGTCCTCGAGCCGATCCCAGTTCTCGGCGAACTCGTGGGCGACCACCGTGAGCTGGCGCATGGTCAGCCCGAGCGTGAAGGCCCGGCGCAGGATCGGCTCGAAGACCTCGTCCGCGAAGAGCTCGTCGAGGAAATCGTCCCACTGCTCGCGCTCGGTGACGGCTGCGGCGATCTCGTCGGCGACCTCGAACCCGGGGGGCAGGCCTGCCTCGATCGGGAACCCCGCGAGGATGCGGTGCGCGAACCCGTGCAGGGTGGAGATCGCGGCGTCGTCGACGTGGTCGAGCGCATCGTCGATGCGGACCCGCCGGACCGTGCCCGGCGTCTCGACCGCGGCGGCGCGCTCGAGCTCTTCGCGGATCCGGTCGCGCAGCTCGGCGGCCGCCGCCTCGGTGAAGGTGATGGCGGCGAGGGTGCCGATGTCGGCCAGCGTGCCGGTGATGAGCAGCTCGACGACCCGCTGCACAAGCTGGGTGGTCTTGCCGCTTCCTGCGCCGGCCTCGACGAACAGGGTTCGGTCCATCTCGGTGCGCAGCCGGGTGCGCTGATGCTGATCGACGGGTTCAGCCACGACCGCGCTCCCGTCGGGCGGCGTCGAGTGAGATGACGTTGCCTCCAGGATCAGCCGTGGGGGCAGCCGTCGGCGGCGTCCGCGCATCCGCCCGGGGCTCGGGAACCGGCTCGCGTGCGGGATCGGGATCGGGATCGGGAACCGGAACGGCGGCGGGCTCGGGAAGCGGAGCGGGCTCGGGCTCGCGATCGGGATCGGGATCGGGATCGGGAGCGGGATCGGCGAGCTGCACGTAGTCGTGCAGTGCGCCGGACAGGCGCACTCCCTCCCACTGGTCGTCGCGCGAC
>JBBQHT010000299.1:0-5627 GCA_038324235.1 Acidimicrobiales bacterium
GAACACCTGCTGGGCAACTTCGGCGGGATCGAGGCCGGACTCGACCAGGTTCTTCACGAGGTCGCGCATGGCCCCGGCGTCGGCGCCGTCCACCGCACCCTCGGCCGCCGCCTCGAACTGCGCGGTGAGCGCGTCGGGCGCGTTGCGGTCCGACTCGTGGATGCGGGTGCGCACGAACGCTGGGCACAAGACCGAGACGTGCACGTCCTTCCCCGTCATCGCGAGCTCGTGGTACATCGTCTCGGACAGCGTGACCACACCGTGCTTGGCCACGTTGTACGGGCCGAGCCCGGGTGTGGTGGTGAGCCCGGCGATCGACGCGGTGTTCACGATGTGGCCCTCGCCCTGCTCGAGCATGAGGGGCACGAACGCGTGCACGCCGTAGATCACGCCCCACAGATCGACGTCGATGACCCACTTCCACATCTCGATCGGGGTCTCCCACGTGCGCCCGCCGCTACCGACGCCGGCGTTGTTGCACAGCACGTGGACGCCGCCGAACGCCTCCACGGCGGCATCGCGCAGTGCCTCGATCGAGGCCAGGCTCGTCACATCGGCCACGACGTCGAGCACATCGACGCCCTGCGCCCGCAGCCCGGTGGCGGCCGTTGCCAGCGCGTCGGTCTCGATGTCGGCGATGACCACCTTCATGCCGAGCCCACCGGCGTGGGTGGCCAGCGCCAGGCCGATGCCGCTGGCACCGCCGGTGATGACGGCGACCTTGTCGTGGAGATCGTGCATCAGTCGATGCCGCCGGCGCGACCTTGGAGCGACACGACGCCGGGCAGCACGGTGCGGATGACGTGCGCGACCCGCTCGACCTGGAACGGCTTGACCAGGAAGTCGAGGGCGCCGGCGCCGATCGCCTCGGCGACCTGCTCGTTGCTCCCCATGCCCGAGCACACGACGATGCGGGCGTCCTCGTCGATGGCGATGATCTGGTTGATGGCGCCGATGCCGTCGAGGTTGGGCATCACGAGGTCCATGATCACGACATCGGGGCGCAGCTCGTCGAACATGGCGACGGCTTCGAGCCCGTCGACCGCCTCGCCGGCCACGACGAGCCCGTCGGCCTCGAGCATCGTCTTGAGGTGATCACGCATGTACGCGTTGTCATCACAGATCAGGACGCGGACCTGCTGGTCCATGTCGACGATCGGGGCCTCGGCCCCCTTCACGGCTTCACCCAGCTTCTGCTTGGGCGGCGAGAGCAGCGGGTCGGATGTATCGCTCATGGCTGGGGACCCCCGGGGAATCCAGACGACGGGCCGGGGTGGTTCCCGGCCAGGCGCGGCAGAGTGTACCGGCGCGTTGCTGCCGGGGTGCCGCCGGGGTGGAGGTCCGCGAGCGAAGATGGTGCGCTGTCAGCCTGCGGGCTGCGAGAAGGAGCGTCATGTCCTGGTTCCGGAATCTGAAGCTGCGGTCGAAGTTCAGCATCGCGTTCGGGCTGATCCTCATCGTCGTCGTCGGCCAGCTCGCCGTGATCTTCCAGGCGCTGAACGAAGAGGACCAGGCGATCGCCCGCGCGAATCGGGCGACCGCGCTCATCACCTCGGCGTGGGAGACGCGGGCGATCGTACGCGGCTGGGAGGATCATTACCGCGGGTACCTGATCACGGGCGACCCGGCGTTGCGCAGCGACCAGGATCTGGACCGCTCGAACTGGACCGACGCCATCAGCCGGTTCCGGGCCATCGCGGGCGCCGACCCCGAGGTCGCACCGACGGTCGAGCAGATCGACGCCGCGTTCACCACCTGGGTCCAGGACACGGTGGATCCAGGCAACGCGTACCGCGGTGCCGCCAACCCACCCCAGCCCTTCGACCTCGCCGGCATCGCGGCCCACGCCGCCTCGCTGCAGAAGGTCGCGGTGCAGGGCAGCACGTTCCGGGGCCTGTTCGAGCAGGTGGTCACCAAGGGCACGGCTGAGCTCAACGAATCGATGGCCGTCGCCCAGGCGGCGCGATCGCGCGTGTGGCGCGTGGTCATCGGCGGCACGGGCCTCGTGTTCCTGTTCTGCGTCGCGGCGGCGCTGTACCTCACGAAGTCGATCGTCGATCCGCTGGAGGAGATGGCCGTGCAGGCGATCAGAATCGGTGAGGGCGACCTCGATCCGGATCTGACCAAGATGGACGTCGACCGGCGCGACGAGCTGGGTGAGGTGGCGCAGTCGTTGCTGGCGATGACCACGAACTTGCGCGGCATCGTGGCGAACGTCGGCGACGTGACCGACCACGTCGGCTCTGGAGCTCGGGCGCTGGCGGAGGGGGCGGACGAGTCGGCGCACCTCGCGAGCGAGGTCGCGGCGGCGGTCAACGGGATCACCGAAGGTCTGGCCCTGCAGGCGATCGCGACCGAGGAGGTGTCCGCCGCCGTGACCGACATCGCCGCCCGGGTCCGGTCGGCTCGGCACGCGGTCTCGTCGGTCGTCGAGGTCAGTGAGCGGGGCAGCGAACTCGGTCGTGACGGCCGCCAGAACGTCGAGGAGGTGATCGCCTCGATGGCGAGCATCAGCGCCTCGATGGATCGCAGCGCGGCATCGGTGGAAGAGCTCACCCGGTTCTCCCGTGACGTGGTCGACATCGTGGGCCTCATCCGCTCGATCGCGGACCAGACCCATCTGCTCGCGCTCAACGCCACCATCGAAGCCGCCCGGGCGGGGGAGGCGGGACGGGGGTTCGCCGTCGTGGCGGACGAGGTCAAGGCGTTGTCGGATCAGGCCACGGCATCGACCAACGACGTCGCTCGGATCGTCGAGCAGATGGCGGACCAGGTCCGCGATGTGCACGACGCCATCGGCGATGGTCGCCAGGCCGTGGATGGCGGTGGTCAGGCGGTGGCCGCCGCCGGGGAGAGCTTCCGGTCGATCGCCGGCGGGGTCGACGACCTCGAGCAGCGCCTGTCGGAGGTCAACGACGCGGTGCGGGCCATCGACGAGGCGGCCCAGCAGATCACGACCCGGGCCCACGACCTGGCGGAGGCCTCGAACTCCAACAGCGCGGCCGTGGACCGAGTCGCGGCGGCCAGTGAGCAGACCGCCGCGACGGCGGAGGAGATCGGGTCCACGGCGCAGGAGCTCGCGGCCAGCGGCGATCAGCTGCGCCACGCCGTCGCCCAGTTCCGGATGGGATCCGACGGAGCCGGGGAGCCGGCGCGAGCTGGTGCGCCGCTCGGGGAGCCGGCACGGTCGTGACCGCAACCGACCCCGACGCCGAGGCCCCCACCGGGGCGGAGATCGGCGAGACCTTGGTGTCGCCCGGGTCACCAGTGGGTGGGGCGCAGGTCATCCTCATCGGGGTCGCCGATCGAGACTTCGTCCTGCCCGTCGACGAGGTGCTCGGGGTGCTCGCCCCGCCGACCCCCACCAGGCTGCCCGGCGCGCCGGCCGGGGTGGTCGGGGTCATCGGCATCCGCGGCCGGCTGGCGCTCGTGCTCGACCCGGCGACGCTCCTCGGGCTGGGCGCGGCGGTCCCGGGGGCCCGGGTGCTCCTGACCGAATCGTCCGGCGCGGCGGTGGGCCTGCTCGTGGACCGGGTGGAGGTGGTGGATCGGGACGCGCTCGAGACGCGCTCCGAGGGACTCGACGGGGCGCCGACCGACGTGGACGTCGACGCCCTCGTCCGCCTGGTGACCGGGACGACCGAGGGCGCGGAGGTCTCTGCGTCGTGACCACGCTCCGCCGGCCCGAGGTGATCTGCATCGCCGCGTCGACCGGCGGGCCCCAGGCCGTCACGGAGCTCCTCGAGGCGTTCTCGATCGAGGCGCCGATACCGATCCTCATCGTGCAGCACATGCCGGCCTCGTTCACGGCGCGCTTCGCCTCGCGGTTGGACCGGATCACGATCATGACGGTCGCCGAGGCCGTCTCTGGGATGGCGCTCCGGGCGGGGCTCGTGCTCGTGGCGCCCGGATCTGGGCACCTGCGGATCGACGGCGGGCACGCGCGCGTCAGCCACGCGCCCCCGGTGGGAGGGCTGCGACCTCGCGCCGATCTCACCTTGCGCGATGTGGCGCGGGAGTACGGAGCGGGCGTCACCGCCGTCGTGCTGTCGGGCATGGGCACCGACGGGCTCGAGGGGTGTCGCTCGGTGGTGCAGGCCGGAGGGCAGGTCCTCACCCAGGACGCCGCGACCGCGGCCGTCGATGGCATGCCGGCACGCGTCCGCCAGTCGGGCCTCAGCGATCTGGACGCGCCCCCGGCGGCGCTGGGGCGGGCCCTCGAGCACACCTTCACACGGGTGGACCGGCGGGTGTCGGCCTCCGGCGGCCGTCGCAGTCACCGACCCGGGGGTCGTCGGGCCACCGACCGGCCGGAGGGAGATCACACGCGTGACGGGCTGGGTGACCGGCAGGCGGCCGAGGTGGGCGCCTGGCCCGCGGGCGATCGACTGCTCGCCGATCGAGCGGCGAGCGCGGCGCGCAGCCAACGTGAGCCGCTGTCGGTCCCACCCGATGTGCCGTTGTCGATCGAGACCCAGCACCTCGTGAACGACGTGATGTACCGCCACGAGCACATCGACCTCTCGGCGTTCAAGGAAGATCAGTTTGGCCGCCGCCTGGCCACGTTCGCCCGCCACGAGCACCTCGACACCGACCAGGCGCTGGTCGACGCGCTCGATGCCCAGCCGTCGGTTCGTCGCGCGCTGCTCGATCGGGTGACCGTCAACGTGACCTCGTTCTTCCGTGACCCACTGCGTTGGGCCGATCTCGATCGCCTGGTGCTTCCGGGGTTGCCGGCCGAACCTCGGGTGTGGGCGCCGGGTTGCGCGGACGGATCCGAGGCGTTCTCGTTGACGATGCTCATGCTGGAAGCCGGTTTGCACCCGTCGGTCTGGGCCACCGATCTGCATCCGGCGCGCATCGACGACGCCCGGCGCGGATCGTTCACCGCCGCCGCCTTGACGGCGCTCGACGGAGGCCCTGGACCAGTTGATCGGCGCACGCGGTGGTTCACGCCCGACGGTGACCGCTGGCGGGTCGGGGCGGAGGTTCGCGATGCGGTGCGGTTCGAGCAGCACGACGCCATCCACGATCCGCTCCCGTCGACAGGACCTGGTCCCGCGGGTCCGTCCAGTCCCACCGGTGCCGTCGACCTGATCGTGTGCCGCAACGTGGTCATCTACCTCAACGCTGACGGCCGTGACCGGCTGCTGCACCGGGCCCATGACCTGCTCGCGGATCACGGCGTGCTCTTCCTGGGCAACGCCGAGCGGATGTTGCGCCCGGACCAGTACGGGTTCGCGCCGATCGCGCCCGGCATCTACCGGCGGACCGACGCACCGGGCCTGCGTCGCTGATGGGCACCGCCAGCGATGCGTTCCTGGCCGAAGGGGCCGAGCAGGCTGCCGCGTTCGCAGACGCGATGGTGCACCTCGATGCACTGGCGGCTGCGGGAGTTCCGCCGCCCGTGGTGGGGCCGCTGCCGGCCCCGGTCGTCGAGGTCGTCCAGGACCTGTTCCGCTTCGCGCACAACCTCAAGGGCATGTCGTCGATGGAAGGCATCGACGCGCTGACCGCGCTGGCCCACGCGGCGGAGAACCTGCTCGATCAGTTCCGTCAGGGCCGGCGCGCCCCCGCTCCCGACGATGCGGCGCTGCTGCTCGAGGCCGCGGACGCCATGAGCGACA
>JBBQHT010000300.1:0-5616 GCA_038324235.1 Acidimicrobiales bacterium
CGCGGATCGTGGTCCAGTCGATCGCGTGGTCCATCGGCGGCGGCCCGATGAACAGCGGCGTGGGGAGCCACACCCGCAGGCGGCGGGTCGACTCGTAGAGCCCGAGCGGTCCTCGCGACACGAGGTCGAACACGAGGTAGCGCACGACGCCCCGCGGCGGACCCGACAGGGTGAGCGCACCCGGCCGGCTGGACGTGACGGTCACCTGCCGGGATCGCCAGGTGGGCCACGACCCGGGCGGGCTCACCAGCACCGGCCGGCGCAGGTCGGGCAGGCGGACGAAGTAGGTCACGTCCTGTCCGGCGATGCCGTCCACCGGGTTGTGGACCTCGAGGTGGGGATCGGAGAGGGCCAGGTGCGCCGCGACCGCGTCGAGGATCACGGCCAGCCCGAGCGCGAAGGCGATCGCCAGCTGCGCGTCGTTCCGGCTCACCAGCCATGACAGCCCCGCCAGGATCGCGACCAGGACGACCCCGACCGTGACTGGCCGCGACCGTCGGCCGCGTCGGCTGAGGTCCGGGTTGTCGGCTGGTCCGGCGCGAGCCATCAGCGGGCGCGCCGATGCGTCGCAGTGGGTCCGGGGCGAGACCAGCGGTGGGCCACTACTGCGCCGGGACCGGAGGAACGGCGATCTGCGCGAGGAAGTTCGTCACCCACGTGCGAGCGGCGGGCAGGTCGCCGTTGGTGGCCTCGACGATGCGATGCGCGAGCACGGCGGTGCCCACCGCCTGGATGTCGTCGGGCGCGACGTGGTCGCGCCCGTCGATCAGCGCGTGCGCCTTGGCCACCCGCATGAGCATCAACGACGCCCGGGTGCTCAGCGGTTGGACCTGGCCGGTGCGCGAGCGAACCGTGTCGATGACGTCGAGGGCATAGGTCGCGACCAGATCGTGCACGAACACCTCGTCGACCGCGGCGCGCATCTGCATCCAGCGCGCCGGCTCGCTGATCTGGCGCAGGCCCGCGAGGGCGGGCTCGCCCCCGCGGCCGGCGAGGAGCTGCATCTCGGCCTGCCGGCCGGGCAGGCCCAGCGACAACGAGACGGAGAAGCGGTCCCGCTGACCGGCCACGAGCGGGAAGGTGCCCAGATCCCCTTGTGGGTTCTGGGTGGCGATGACGAAGAACGGCTCGGGCAGCCGATGGGTCGTGGCATCGATCGTCACCTGGTTCTCGGCCATCGCCTCGAGCAGCGCCGACTGCGTGCGCGGTGTCGCCCGGTTGAGCTCGTCGACGAGCACGACCGAGTGGAACAGCGGACCGGGCCGGAACGACCAGGTCCGCGCGCTGTCGTCGTAGACGCTGACCCCGGTGAGATCCGAGGGGAGCAGATCCGGTGTGCCCTGGACGCGGCCGAACGAACCGCCGATCGAGCGGGCGAGGGCCTTGGCGAGGAGCGTCTTGCCGACCCCGGGGATATCTTCGAGCAGCACGTGGCCGCTCGCGAGGAAGCCGGCGACGGCGATCCGGATCGGACCGGGATCGCCCAGCAGCACACCGGCGACCTGGTCCACGAGGGCGCGGGCATCGGCGGCCGACGCCGCGGCGGCGCGGGACCCGGCGCTGAGGCTTCGTGACGTGAACGGGTTTGGCAGGGCCGGGAGCGGTTCGGGTGAGGTGGCGTCGAGTTGCGTCATCGGGACCCGATGATCGCAGAGCCGGGCCGCACGCGCACGGCGTGGAGATGGGCCATGATGCGGGGGCACCAATCGCAGGAACCAAAGGAGTGGCGGATGCAGCTGGGAATGGTCGGTCTGGGCCGGATGGGCGCGAACCTGGTACGTCGCCTGGTGCGGGACGGGCACACCTGTGTCGTGTTCGACGTCAGCTCCGAGGCGACGAGCAGCCTGGCGGCCGAGAGCGACGCCATCACCGGGTCTGATTCCCTGGCCGACTTCGTCAGCAAGCTGGACGGGCCCAAGGCGGCCTGGGTCATGGTGCCGGCCGCGTTCACCGGAGACACCGTGATGCAACTCGGTGCCCTCATGGGTGAGGGCGACATCATCATCGACGGGGGCAACTCGTACTACCGCGACGACATCGATCGGGCGGCCGCGCTGGCTGAGCACGGCGTGCACTACGTCGACGTCGGCACGAGCGGTGGCGTGTTCGGTCTCGAGCGCGGCTTCTGCCTCATGATCGGCGGGGAGGACGACATCGTCAGGCACCTCGATCCGATCTGGGTGACGGTGGCTCCCGGTTCCGGCGACGCCGAGCGCACGCCCGGGCGGTCCGGCGACCCGTCGACCGCCGAGCTCGGCTACCTGCACTGCGGTCCGAACGGCGCGGGTCATTTCGTGAAGATGGTCCACAACGGCATCGAGTACGGCCTGATGGCCGCCTACGCCGAGGGCCTCAACATCTTGAAGCACGCCAACATCGGGCTGCAGACCCAGGAGCACGACGCCGAGACGACGCCGTTGCGCGACCCGCAGTACTACCAGTTCGAGATCGACACGAAGGAGGTCGCCGAGGTGTGGCGACGCGGCTCGGTCGTGGCGTCGTGGTTGCTCGATCTGACGGCGGCCGCGCTGGTCGACGATCCCGAGCTCGCCTCCTTCGAAGGTCGCGTGTCGGACTCGGGTGAAGGGCGCTGGACGTCGCTCGCCGCGATCGACGAAGGCGTGCCCGCCCCGATCCTGACGACGTCGTTGTACGAGCGCTTCTCGTCGCGCGGTGAGGCCGACTACGCCGACAAGCTCCTGTCGGCGATGCGAAAGCAGTTCGGTGGCCACGACGAGAAGAAGGACTGACTGGCCCATGGCCGACTCGCACGTGGTGCCGACAGTCGGCGACGGCTCGTTCGAGGGTGTCGACGCGGTCGTCCTCACCGCCGCCGGCTACACCGCGACGTTCCTGCCCGAGCTGGGCATGCTCGGCGCGTCGCTGACCCATGACGGCCACGAGTACCTGAGCCTGCACGGTGGTGTCGACTTCTACCGACAGCACCACACCACGGGCCTGCCCTTGCTGCACCCGTGGGCCAATCGCCTCGCGCGGCCCCGCTACAACGTCGGCGACACGTGGGTCGAGTTCGACCCGCAGCCGCCCGTGTACGTGCTCGATGGCCTGCCGATCCACGGCACGATGAACGCGGCGGCAGGCTGGGAGGTCGAGGCCGAGTTCGCCGACACCACCCGCGCCATGTTGCAGGCCCGCTTCGCGTTCGGCGACCATCCCGAGCACCTGGCCTCGTTCCCGTTCCCCCACGACCTGGTCGTGTTCGTCGAGCTGAGCGACCTGGGGCTGCGGGTGACCACGACGGTCCACGCCACCGGCGAGGTCGATGTGCCGGTGAGCTTCGGGTGGCACCCGTACTTCGTGCTGCCCGGCGTCGAGCGGCGCGACCTCTGCGTGGTCCTGCCCGATCGCGACCACCTCGAGCTCGACGGCCAGTGCCTCCCCACGGGCGGCGAGACCCACGAGGCGGCGTCGACCCACCTGCTCGGCGACGGGTCGCTCGAGACCACCTTCGATGATGCCTACCGGTTGGCCGACACGCCCGACGGTCGGCGGCTCGCGCTCGAGGGGCCCGGGCCCGACGGCAGCAACCGGCAGCGACTGGTGATCGAGCTCGATGAGCTCTACCCGTACGCCCAGGTCTACGCGCCGAGCAACGCGGGCTTCGTCGCCCTCGAGCCCATGACCGCGCCCATCAACGCGCTCATCTCGGGCGACCATCGCATCGTGCCGGCCGGCGAGACCGCCAGCGCCTCGTTCGTCGTGCGGGTGGAGCACCTACCCGACCCGATCGATGAGCCCATCGAGCCGGCCGAACCCATCCAGCCCTGACCCGCACCACGAGGAGACCCTGATGGCCGACGCCCCGACGCGCATCGACGAGACACCCGAGTGGGCGGCGCTCGCGGCCCATCACGCCGGGCTGGCCCCGCGACACCTGCGGGACCTGTTCGCCGAGGACTCCACCCGGGGCGAGACCTTCGTCGTCGAGGCGGGCGAGCTCTACGTGGACTACTCGAAGAACCGGATCACCGCCGAGACGATGACGCTGTTGGCCGCGCTCGCCCGCCGCGCGGGGGTGGAGCAGTTGCGCGACGCCATGTTCGCCGGCGAGAAGATCAACATCACCGAGGATCGAGCCGTGCTCCACGTCGCGCTGCGCGCCCCGCGGGGCCAGCAGATCCTCGTCGATGGCGTCGACGTCGTGCCCGAGGTCCACGCGGTGCTCGACAAGATGGCGGCGTTCGCCGACCGCATCCGTTCGGGCGAGTGGACCGGGCACACCGGTGCACCCATCCGCACCATCGTGAACATCGGCATCGGCGGCAGCGACCTCGGCCCGCACATGGCCTATGAGGCCCTGATCGACTTCAGTCGCCGCGACCTGGCCTGCCGCTTCGTCTCGAACGTCGACGGCATCGACTTCTACGAAGCGACCCGGGACCTCGATCCGGCCGAGACGCTCTTCATCGTGGCGTCCAAGACCTTCACGACGCTCGAGACGATGACCAACGCCCGAACCGCACGGGACTGGGCGCTAGCGGGCCTCGGCGGCGATCCGGCGGCGGTGGCCAAGCACTTCGTCGCCGTATCGACCAACGCGACCGAAGTGGCCGCGTTCGGGATCGACACCGCCAACATGTTCGAGTTCTGGGACTGGGTCGGTGGCCGGTACTCGTACGAGTCGGCCATCGGGCTGTCGCTCATGATCGCCGTCGGTCCCGACGCGTTCGGTGAGATGTTGGCGGGCTTCCACGAGATCGACGAGCACTTCCGCACCGCCCCGATCGAGCAGAACCTGCCGATGCTCCTGGGACTCATCGGGGTCTGGTACAACGACTTCTTCGGCGCCGAGACGGTGTCGATCCTGCCCTACGCCCAGTACCTCGCCCGCCTGTCGGCCTATCTCCAACAACTCGACATGGAGAGCAACGGCAAGTCGGTCGATCGGGACGGGAACCGCGTGGCGTGGCAGACCGGGCCCATCGTCTGGGGCCAGCCCGGCACGAACGGGCAGCACGCGTACTACCAGCTGATCCACCAGGGCACGAAGCTGATCCCGGCGGACTTCATCGGGTTCTGCCAGCCCAACCACGCGGTGGGCGATCACCAGGATCTGCTCATGGCCAACTTCTTCGCGCAGCCCGAGGCGCTGGCGTTCGGCAAGACCCGTGCCGAGGTCGAGGCCGAGGGCATCCCGGCGCACCAGGTGGCCCATCGAGTGTTCGAGGGCAACCATCCCACCACCACGATCCTGGTGCCGAAGCTGACGCCGCGCACCCTCGGTCAGCTGATCGCGACCTACGAGCACAAGGTCTTCACCCAGGGCGCGGTCTGGAACATCAACAGCTTCGATCAGTGGGGGGTCGAGCTCGGCAAGAAGCTGGCCAACAACATCATCCCCGAGCTCGCGGCGGTGACCGAACCTGACCTGGCCCACGACTCGTCGACCAGCGCGCTCATCCGGCGGTATCGCGCCACGCGCTGAATTTGACGCCGGGCGAGAACAGAGCGGCCGCGCGAGTTATGGTTACGGCGTGAGTTCCCCATTCGGGGGGGCTCGTCAGTGAAGAGAGAGACAAGTGGCTACAGGTACCGTGAAGTTCTTCAATGCCGAGAAGGGCTATGGCTTCATCTCGCGTGAGCAGGGCGACGATG
>JBBQHT010000301.1:0-5613 GCA_038324235.1 Acidimicrobiales bacterium
GGTCAAGGAGATGAAGTACCGGCCCAAGATCGGGCACGGCGACTTCGACACCAAGACCAAGAAGGTCGAGAAGTTCCTCGGCGAGGGGCACAAGGTCAAGGTGACCATCATGTTCCGAGGCCGAGAGATGCAACACCCCGAGCTGGGGCGCCGCATCCTCGATCAGGTCGCAACGGCGGTCGCCGAGGTCGGGAGGGTCGAGATCTTCCCGAAGCAGGACGGCCGCAACATGACCATGGTGCTCGCGCCGGACAAGAAAGCCCAGGCCGCCGCCGAAGCGAATCGCAAGAAGGCCCAGGAAGACGCGTTGGAAGACGCGCAGCACGATGCCGACCTCCTCGTGGAGGGCGACGCGGTGCTCGAGGACCTTGCGACACCATCGGATCCGATCGAGATCGAGATCGAGATCGACATCGAGGTCCCCGCTCCGCTCGACGAGGAGAGCGCGGACACCACTGACCTACCCGACACCGCTGAGCTCTCGGTCGACGCACCGGACTGAGCTCGGTCCCTGATCAACTCGGCGGGCTTGGCGCCCGCCCCGCGCGGGTCGCACCGCCCTGTTTGGAGAGATTTCCATGCCCAAGATGAAGACCCACCGGGGCGCCGCCAAGCGCTTCAAGACCACTGGCACGGGCAAGCTCATGCGCCAGAAGGCCAACCTGAACCACATCCTCGAGAAGAAGTCCCCCGCCCGCAAGCGCCGGCTGAAGGGCGACTTCGAGCTCGCATCGGGCGACGCCGCGCGCATCAAGCGCATGCTCGGCTGAGCCTGCCCGAACCTCGAGCTGGTTCTCGACCTTCCCCCACCCCGACGTTCGTACGTGATCTCCCGGCGCCGTGCCGGGCCGTACGCGTCCTCTTTTGAAAGGAGCACCCCATGGCCAGAGTCAAGCGGGCAGTGCACTCCAAGAAGCACCGCAGGGCAACCCTCGAGCGCGCAAAGGGCTACTACGGCAACAAGAGCCGTTCCTATCGCGCCGCCAACGAGCAGGTCATGCACTCGCTCAACTACGCGTTCCGCGATCGCCGGGCCCGCAAGGGCGAGTTCCGCAAGCTGTGGATCCAGCGGATCAACGCGGCGTGCCGGTTGGACGACATCTCCTACAGCCGCTTCATCGCCGGGCTCAAGGCCGCCGAGGTCGACGTGGACCGCAAGGTCCTCGCAGATCTCGCCGTGACCGACCCGGCCGCGTTCTCCGCCCTCGTGGCGGTGGCGAAGCAGGCTGTCGCCGAGGCGCCGGCGTCCTGAACCAACTGGCTCACGGCTCACCGGCGCGGTCGGTCTGGCCCGTGCGGCCCGCTGCGACGACGCCACGACCATGACCGAGCTGACTGCTCGCAATCCTGCCGTGCAGCACCTCCGGCGCCTCTCGAGGCGCCGGAGTGCGCGTACGGACGCCGGTGCCTTCGTCATCGACGGCCCGGTGCTCATCGCCGACGCCCTCGACGCGGCGATCGACCTCGACACCGTCTACCTCGACGCGTCGAGCCGGGACGATCCCGCGGTCGTGGCGGTGCTCGCACGACTCGCCGACCTGGGCGTGCGTGTGCTCGAGTTGGCGCCTGGCGTGCTTGCCGGGGCGGTTGACACCGTCACCGCGCACGGCATGGCGGCGCTGGGTCGGCCGCGGACCACCTCGTTGGCTGCCGTCACCGCCGATCCGTCCGGGCTGGTGCTGGTGCTCGCCGGGGTGGCCGATCCCGGCAACGCCGGAACGCTGCTGCGATCGGCGGACGCGGCCGGCGCGCATGCCGTCGTCGCGAGCGCGGGTTCGGTCGACGTGTTCGGACCGAAGACCGTCCGGGCGTCCGCGGGAGCGGTCTTCCACGTCCCGCTGGTCGTCGACGTGCCGGCGGTCGACGCCGTCGCCACGCTGATCGGCGCCGGCTTCACGTGCTTCACCACCGTCGCCAGGGGGGGCACCGCGTACGACGAGGCGGATCTGGCCGGGCCCACCGCGCTCGTCCTCGGCAACGAGGCCCACGGCGTGCCGGCCGAGGTGGATCGATTGGGAACCACGCGGCTCACGATCCCGATGGTCGGGGCGGCCGAGAGCCTCAATGTGGCGATGGCCGGAACGGTCCTGTGCTTCGAATCTGCGCGTCAACGCCGTCGAGGCAACCACTAAGGTTCGGCCACCTCGTCCCCTGATCGTGCATCGATCGTCCTGGATTGGACGAGTTCGCCGAACGACAGGCAGGCTCACGCGCTGATGATCGACGAGATCGAATCCGTCACCACCCACGCCATCGAGCGCGTCCAGGCCGTGTCGACGGTCGACGAGCTCCGCGCCCTCGAGACCGAGCTGCTCGGCAAGAAGTCCGCGCTGAACGACTTCAAGAAGCGGCTCGGCGCGCTCGATCCCGAGGAGCGCAAGGCCGTGGGGCGGGCCCTGAACGAGGCCCGGGCGCAGGTCGAGGGGGTGCTGGCAGCGCACGCCGTCGAGCTCGAAGACGCCGAGCGGACCGCGCAGGTCGCGGCGGAGCGGCTCGATCTCACCGAGTACGCCCCGAGCGCGCGACGAGGCCACCTCCACCTCGTGACCCAGTCACGTGATCGCCTCGAGGACGTGTTCATCGGCATGGGGTTCACCGTGGCCGAGGGACCCGAGGTCGAGACCGACTGGTACAACTTCGAGGCGCTCAACATCCCTGCGTCGCATCCCGCTCGGGGCATGTGGGACACGCTCTACGTCGATCTCGGGGGGCCCGAGTCCACACTCCTGCGCACCCACACCTCACCCGTGCAGATCCGCGTGATGCAAGAGACCGAGCCACCGATCTACTCGATCATGCCCGGCCGGGTGTACCGGCGCGACACCGCCGACGCGAGCCACATGCCGGTGTTCCACCAGATCGAGGGCCTCGTCATCGACAAGGGCATCAGCTTCGCCGACCTCGCCGGCACCCTCGAGGCGTTCACCACGGCGTACTTCGGTGGCGCGATCCACTCCCGCCTGCGCCCGTCGTACTTCCCGTTCACCGAGCCATCGGCCGAGTACGACATCAACTGCATCTTCTGCGAGGGAAAGGGCTGCCGTACCTGCCAGCAGACAGGCTGGCTCGAGCTCGGCGGCTGCGGGATGGTGCACCCCAACGTGTTCGCCGCCGTCGGGTACGACCCGGAGGAGTGGTCCGGCTTCGCCTTCGGCTTCGGCATCGACCGGTTGGCGCTGATGCGGCACGGGGTGGACGACATCCGTGACATGTACACGAACGACGTCCGCTTCCTGCAGCAGTTCTAGGACGCTGGACACGGTTCCGACCCGACGTGAGGACTGATCGATGAAGGTGTTGCTGTCGTGGCTCCAGGAGTTCGCCCCGTTCGAGGGTGATCCCGTCGCGCTCGGCGATCAGATGAGCGACCTGGGGATGGCTGTCGAATCGATCGAGCACCTCGGTGCGGGCCTCGACGGCATCGTGGTGGCCAAGGTCCTCGACCTGCGTCCCCATCCCGACGCGGACAAGATCCAACTGGTCGACGTCGACCTCGGCGACGGCGAGGCCCTCCAGATCTGCTGCGGGGCGTTCAACATGGCGGTGGGCGACCTCGTCCCCCTGGCGACGCTCGGGACGGTCATGCCGAGTGGCATGAAGATCGAGCGGCGCAAGCTGCGCGGTGAGTGGTCCAACGGGATGTTGTGCTCGGGCCTCGAGATGGGCCTCGGCGACGACCACGCGGGGATCCTGGTCCTGCCCCCCGGGCTGGACCTCGGCGTGGACATCAAGGAAGCCCTCGGCATCCACACCGACGTGCTCTACGACCTCGAGATCAACCCCAACCGTCCGGACGCGATGTCGGTGGCGGGCGTGGCCCGCGACCTGGCGGCGCGGATGGGCGTGCCGTTCACCCAGATCGACCCGGAGGTCACCGAGGCCGGCGCCCCGATCGCAGGTCTGGCCTCGGTCGAGATCCTCGACGCGGATCTCTGCGGACGGTTCCTGCTGCGGGTGCTCCACGACGTCACGGTGGGACAGTCGCCCCGCTGGATCGCCAACCGACTGACCCACCTGGGGATGCGCCCGATCAACTCGGTCGTGGACGCCTCCAACTTCGTCATGCTCGAGCTCGGCCAGCCGAACCACACCTACGATCTCGCCAAGGTGTCCAGTGGGGCCCTGCGCGTCCGGTGGGCCCGAGATGGCGAGTCGATCCGGACGCTCGACGATGTCGATCGGGTGCTGACCGCCGGCGATGGCGTCATCGCCGACCGCGACGACACGGCCATCGGCATCGCCGGGGTGATGGGCGGTGCTTCCACCGAGATCTCAGCGACCACCACCAGCGTCCTGCTCGAGATGGCGTGGTGGGACCCGATGTCGATCGCCCGCAGCTCCGCCCGCCTCGGTCTGCGCAGCGAGGCGTCGATGCGGTTCGAGCGCGGGGCAGATCCCGAGATCGCCGAGCTCGCGGCGCGACGATTCGCGCAACTGCTCGCCGTCGACGGTGCCCGGCTGGGTGCCGGCACGGTCGACCAGCGCGGCAACCTGCCGGACCGATCCCCGGTCCGGGTCCGCACAGCGCGCGTCAACTCGTATCTGGGCACGGCGATCGACGGCGCGGAGATCGAGCGGCTCCTCACCCCCATCGGCTTCACCGTGACCCCGGTCGCGGCTATCGCCGATGGGGTGGCCGATGTCGTGATCCCGACCTTTCGACCGGACACCACGACCGAGACGGACATCATCGAGGAGATCGCGCGGCACTACAGCTACAGCCGGATCCCGCGCACCGTGCCACCCGCTGTACGCACGGGTGGCCTCAGCGCCCGCCAGGCCGACCGGCGGCTGGTCCGCCAGACGATGGTCGGGCTGGGCCTCGATGAGGCCATGCCATTGCCGTTCCTCTCGCCCGACGACAACGCCCGTACGGGCCTGCCTGACGGCTACGTCACCGTGACCAACCCGCTCGATGCGGACGAATCGGTGCTGCGCACGTCGCTGCGCACCGGCCTGCTCAAGTCCGTCGCCTACAACGCCTCCCACCGCCAACCCGGTGTGCGGTTGTTCGAGATCGGCAAGACGTTCGGGCCGCCGCCAGCTGGGCAGCAGCTCCCCGACGAGCGCGAGGAGCTCGGCATCGCCCTTGCCGGGGATGATGCGATCGGGGCCGTGGAGATCTGGCACGTCCTCGTCGACGCGCTCGGCCTCGACGGCGCCCGCATCGAACAGGTGCCGGTGGCGGGCTTGCACCCCACTCGCAGCGCCGAGCTCTTCGTCGGTGACGTGCTCGTGGGGGCCGTCGGCGAGATCGACCCTGGGGTGCTGGATCGCTTCGGCATCGTGGAGCGGGTCGGTTGGCTCGAGGTGGATCTTGATGCGCTGCTCGACCAGCCCCACGGCGGCGGGACCTACACCCCGATCAGTCGGTATCCGTCGAGCGACATCGACCTGGCCTTCGAGGTCCCCGAGACGGTTGCCGCCGTCGCGGTCGAAGCCACGATCGCCACCGCGGCCGGACCCTTGTTGGCCGCAGTGCGCCTCTTCGACGTCTACCGGGGTGTCGGTCTGCCCGAGGATCACCGCAGCCTGGCCTTCCGCGTGCGCCTGCAGGCGGCCGACCGCACGCTCACCGATGCCGACATCGCCGACGCCCGGAGCGCGATCATC
>JBBQHT010000302.1:0-5606 GCA_038324235.1 Acidimicrobiales bacterium
GTGCGACGAGGACGAGGACGCCGCGAGGGACGTCATCGGGCCGTCGAAAGGTGCAAGTCATTCCGGCGCGGACCCTAAGGTGCGGCCGTGGCCCCAAACGAGTTCCCACCCTCCCGCGACGCGGACTCCCCCGGCGCCGCCGACGAGATCGGCTCGGCGCGGGCGGCGCGCGATCCTGGCCGCTCCGGCTCGCTCGGGCTGGGTCCCGCCGGCGGGATCGGGGCCTGGCTCGGTCGGCTGGCCAGCGACGAGGCGGCGAGCACCCGCGCGCAACTGGCGTGGATGCAACGCCAGGCGGCAGAGGAGGGCACCTTCGCCGGGGTGCTGGCGGACCTCGCGGAGCGAGGGCGGCCGGTGGCGCTGCACCTGCACAACGGCCGGCGCCACCGCGGCGCGCTCACCGGGCTGGGCCGGGACTTCGTGGTGCTGGTGACCGGGGAGGGCCGCGAGGTGCTCGTGCACCTCGACAGCGTCACATCGGTGCGCACGGTGCCCGGCGAACCGACGACGATCGGCGACCGGCCCGTGCACAGTGATGCCTCGTGGCACGACGCCCTCGCGGTGCTCGGTGAGCAACGGGAGCGGGTGGTGCTGAGCGGACCGGAGCCCGGCGCGGTGCTCGCGGGCGAGGTGCGGGCGGTCGGGGTCGACGTGATGACGCTGCGCCTCGACGGCGGGGGCGGGACGGCCTACGTGCGCTTGGCCTCGGTCTCGGACGTGTCGGTCGACGAATCGGGATAGAGGTGCTCGAGCGTGCCGGGCTCGATGCGGCACGCCTCGATGAACACGTCGACGTCGGAGGTCTTCAAACGGATGACCCGGCCGAAGCGGTAGGCCACGAGCTGGCCCTCGTCGATGAAGCGGTAGAGCGTGCGGGGCGTGATGCCCAGCCGGTTGGCTGCCTCGGCGGTGCTGAGCCACTGGATGGGCTCGGTGCCGACCTCGGGTTCGAGAGCACTCATCCCAGAGACGCTACACCCCCTCGCTGACTTTTCGACACTTTCCGTGTACGCCCGTGCCGCCGCGCTGCGCCGCCACCGGAAGGCCGAACCTGGCGCCGCAGCCTCACGGAAGGTACCGACGCCCCCGGCGCTTGTGGCACATGTCACCTGGCCACCACATTCGACACTGACTAGTGTCGGTTCACACCATAGGGCCGTGGTGGGCACGGTCGCTCGGTGTGCGTTGTCTCCATCCACCTGCTGTTCCTCCGCGCCCCATGACTGTCACAACACCACCACCCGCTCCGTCCACGTCCGCCCCCAGCGGCAGTCCCGCCCGGGACTCGCGATCGCGCCCGGCCGCCGCGCCCACGCCGACCGCCCGCGTCCTGGGCCGCCGTGCCTCGCTCCCCGGCGGACGCGCCGTCATCGGCGCACTCCTGGTCACCCTCGCCGCCGTGGGCACCTTCGCGGCGTACACGGCGTCCACCGCCGGGCCTCGAGCGCAGGCCGTCGTGGCCACCATCGAGGTGCGCGCGGGCGACCGGCTGCACGCGGAGGACCTGCGCACGGTTGCGGTCGACCTGCTCCCCGAACAGCTCGCCCAGGTCTTCGCGTCCCCGGCCGAGCTCGACGGCGCCGTGGCGTTGGCCCCGATCGCGGCCGACGAGCTCGTGAACCACAGCGCCGTGCTCACCGCATCGACCGCAGCTCGCACCGAAGAGGCGGCGGGCGCACGGGAGCTCTCGTTCGCGCTCGAACGGGAGCACGCGCTGGGCGGCCGCCTCAAGCGCGGCGAACAGATCGACCTCGTCGCGACCTACGGCAGCGGGTCCGACGCCTACACCACCGTGGTGGCCCGCCAGGCGACGGTGCTCGACACCGATCTGGGGTCCGGGTCGGTCGGGTCCTCGGGCCGGGTGACGATCACCATCACGTTGCGAGACGAAGCCCAGGTCCTCGAGGCGACCCACGCGCTGGAAGTCGCGAAGGTCACCGTCGTGCGGGCGACGGGAGCTGATCACACCGCCGACGGCGCGGCCGGGACCCGGTACCAGCCCGCCGCCCCGTCCTCACCCGCGACCCGTCGGGACGGCACGACCACCTCCACCAACGCAGGAGCTGGCGGATCGGGCAGCTCCGCGGCAACGAGGTCGGAGCCATGAGCGGCGATCGATACGTCGTGCTCGGTCTGGCTCATGTTCGCTCGTCATGGTTCCGCGACGTGTCGCGCTGGGCCACCTCGGCCGCGATGCCGATCGATTTCGTGAAGTGCGTCTCGATCGAAGAGCTGCGAGCCCGCCTCCAGTCCGGGCGGGCGTTCTCGGCCGTCCTGGCCGACGCCGGTCTCGCCGGCATCGACCGTGACCTGATCGACCTGACCCGCGAGATCGGCGCCGCGGTGATCCTCGTGGGCGATGGGGCGCGGCGTGGGCGCGTGAGCGAGCTCGGGGTGTCCACCACGTTGGCGGACCCCTTCGACCGCGGGGCCCTGCTCGCCGCGTTGGACGAGCACGCCTCCCCGATCGGCGCGACGAACCCGGAGACGTCGGCGCCGACCCTGACCCCGAGCGGGCCCACCCCCGGCTGGCGCGGCCGGGTCGTGGCCGTCACCGGCGCCGGCGGAACCGGCTCGTCGGTGGTGGCCATGGCGATCGCCCAGGGACTCGGCAGCGATGCGCGCGCCCAGGGCCGCGTCCTGCTGGCCGACCTCGCGCTCGACGCCGACCAGGCCATGCTCCACGATGCGCGAGACATCGTGCCCGGCATCCAGGAACTGGTCGATGCGTTCCGCCACGGCACGCCGTCGACCGACGACATCATCGCCCTCACCTTCGGTGATGGGCACCCCTACCGGCTGCTGCTCGGTCTGCGCCGCCACCGCGACTGGACCGCGCTCCGTCCACGGGCGTGGACGGCGGCCCTCGACGGTCTCCGTCGCTCGTTCACCCAGATCGTCGCCGACGTCGATCCGGACCTCGAGGGCGAAGCCGAGTGCGGATCGATGGATGTCGAGGAGCGAAACCTGCTCTCGCGCAGCGTGCTCGACGTGGCCGAGGTCGTGGTCGTGACTGCCCACCCGGGTGTGCAGGGCATCCATCGCCTCGTCCGCACCCTGGGGTTGCTCGAAACCTACGGGGTCGATCCGGCGCGTCTGCTCCCGGTCATCAACCGCGCCCCCCGACCGGGTCGCGCCCGCGCCGAGCTCAGCCACACGGTGGCGACCCTCGTCGAGCCGTTGCTCGGATCGGCGAGCGAGCGCCTGTGCTCACCGTTGTTCGTGCCCGAGCACCGGCGCCTCGACGCCTCGCTGCGCGACGGGGCCGGCGTCCCCACCGCGATGGCGACGCTGACGGCCAACGCGGTGAGCGCGGTGATGGACCACGTGCGCTACCAACCCAAGACGTTGCCCGCCGGCAGCGAACCCGTCGCGGTCATCCCCGGGTCCCTCGGCGCGTGGTCCACCAGCCAGGAGGCCGCCGGATGAGTGGCGCCGCTGATGAAACCTCCCCGTTGGTCGAGATCGAGCGTCGGGTGCAGGCCCGAGCCAAGGACATCGCGCTCGACATGTCCACTGCAGCTGGCGAGGACGGCCTGCGGGCCCTCATCGCGGACGAGCTCGACCGCTGGTCCGGCGAGTTCAAACGAGGCCTCCGACCCTTCGACCTCTCCGACCCTGCGTCGGTCGGCGAGCGCGCCTTTCGCAACCTCGCTCGCTACGGCCCGCTGAGTCCGCTGCTCGAGGCCGACGACGTGTGGGAGATCATGCTCAACGCGCCGGACCAGATCTTCGTGAAGCGCCACGCCGGGCCGAGCGGCTACCACGACGAGGTCTTCCACGACGACGACCACGTGGTGCGCATCCTCACCAAGATCCTGGACGAGGCATCCACCAGCCACCGAAAGCTCGATCCTTCTGAAGGCTTGCAGGACGCTCAGCTCGACAACGGCGCCCGGGTCCACATCGTCCACGGCGACATCAGCCGGGGCGGCCACGTGATGGTCAACATCCGCAAGTTCACCGGCGTGCCGTTCCGCACGCTCGGTGAGCTCGTGGACCGCGACATGCTGAGCGAGCAAGTGGCTGACTTCCTCCGAGCCTGCGTGCGAGCCAACCTGTCGATCATCTTCGCGGGAGCGCCGGGCTCGGGGAAGACCACGCTCCTCTCCTGCTGCGCCGCCGAGCTCGACCCGACGCTGCGAGTCGTGATCGCCGAAGAGGTGTTCGAAGCAGACGTCCCCGTCGCGAACGTCGCGAGCCTCCAGACCCGGGCCGCCCGCGCCGACCGGCCGGCCATCGACCTCCGACGGCTCGTCGCCGGGTTCCTGCGCATGGCGCCCGACGTCGCAATCGTCGGCGAGGTACGGGACAAGGAGGCGCTGCCCCTGCTCTTGACGCTCTCGTCGGGCGTCAAGGGCTTCACCACCATCCACGCGGGCTCGGCGCGCCAGGCGCTGACCCGACTCCGGTTCATCTGCCAGCTCGCGGACACGTCGAACGAGTTGCCGATGTCCGCGCTCAACACCCTCGTGAGCGAAGCGGTGGACATCGTCGTCGCGTGCGGCCGGGGCAAGAACGGGCCGAAGGTCAACGAGGTGCTCGTCGTCGAAGATCTGGCCGCCGGGCCGGATGCGACGCAGTTCACCGTCACCGAGGTGTTCCACCGGCGCGCCTACGACCACGACCTCGAGTGGACGGGCAACGTCCCCGTCCGGCCCGGCCGGGCCTTCGAGGACGCGGGCATCGAGCTGCACCCGATCCTGCACGGACGGGCCGGCCAGGTCGTGTCGTTCTGATGGGCGTCCTGCTGGCGGTCGCTGCGGCCCTGGGGGTCTTCTACCTCTACACCGCCGCCGCCCTGCACTGGCAGGGCATCGGGTTTGGCCCGAGCGTCGTGCGGGCGGAGCACCGCCGCCGCGCCCGCCGGCGAGACTGGCTCGCCCAGGCCGGCCTCGATGACATCGCGATCTCCGAGTTCGTCGGCGTGCTCGGGACGCTGTTCGTCCTCGGCACGGCGTTCGGCTTCCTCCTGTTCGGCGGCATCGTCCCCGCGGTGGTGATCGGCGCATTCGCCGCCAGCCTGCCCGTCGCGACGTACCGCCACCGGCGCGCCGCCCGGGTGCAGAAGGCGCAGGAGGCCTGGCCGCGGATGATCGAGGAGATCCGGATCCTCACCGGGTCAGTCGGCCGCTCGATCCCCCAGGCGCTCTTCGAGGTCGGCCGAAACGGGCCGCCCGAGCTGCGTCCCGCGTTCGATGCGGCGCACCGGGAGTGGCTGTTGTCGACCGATTTCGCCCGCACCCTCGACATCTTGAAGGCCAAGCTCGCCGACCCCACCGCGGATGCCACGTGCGAGACGTTGCTGGTCGCCCACGAGCTCGGCGGATCCTACCTCGATCACCGGTTAGCCGCGCTGGCCGAGGATCGTCGACTCGACACGCGGGACCGCAAAGACGCCCGCGCCAAGCAAGCGGGGGCGCGGTTCGCGCGCCGGTTCGTGCTGATCGTGCCGTTCGGCATGGCCTTCGCCGGGATGTCCGTGGGCAACGGGCGCGCCGCGTACCAGAGCGCCGAAGGCCAGCTCGCGGTCGTGGCCGCGCTGGCGATGGTGGTGGCCTGCTGGCTCTGGGCCGGCCACGTCATGCGGTTGCCGGACCAGGAGC
>JBBQHT010000303.1:0-5594 GCA_038324235.1 Acidimicrobiales bacterium
CTTCAATGCCGAGAAGGGCTATGGCTTCATCTCGCGTGAGCAGGGCGACGATGTGTTCGTCCACTACTCCAACATCCAGGGCAGCGGCTACAAGTCGCTCGACGAGGGCCAAGCCGTCGAGTTCGACGTCGCTCCCGGCCGTAAGGGCGAGGAAGCACAGAACGTTCGCGTTATCTGAACTTCCACTTCCGTGACGATGCCGTCGGTGTCCGCACCGGCGGCATCGCCCGTTTTGCCCCCGTCCTGGTCAGGTGATCAGGTGCCGATCGGGGGGCGGGGTCCGTCGTCACCGAACTCGAACGTCGCGTAGCGCTCGATCATGATGCCCGCCGGCCACGCGTCGGGGCGCAGGCCGGCCTTGCGCCACAGGTGCGCGAGGAACTCGTCGGGGTCGGGGAGCTGCTCCCACACCGACGGCAGGAACGTGGCGCGGTGGCGACCGCTGCTCACGACCAGGCCATCGGTGCCCGGGCGCAGTCGGGCGCGCAGGTCCTCGAGCGAGGTGGCCGGCAGGGGGACCGCCGGGGTGAGCACGGAGATGTGCACGCGCATGCGGGCGAACTCGGCGGCGGTCAGCGGCGGCAGGCGCGGGTCGCGAAAGGCGGCGCCGAGCGCGTTGTCGACGACGTCGGCGAGCAGCGCGCGACGGGGTTCGAGCGAGCCGATGCAACCGAGCAGGCGGTCGCCGTCGCGCAGCGTCACGAACGAGGCGCCCGGCGCGTCGAGGGCGTGCTCCGCGCCGGTGGGGGTGCCGGTGCCGGTAGGGGCACCTGGGGTCCGCGGGGCCGGTGTGTCCGGCCGGGCGGCGGGAGCCGGCGGACGGGTCGTCGGGTTGGGGTCGGGCTGGGTGAGCCGGTCGCGCAGCGCGTCGATGGCGGCATCGAGCAGCCGCCGCTGCTCGCTCGGCGCGAGCGGTGGGTCGCCCTCGGGTTCCCCGCCAGGAAGGACCGACGACGGGTCACGCGACGGCGAGGCTGCGGTCATGCGGGTCTCCGGGTCAGGACGAACGAGCCGTACCCGACCACCCGGTCCTTGTCGCCGGCGGTGTCACCGGAGTTGCGCAGATCGGTGAGCTCCACCTGCAGGTCGTGGCGGTGGGCCGCCTCGAGCAGACCTCGCACCGGGTGCGCGCCGCATGCCGCGTAGGGGTCCAGGCCGTCGGCCCGGCGGTCCACGATGGCGGCCGCGGTGGCCTGATCGAGCGCGCGGGCCACGGCGTAGCTGTGGTAGTGCGACAGGTCGGAGCTGACGACGATGAGGGTCTCGGGGCCACCCCACACCGCATCGAGCACGTCGGCCACGGCGTCGGGGGCGGCGGGGCCGACGATGATCGGCAGCAGGGTGAAGCCCGGCGCGAGCACCCGTTGTAGGAACGGGAGGTGCACCTCGAGCGAATGTTCGGGGCCGTGCGCCCGGTCGTCGAACACGACCCCGGGCATGGTCGCCACGCGGTCGCGCGCCACGGCGTCGATGGTCACCGCGCCGAGCGGCGACGCCCAGGCCGCCGCGCTGCTCAGCGCCATCGAGGCGACGGCCACGCGGTGCGCGGGACCGAGCAGCACGACCCGCCGGATCGAATCCCGCCACGGGAGCAGCCGGGCGTAGGCGGTCGCGGCCACCCGGCCGGAGAAGACGTAGCCGGCATGGGGCACGATGAGCGCCTTGGGCTGCGTGGTCGGGTCGGCCCCGGGCCCGACCCCGGCGTCCTCGCTGGGCCCGGTGGGCGGTGCGGTTGAGTCGGTCCCGGCCCCGACCTCGACCTCGGCCCCGGCCCCGGCCCCGACCTCGACCTCGACCTCGGCGTTCCCGGTGGGCCCGGTGGCGTGCGTGGAGGCGATCGCGGCTGGCGCGGCGGCGCGGAGGTCGGCGTCGATCAGGTTGGCCAGCTCGTGGGGCGAGCCTGGATAGAACAGACCGGCGACCGCCGCCGGCCGGGTGAGCAGGGGAGTGGGATGGGCCATCAGGTTGCTCCTGGGACGCTGCGCTCGGGGCGGGGCCCCAGGCGCACGGGCACTCGCCTCGGCCCCCACTCACCCGGTGGGCCGTCGAAGCGACCCGCGAGCGGTGCGCCGCAGGCGCGGCAGTGACCCTCCCCGTCGATCCGCCACGAGCCGAGCCGGTACCAGTCCCGCTCGATGACGCGCTCGCCGCAGCCGGCGCAGTACGTGGAGCCGCCCTCGGTGTCGTGCACGTTGCCCGTGTAGACGTGGCGCAACCCGTTGCCGAGCGCGATGCGCCGGGCCCGGGTGAGCGTGGCGGGCGGCGTGGCGGGCACGTCGAGCATCTTGAAGTCCGGGTGGAAGGCCGAGAAGTGCAGGGGGACGTCGTTTCCGAGCTCGTCGTGGATCCAGCGCGTCATGGCGTCGAGCTCGGCGTCGCTGTCGTTGTACCCGGGGATGAGCAGGGTCGTGATCTCGAGCCACGTGTCGGTCTCGTGGCGCAGGTGCACGAGGGTGTCGAGCACCGGCTGCAGGTCGCCCATCGCGACGTGGCGGTAGAAGTCCTGGGTGAAGCCCTTGAGGTCGATGTTGGCGGCATCGATGTGGCGGTACAGGTCTCGGCGGGGCTGGTCGCAGATGTAGCCGGCGGACACGGCGACCGCCTTCACCCCGACCTCGTGGCATGCCTGCGCGATGTCGATCGCGTACTCGAGGAAGATGGTCGGGTCGTTGTAGGTGAACGCGACGCTGGCGGCGCCGAGGTCGAGCGCCGCCTGCGCGATCTGCTCGGGCGGCGCGCCGTCGGTGAGGCGGTGGGTCTCCTTGGACTTCGAGATGTCCCAGTTCTGGCAGAACCGGCAGGCGAGGTTGCACCCCGCGGTACCGAACGAGAGCACCGACGTGCCGGGGAGGAAGTGGTTCAGCGGCTTCTTCTCGATGGGGTCGATGCAGAACCCGCTGGACCGTCCGTAGGTGGCCAGCACGACCTGGTCGTCGACGCGGCCCCGGACGAAGCACACGCCCCGCTGGCCCTCGCGGAGCTTGCAGGCCCGCGGGCACACATCGCATTGCAGGCGCCCGTCATCGAGGCGGTGCCAGTACTCGGTGGCGACGGTGTTCGGGTCGGCCAGGCTCAGGTCGGCGGCGGCCATGGCAGCTCCTTCGTCCTGGACCATCGGTGGTCGGAGGTTGCCCGCCACCAGGGTAGGCACACCCACGAGCGGGCGCACCGGGCCGAAGGTCCCGACCTGGACGCGGGACCAGACCGTGCCAGATCGCACCGGATCGCACCGGATCGCGCCGGATGGGGGCCCGGTGACGAGGGCCGGCAGGGCGTGAGCAGGCCGGGGCAGGGGACGCGGCGACGCGGCGGCGGTCGCCAGGCGCGAGACTCACGTCAACCGTCGGAGAGGAACGCATGAAATATCTCGGGATCGACATCGGGGGCACGGGGGTCAAGGGCGCCGTCGTCGACATCAAGAAGGGTGTCTTCGTGACCGACCGGCTGCGCATCGAGACGCCGCAGCCGGCCACGCCCGAGGCGGTCACCGACGTGGTCGCCCAGATCGTGAAGCACTTCGACTGGGACGGCCGGGTGGGCTGCACCTTCCCCGGCGTCGTCATGCACGGCACCGTGCACACGGCCGCCAACCTCGACAAGGCGTGGGTCGGCCTCGACGCCGAGAAGATGATGGGCAAGGCCACGGGCCTGCACGTGTCGGTGATGAACGATGCCGACGCCGCGGGCGTGGGCGAGCAGGTGTTCGGCGCCGCCCGCAAGGATGCCGGCGTCGTGTTGATGGTCACCCTCGGCACCGGCATCGGCACCGCGCTGCTCTACCACGGCGAACTGGTCCCCAACACCGAGTTCGGCCACCTCGTCCTGAACGGCCAGGACGCCGAGAAGTACGCGGCCGAGAGCGTGCGGGATCGCGAGGCGCTGTCGTGGGAGGAATGGGCGGGCCGGCTCACCGAGTACTTCACGATGCTCGAGGACCTGGTGTGGCCGGACCTGTTCGTGATCGGCGGCGGCATCAGCAAGGAACCGGATCCGTGGATGCCGCTGATCAAGTGCCGGACCAAGATGGTCCCGGCGCGCTTGCGCAACAAGGCCGGGATCATCGGCGCCGCGCTCCAGGCCGAACGCCGCCACGCCCGCGCCAAGGGCCACCACGGCCACCTCTGACCCCGACCCGCCCAACCCAGGCGTTCTCGGCCACCTAACGGCCCCAACCCAGGCGTTCTCGGCCACGTGGCGGCCCCAACCCAGGCGTTCTTGGCCAGGTGGCGGCCCCAACGCAGGCGTTCTGGGCTGATCGCCACCAGGCCGCGAGAGCCACCGGATGTCGGCCGTCAACGAGATCCGCTCGCTCGGGGCCACCGGGCCGGTACCAACACCGACCGCCTTGCGTGGGCTAGCCGCTCGCGTTCGATATCAAGGGCCGGTGCCCAGCACCGGAAGGGAGGCGACCAACACCGGCCTCACCGACGCGCTCACGAAGGGTGCAGTCCGGTGCTGTTGCGACGGTGGCCGCTTTGGCCCTCGGTGCATGTCCGAGGGCACCTTGCCACACCAGCTCAGACTGAGCTCGACGTCACGGGGGCACGGGGGCACAAGCAAAACGCTGTCGCCTACCCACCGGTGACCACTGGGCGTGATCCGCCGCACCCCTCCCAATGGCGCCAGTCACGGAATTGGCCCTTGGGTCAGGACCCCAGCCTCCTGGGCCTCATCCCGACTGGCCGCGACGGTCAGTCGGCGATGACGGCTTGGATGATGTCGACGCGGGCCGCGCGGCGGGAGGGATTGATGGCGGCGACGATGGCGAGCGCGGCGATCAACGCCAGCTGGCCGGCCGGGATGTCGAGGGTGGTAATGCCTTGGAGGCGCCGCGCGAGTGGCGGTGACCCCAGGCCGGCGCTTGACGGCGAACTGGACCGAGAGCGAGGCCGGTGTAGGTGCCCGCTTGACTCCGGGTCTTCGTGGTGTCGGACATGAGCCGCTCCTTGTCGTGGGTCCCGGGTCAGAGGACTCCACTTGCTGAGGAGGCGCCCGGCGCCGCCGGGGCTATCGGATGCATCGACGCCCGCCGCCCGATCAGGTCCGGGTGAGGATGACCTTGAGGGCGCCGGTGTCGGCGGCGCGGGCGAACACGTCGTACGCCTCGTCGAACTGGTCCATCGTGAAGTGGTGGGTGATGAACCGGTCCGTGTCGACCTGATGACCCTGGGCGAGGCGCAACAGCGTCGGCGTCGAGTACGTGTCGACCAGGCCCGTGGTGATCGTGATGTTGCGGATCCAGAGCTCCTCGAGGTGCAACGTCACGGGCTGACCATGGACAACCGTTGAGGACACCGACCTCGTAGCCGGTGGGGAGGATGTCGGCCAGCATCAGCAGTTGCTCGTCGGACACACCGGCGGGCACGGCGTAGGTGGACGTATCGGCGAACGGGACCCGCACCTTCTCGGCCTGGGTGCCGTCGATCTTGTGGCCGAGGATCCACCCGCCGCCGCCGAGGCACTGGCCGTAGCTGCCGTCGCGGCAGTACCGGCACGCCCCGCACGCGGTGATGCACGACACCAGCACCCGATCGCCGACCTTGACGTTCTTGACACCCGACCCGACCGACTCGACCGTGCCGACCGCTTCGTGG
>JBBQHT010000304.1:0-5586 GCA_038324235.1 Acidimicrobiales bacterium
AGGACGACGAGCAGATCGAGTGGTTGTGGTTGCCCGGCCAGCGCGAGACGTGGGCCGCGATGACCGTCGGCGAACGCCGGGACCACGCCCGCCGCGACCTGCAGGCGAACCACGACGCCTTCGGCGGCGGCCCGAAGTGGACCTTCGTCGTGGACGCCGGCACCACGGGGTATGTCGCCCGGCTCGACTGCGATCTCGCGAACGAGCACGTGCCCCGCGGCGAGGCCAACATCTCCTATGCCGCCCATCCGGCGCACCGCGGGCGGGGCCATGTGAGCGCCGCGGTGCGCCTGCTCATCCAGTTCCTGCACGACCACACGGGCGCCCGGCAAGCCCATCTCATCGTCGACATCGAGAACCACGAGTCGCTCCGGGTGGCCCGCACGGTGGGCGCTCGACCAGTCGAGCGCTGGACCGACGACCAGGGTCGGACGATGGTTCGCCACATCACCCCGATCTGATCATCGGGCGTCGCCGGGGGTGGTCCGCCGACAAGCGGGAAGACGGCCGTCGGCCATGCGACCGGCTCCGCGCTTCCAGCTACGCGAGGCCGCTCAAGCGGTAGAGGACCAAGGAGCCGGACACGGCGACGTTGAGGCTGGCGCCTCGACCCGTCATCGGGATCTCGACGACCTCGTCGAGCAGCGGCCACGCCTCGTCGGGGAGGCCGAAGTGCTCGTGGCCGAGGAGCACGATCGTCTTGCGGGTCGCCGGCTCGAGGCGGGTGAGCGGCACGGCATCCTCCGCGAGCTCGACGCCGAGGATGAGCGAGCCGGCGTCGCGTTGGTGTTGGATCCACGCCTCCTTCGACGGCGCCACCCAGTGGATGCATCCGCGGCGAACCAACGTGTCGCCCCGATCGAGCGCGTGGCGATAGTGCCGGCTGTCGGGAACCGCCATGCAAGCACCCACGGCGTCGCAGGTTCGCAGCAGCGTCCCGAGGTTCGCCTCGTACGCCACCCACAAGGGGGCCAGGATCAGGTGATCCCAACAGCCGTGCTGGCGGATCCGGCGCTGGCGTCGGAGGTCTCGGGGCCGCGACTTCGTCGTGCGGCTCACGGAACGGGGTGGAGAATGCTCCTTGGCTTCATGCGAGAGCGCCCTGTGGCGGCGCACACCTTCGATGGTCGCAACTGGCAGGCGCCCAGGGTACAGGTAAGACGACGGGGAGCGGTTCGTTCCGAACCGTGACCCCGATGCGCCGACCTCCGGGAACCTCGCAAGGGGCAAGGTCACAGGAACCGCTGCTGCGCATGAACCAGATGCGAGAGGGAGATCGGCAGGGAAGAACCACCCATTCCGAGCCGGGTCGATGGCCGGGTGATCTGGTCGGCGGCATGCGCTGACACGGTCACCGTGGCTGCGGCAGTCTGACGTGATCGTGGGGGGCCAGGTCACGGCACGGCCGAACCAGTACGATCGCGACGATGGGTGGCGCGGCGTGTGGACGCCTCGGCAGTCGGTTCGACGAGTGGGGGTAGGCGAGTGGGTGGTGGCCCGATGAGACGTACCAACGGTGGGCGAGGCCGAGTCAGGACGGTGCGAGACCGCGCGGTCGTGTTGCTCGTCCTGTTGATCGCTCTCACGATGACGCTCGTCGTGCCGACCATCGACGCGGGACCCGCCGCCGCGGCGTCGCTCGGCACGGTCACGTCGACGGCACTCGGCTTCGCCTTCCCGTACTCGATCATCACCGGCGCGGACGGCAACCTCTGGTTCACCAACCACGACAACAACTCGATCGGACGCGTCACGACCACGGGCGTCACGACCTTCTTCACGGACCCGGGCCTCGTGCGCCCCCTAGGCATCGCCGCGGGGGCCGACGGGAACCTGTGGTTCACCAGCGAGTCGGCCCACGCGATCGGGCGCGTGACGCCGGCGGGCACGTTCACGTTCTTCACGGACCCCACGATCGTGGGAGCCAAGGAGATCACGACCGGGTCGGACGGCAACCTGTGGTTCACGAACCGCGACGGCAACTCGATCGGGCGCATCACGACAGCCGGTGTCGTGTCGAACTTCACCAGCGCGGGGGTCACGACACCGTGGGGGATCACCGCCGGGCCTGACGGAAACCTGTGGTTCACCACGAGCCTGGGCAACACCATCGGCCGCATCACGACGGCTGGTGTGATCACGACGTTCAGCAACCCCTCGATCGACATCCCGCTCGGCATCGCCGCGGGGCCCGACGGCAACCTCTGGTTCGCGAACAACGGCGGGGCCGGGTCGATCGGTCGCATCACCCCCGCGGGGACCGTGACCTCCTTCGCGTCGGCGGCGGTCGTGGCCCCCGAAGAGATCGCCGCCGGGCCCGACGGCAACCTCTGGTTCACCAACAACACGTCGATCGCCAGCATCACGCCGGCCGGGGTCGTCACCAACCACGCGCAGCCGGGCATCAGGCTGCCCCACGGGATCACGACGGGTCCCGACGGCAACCTGTGGTTCGTCAACACGACCTCCGACTCGATCGGCAAGGTCACGACCGCCGGTGCGTACACGATGTATCTGGGCGCGGGGATCAGCCGCCCGTCCGGCATGGTCGCCGGACCCGATGGGGCGCTCTGGTTCACCAACGACAGCAACCGGTCCGTGGGGCGCATCACCCCCGCGGGCGTCATCACGAACTTCGTGATCCCCGGCAGTACGCCCTACACGCCTCGTGACATCACGGTCGGGCCCGACGGCAACCTGTGGTTCACCACGGCGAGCAGCGCCATCTTCCGCCTCACCACGAGCGGAGTGTTCACCGAGTTCGCGAACTCCGCCATGGTCTCGACCGAGGGCATCACCACCGGGCCGGACGGCAACCTGTGGTACACGAACTTCATCGACCACTCGATCGGCCGCTTGACCTCGGCGGGCGTGGCCACGAAGTTCACGAATCCCGCCGTCGGCTTCCCCTCCGCGATCACCGCAGGACCCGACGGCAACCTGTGGTTCACCGACCGCCTCAAGAGCGTCATCGGCCGCATCACGCCGGCCGGCGTCATCAAGACGTTCGCCCTGCCCAGCAACGCGCAGACCTCCGACATCGTCGCCGGGCCCGACGGCAACCTCTGGTTCACGAACCCGTCGGGGCCGGGCAACTACGTTGGACGCATCACCACCGCCGGGGTGATCACGACGATCAAGGGCGCCGGTGTCGCCGGGCCGAGCACGCTCACCGTCGGCGGCGACGGCAACATCTGGTTCGCCAACACCCAGGGGACGGTCGGCAAGGTCGATCCCACCACGCTCGCGGTGTCGAGCTATCCAGGCCCCAACATCTGGGAACCGGGGGGCATGGCGCTCGGCGCCGACGGCAACGTGTGGTTCACCAACCACATCACGAACACGATCGACACCATCACCGTCGGTACCGCCACCCCCACGGTGCTGCGCGGCCAGGTCACCGGCGGCGGCAGCCCGCTCGCGGGCATCACCGTGACCCTCCTGCACGATTGGCCCGCGTGGACCGTCGTCGCGACGGCCACGACCGATGCATCGGGCGCCTACACCCTCGCCAACGTCGCGCCGGGCACGTACCGGGTCCGCTTCTTCGACCCCACCGGAGCGCACCAACGACGATGGTGGTCATCGTCACCCACGTACCGAGCCGCGACACCGGTCGTCTTCACCGGCTCAGGCCCCGACGTCGTCGCTGACCAGGTGCTCGACGCGTCCGACGCCAGCCTCGCCGGTCGCGCGCAGAACACGACCGGTGGCGTCGCGGGCATCCACGTACGCGTCTTCACCGCCGCCAGCGGCTTCTACGCCGGCGCGGTGACCGGCCCCGACGGGTACTACGTCCTCCACGGCCTCGCGCCCGGCAACTACTACGTGCAGTTCGTCGATCCAACGAACCACTACCGCCAACAGTGGTCAGGCGGCGCGTCGCTGTTCGCCAACGCATCCTCGGTGACGGTCGGCCCCGGCACCACATGGTCGAGCGCGCTGCTCGGCACGTAACGGAGCCGACTCGACGGCGCGGCGACCTCCGGGCCCGGACCTCCATCCCGCGGCGCTCTACGCTCGCCGTCGTGACACATCCTGCAACCGTGGCTGATGCCACCCGGTCGGTGCTCCTGGCCGTCCGCTTGCGAGCGGTGAGCGAGGCGCCCGACCTGCGGGCCACGCTCGTGTCGTTGGCGGCCACGATCGACGATCTCGAAACCCTGTTGGGCAGGCTCGAGCTGGCCGGTCTGGTCGAGCATCGTGTGGGCGGCTTTCCTGGATGGCGGCTCACGCCCGACGGGCGGGCGGAGGGCGAACGCCTTCTCGCCGACGAGGTCGATCATCTCGACATCCGGGCTCAGGTCACGGCGGCGTCCAACGCGTTCGTGGCTCAGAACGGGCCGCTGCTGCGGGCCTGCACCGATTGGCAGCTCGTCGATGCCAACCCGTCAGCGCTGGTGGTCAACGACCATGCGGACCCCGCATACGACCGGGCGATCATCGATCGGCTCGGCGCGGTCCACGCGGCGGTGCTCCCGGTGTGCGCCTCGCTCGCGTTGGCCCTGGAGCGCTTCGCCGGGTACGGGCCGCGGTTCACGACGGCGTGGGAGCGCATCACGTCCGGGGACCTGGACGCGTTCGACAAGCCGGGCACCGATTCGTTCCACACGATCTGGTTCGAGCTGCACGAGCATCTGCTTGCGACGCTCGGTCGGGACCGCAGCACCGAGCCCCTCCCGTAGGCCGCCTCCTGCGCCAAGCGCCACGCGAAGCCTTCGCGGTGGTCATGGTTGCCTTCACCGGGAGCACGGCACGCTCGAGGCGCGGGCGAGCGCGCGTCGACAGGTGTCGCCGCGCGCTCGGGTGGCAGGGTGGGGGCGGGGTTCAGTGGGTCCAGGTTTGTCCGTGGGGGGCGGTCCAGGTGGCGGTGCCGTCGGGTCTTCGGTCGAGGGTGTAGCCGCCTTCGTGGATGTCGGTGTGGTGGCCGGGGCAGCCGAGCCAGCCGTTGGTGATGTCGGTCGCCCCGCCGGCGGTGAAGGGGGTGTCGTGGTGGACCTCGCACTGTTCGGCGGGGACCGGGCAGCCGGGCACCCGGCAGAACGGGCCGTCGCGGGCGACGATGGCGCGTTTTTGGGCGGGGGTGAAGCAGCGTTTGAGTCGGCCGGCGTGGAGGATCTCGCCGGGGGCGCCGTGCACGATGGCGCCGATGTAGGAGTCGCACGCGAGGCGGCGGGCGGTGTGGCGGCCGACGGCGAGGCCGCCGGTGAGGTGGCAGGTGGTGGTGGGGTCGACCGGGTCGGTGTCGGGGCCGAACAGGACGGTGTCGGTGATGTGGAGGTTCACGGTCGCGGTGGGTTGGGCGACGCGGCCCTGGTTGCGGTGGGCGAGGTAGCGGCGGGCGAGCTCGATGAGCGCGTCGGCGCGCCGTTGGGTGGGGGTGCGGGGGCCGGAGGGCCGGTCGGCGGGGTCGGGGTCGCCCATGGCGTGGCGTAGGGCCTGGTCGAGGAGGGCGCCGTCGGGGCGATCGAACTGGCCGTCGAGGCGCCAGCCGTGGCCGACGGGGGAGAGGTGGGCGTGGCGGCGGGCGCGTTGGGTGGTGTGGTCGTCGTCGGCGAGGCGGTCGTCGCACAGGGCGCGCCAGGT
>JBBQHT010000305.1:0-5585 GCA_038324235.1 Acidimicrobiales bacterium
TCGACTGCGCAGTTCAACTGCAGGCCGAGGGCGAGGTGGGGAACCATGGTCCCGGGGACCCGCTGCACGACCTTGGCCTCGATCGGCGGGGTGTTGGCGATGTGGAGCTGCAACGGGACGGCGTACATCGGGTCGTCGACGAACTCCGGTCGCGACGGCGTCAGCCCCAACGACCGAGGTGTGTTGCCCGTGTCGGCGTACTCGGTCAGCACGCCGAGGACGCGCTGGCCGCCGCGCAGCAGGTCAGCCGTGGAGCTCGTCTGGATGCCGGACTGCGCCATCGCCCCCGACGCCGCAGCAGCCCCGACCGCCGCGGCCATCTGCGCCGCGCTCGGATCCATGTTGATGCCCATCCCGGCGGCCGTCGCCATCGCCGGACCCGCCGGCGCCTGCCAGTCGATGACGACCTTGGTCTGATCGGTCGGGTCGACCTTCACCCCGATCGACGCGCCCGGGTTGACCCGGGCCATCGCGGTGATGGGCACCGACTGCTTGATCATGACGTCATAGGGCGCCTGCGCCGGCAGTTGCACCCGGAGCCCGATGCTGCACACGTAGTACATGTCGTTGATGACGGTGCCGGTGGGTTCGAGGCTCATCACCACCGCCGTGCCGGGCACGCCGTTCTGCAGAGTCGCCTTGTCGCCCATCGACCCCGAGACGAACTTCATCACGACGACGATCAGGACGATCGAGAAGACAGCGGAGACGACGAGGATGATGATCGTGAGTCCCATGGCCCGGCACAGTACAGCGCCGCATCGAGCGCGGGTGGCGGTGACGCGACCCTGACCCGACCATGAGCGCCCGATGAGAATCGGCGCCCGGCCGGGCTGGGCGGGTCAGGCCGAAGCCTTCGCCTTCTCCTCGACCTTGGGCTCCTTGGGCAGGCCGAGGAAGCGCTCCCCGACGATGTTGCGCTGGATCTGGGCGGTGCCGCCCCAGATGGTCTCGGACCGTGAGAAGAAGAAGGCCGACTGCAGCACGCTGGCGGGATAGCGCGAGCTCGTGGTGCGCACGCCGTAGCCCGGGACAGCCTCTTCGATCTCGGGGTTGCCCGTGAGGATCTGCGCCTCGGGACCGAGGATGTCCATCGCGAGCTCCATCACCTTCTGGTGGTACTCGCTCCAGAACATCTTGTTGGTCAGCCCGAGGGCGACCATGCTCGGGTCCTTCTTCTTCTGGAGCACCGCAGTGAGGCTGCGCAATCCGTTGATCCGCATGATCTGCACCTGCGAGTACGCCCAGGCCAGGCGCTGACGGATGATCGGGTCGTGGATCTTGCCGTTCTCGCGGGCCTTGTCGAGGATGATCTCGAGCTCCTTCTCGAAGCGGCGGTAGCCGGTCGTGGCGGACGTGCCGCGCTCGAAGCCGAGGGTGGTCATCGCCACGTTCCAGCCGTTGTTCAAACCACCGACGACGTTCTCCTTGGGGCAACGCGCCTCGGTGAAGAAGACCTCGCAGAACTCGGCCGAACCGTCGACCTGCTCGATGGCACGCACCTCGACGCCGGGTTGCTTCATCGGGCAGAGCAGGTACGAGATGCCCTTATGCTTGGACGCCTCAGGATCGGTGCGGCAGAGGATGAAGATGTAGTCCGCCGCGAAGCCCTGCGTGGTCCAGATCTTCTGACCGGTGATAACCCACTCGTCGCCATCGAGCACGGCCTTGGTCGACAGACCGGCGAGGTCCGAGCCGGCGTCAGGCTCACTGAAGCCCTGGCACCAGGCGATCTCGCCGGAGAGGATCTTGGGCAGGAAGAACTGCTTCTGCTCCTCGGTCCCCCACTGCAGGATCGTCGGGCCGACGAGCGTGTCGCCGAAGAAGTCGGCGCGCATCGGGGCGCCGGCCTTCGCGAACTCCTCGTTGAGCACCACGGCCTGCATGGTGGACAGGCCCTTGCCGCCGTACTCGGTGGGCCAGGTGGCGCAGATCCAACCGCCCTCGAAGAGCGTCGTGGTCCACTCCTTCTGGAACTGGAGCTTCTCGTCGCCTTCGAGCTTGAAGCCCGGTTCGAACCAGCCCGTGGGCAGGTGCTCCTCGAGCCAGGCGCGGATCTCACCGCGGAACGTCTCAGCTTCGGCGGGGTAGTTCAGGTCCATGGCCCCATCTTGACCGATCGGTCAAGTTCCGTGCGAGTCGAGCCCGCGTCGGAATTCTGAGCCCCCGTCAGATCCACTTCCTCACCCCGAAATTGAGCCCGTGTGTCGGCTCGACGCCGACGGTCGGTCTCAGTTTCGGGGGTGGGCGGTCAGGGGGCGCGGCGGGCGGCCTCGGGCAGCTCGGTCGGTGCCACCGGGCGGGCGGGGACGACCACGACGAGCTCACCGGCCGCGTGCTCCTCGGCGGGGACCCCGAGCCGGGCCAGGCCCGCACGGAGGGCGTCGGCCTGCGGGCCGGCCGTCACGACCCACGCCACCCGGGCGCTCCCCTGCACCCGCCGCGTGTACGGCTCGTAGCGCTCCACCCCCCATGACGGCGCCGCGGTGATCCGCTCGGCGGTCTCGAAGTCGAGCCGGTACGCCACCCAGTAGTCCGCCCACACCGCGTCGATGCGCTCCCGCTCGAGCACCGCGATCGCCGGCGCCAGATCACCCACGTTCCCGACCCGGTACCCGGTCGCCTCGAGCTCGGAGACGGCGTAGATCCGCTGCAGGCCGATGCCCGTGACGAGCAGCGTCAACGCGAGCACGACGCCCGCGGCTCGCCGCCCGCCGGCGACCCGCGCGAGCAGGACCGCCACGAACGGCACGACGTAGAACAGGTAACGGCCGTTGGGGTCATCCATCACCCAGGGGATCGACGCGAAGACGAATGGGAACACCACGAACCCGACCCCGTCCCAGGCCACGCGGCGCGCCGCGATCGCGGCGGCGCCCAGCAGCGTGGCAAGCACCCCCAGGTAGGCGATCAGGCCGATCGGGCCACCGACCCAGCGATAGGTGAACAGCTCGCGGAACCCGAGCAGGGCCGGCAGGCCGTCGGTGAAGAAGTGGAGCCAGCGCCCAGGGTAGGTGCCAATGACCGGAAACGAACCCCCGGAGCGGAGCGCGGCGAACGAGTTCGTGGCGTTGTCGAACAGCCACGGCAGCGCCCCAACCACCGCGGCCGAGCCGGCGATCGCGCCGCCGCGCAGCAACTCGTGCGAGCGGTGCCGCCAGTCGAGCGGGTGGAACACCACGACGGCGGCGGGCAGCGCGAAGTAGACGATGTTGGGGCTCGTCCACACACCGAGGCCGAGCACCACGCCGAGGCCGGCGTAGTCGACCCCGCGGTCGCGCTCCCGGATGCGGAACGCGAAGAGGGTGAGCAGGAGGCCGAGCAGCACGGTCGGCGGATAGAAGAGCTGCTCGCGCACCCCGAGCCACACCGCGGCGACCGGCCCGAGCCACACGAGCAGCCCCGCCACCTGCGCCCGGCGGGCCGACAGGACGCGGGTCGCGATGCGCCACACCAGCACGCAGTTCACGGCGCCGAGCACCACGGTCGGGAACCGCATGGCCAGCGCCGAATCGCCGAAGAGCCGCATGCTCAGCGCGACCGGGAGCAACTCGAGCGTGCCGCCGTAGTGCTGGCCCCACACGAACCACGGGAACGCGTCCGCGCCGACGTGCCGGGCCATCAGGCCCGAGAGCACCTCGTCCGCGTCGGGCCGACCGAGCGGCGTGGCCAGGATGACGGCGCGCAGGGCCAGGCCGGCCAGCACGACGACCGCCACGACCACGGGACCGAGACGGGGCTCGCCGACGAGCGCGTCCGATGTTCCCGGCGCCGGCGCCAAGGCCGATGGCTCCGGCCGGGCCGACGTTTCCGACGTCGCCGATGTGGCCGATGTCGCCGGCGTGGCCGACGTCTCCGGGGTGGCCGATGTGGCCGACGTCGCCGATGTCACCGGCGTGGGCGAGACGTCAGGCGCCGGCCCGTCCGCTGCAGGCCCACCGATCGGGCTCACCGTCTCGTGCACCGCTCGAGTCTCCCACGCACCCACCCGCGGGGGTGGCCGGGCGGTCAGGGTGCGACGGGCGAGAGCGGGGCGAGAGCGGGGATCCGCCCGAGGCGGCCGGGAGCGGCGCCGGGTGGCCCCGCGTGGCGCCGCCGGGGCGGGCGTCAGACGGGTTCGGGAACGGCGTCGTCGGCGTGATCGACCGGCACCGCGTCGAGCCCGCCCGGACCGGCGAGGTCGCACGTCGGGTCGGGGCGGCCCAGGAACCGGACGTGGCGGTAGTGCGAGCCGATCGCGACCCGGAGCGTGGGCTGCACCTGATATCGGATGCCGAAGTCGGCGCAGGTGCGCTCGACGATCGGGGCGATCATGGGATAGGCGGTGTGGGGGAGCTGCGGGAAGAGGTGGTGCTCGGTCTGGTAGTTGAGCCCGCCGGCGTACCACGTGAAGGCCCGGTCGACGGCGCCGTCGCTGTGGCAGAAATCGACGCTCGAGAGCACCTGCCACTCGTGCCACCGGGCCGGCGAGCGGTCGTCGGCCGAGCAGAAGTCGGCTTCCTCGACGGCGTGGGCCAGCTGGAAGACGGTGCCGAGCAGGAACCCCGAGATGCCGAGCACCGCGACCGCTCCCAGCAGCACGACCCACCACGGGTGGAACAGCAGGGGCAGCACGATCATGGCCCCGACGAAGATGCCCTTCGATCCGAGCAGGACGACGTAGTCCGCCAGCGTCGGCGTGGCCCCGTGACGGTCACCGGTGACCGACTCCTGGATCGTGCTCACGACATCGCCGATGATGATGCCGGTGCTCGTGAACCCGTAGAGCACCCACAGGTAGAGGTGCTGGAAGGCGTGCCACGGGCGACGAGCCTGGGCGGGGGCGAGCCGGGCCAACGAGGCGAGCTCGATGTCGTAGTCCTTGCCCACGACGTTGGGCGAGGCGTGGTGCTGGTACACGTGCCCGTCGATCCAGCGCTTGGCGCTCCCCCCGATGGCGTGGATCGACAACCCCGCGATCTTGTTCGCCTTGGTCAGGCGCCGGCTGCCGCGGGTCGGGAAGAACGCGTTGTGGTTCGCGTCGTGCTGGATGTTGAACCCGACCCCCACGATCGACAGCGCCATCGACACGCACGCCACGGTCCCGAGGATCCAGCCCTGGGCGGTGAGGAGCAACGCGTAGCTCGCCAGGTACCACGCGATGATCAGCGCCGCCTTGCGATGCAGGCGCTGATACGCCGTCGCCAGATCCTCGTCACTGAGCTCGTCGCGCACGCGAGCCATCAGTTCTCCGCCAAAGCTCACGTTGCCAGTTCCCGCCACGTCATCCTTCGTCAAGCCTGGGGCGGGAGAGACCCACCAACCGGATGCCCACGGTAGTGACCTGGCGGCGGTCGGGGCGAACCGTCGCGCCCATGTTCTCGACATCTGCAGACCAAGTCTTGAACGCGCGGCGTGCGCACGTAGGCTCTAGCCCATGTCGACCACCGAGGCTGAACCCGCCGCCGCCCCGGCCAAGAAGGAGCGTTGGTCCTTCCAGTGGAAGGAGCTCTATGCCGAGGTCATCACCAGCGGCCTGTGCACCGGGTGCGCGGGCTGCGTGATCAGCTGCCCGCACGATGTGATCGGGTACAACCACGAGGCCG
>JBBQHT010000306.1:0-5580 GCA_038324235.1 Acidimicrobiales bacterium
ACCGCGACGCCGACCATGCTGCAACGCATCGCGACGGTCCCCGGCATCGACGAGCGCGACCTCAGCTCGCTGGTCTGGGTGCTGCAGGGCGCGGCCGCGATCTCGCCGTCGCTCGTGCACCGCTGGATCGAGCTCATCGGCCCCGAGCGCCTCTACATGGCCTACGGCATGACCGAGGGCCTGGGGCTCACCGCCCTGCGCGGCGACGAGTGGTTGTCCCACCCCGGCAGCGTGGGCCGCGGCTACCGCGGGACCGAGCTGCGCATCCTCGACGACGACTGCCAGCCGGTCCCCACCGGCGAGGTCGGCGAGATCTTCCTGCGCTGGCCCGCCGGGGGCCTCTACCAGTACCTCGGGGGGGCGAGCCGGCTCACGGTGACCGACGACGGGTTCGCCAGCGCCGGCGACCTCGGATGGCTCGACGAAGACGGCTTCCTCCACATCGCCGACCGGCGCGCCGACATGATCATCACGGGCGGCGCCAACGTGTACCCCGCCGAGGTCGAGAGCGCCCTGAGCGACCACCCCGACATCGCCGACGTGGTGGTCATCGGCCTGACCGATCCCGAATGGGGTCGCCGGGTGCACGCCCTCGTCGAACCCCGCGATCCCGCCGCTCCCCCGTCGGCGCCTGACGTGATCGCCTTCGCCAAGTCGCGCCTGGCCGCGTACAAGGTGCCCAAGACGGTCGAGATCGTCGACCGCATCCCCCGCAGCGAGGCCACCAAGGTCAGCCGCCAGGCGTTGACCGAAGCCCGCGACACGGCACCAAACGCAGAGTAGGGGCCACAGCCGAGCCGAGAACGCGAATCAGGGGCCACAGCCGAGCCGAGAACGCGAATCAGGGGCCACAGCCGAGCCGAGAACGCTAGCGAGGAAGACCGAGGCCGCGCTGGGCGATGATGTTGCGCTGCACCTCGCTGGTGCCGGCGTAGATGGTGGTGCCGAGCGAGAAGCGCAGGGCGTGCTCGATGCGTCCGCCCTGGGGCGCGGTGGGATCGAAGTAGCTGCGCAGCGCGTCGGGGCCGACCAGTTCGGTCAGGTCCTGCGCCACCCGCTCGATCGCCTCGGAGCTGTAGAGCTTGGACATCGGCCCCTCGGCCTCCGGGACGATGCCCTCCTCCGCCATCCAGACGCTGCGGCGCTGCAGCAGGTACGAGACCTCGACCTCGGTGGCCGCGCGCCCGAGGCGCGTGCGCACCTCCGGGTCCTCGATGCGGGGCCGCCCGTCGTCGTCGACCTCGTCGTGTGCCCATGCCTCGGTGTGGCGCACCAGGCTGTCGAGCCGGCTCGCGAACCCGCCGGAGTGCTCGTCCTGGAGCGACTGGGTGATCACGGCCCAGCCGGCGTCGACCTCGCCGAGGCGCAGCGCATCGGGCACCCGGGCGTCGCTGAGGTAGGTGATGTTCGTGCGCTCCCCCGACAGCGTGTAAACGGCCTGCACCTCGACGCCCGGCTGCTTCATCGGCAGCAGGAACATCGTGAGGCCCTTGTGCTTGGGCACGTCGGGGTTGGTGCGGGCGAGCAGGAACGCGTAGTCGGCGATGTGCCCGTTGGTCGTGAACATCTTCTGGCCGTTGACGATCCACTCGTCGCCGTCGAGCACGGCCCGGGTCTGGGCGGCGGCGACGTCGGAACCGGCCTCGGGCTCGGAGAACCCGAGAACGATGATGATCTCGCCGCGCAGGGCGCGGGGCAGGATCTCCTGCTTCTGGTACTCGGTGCCGATCTTGTGGACGATCTTGGCGCCCATCATCGTCGTGCCGAACCCGTAGGTCGGCGCGTCGACCTTCTGGAGCTCCTCGTGCCAGGCCATGGTCTCGAACGGATCGCGACCCTGACCGCCCCACTCCTCGGGCCAGCCCGGGGCGAGCCAGTGGCGCTCGGCCAGTTGCTTGGTGAACTCCTCGTCGTGGGCCACACCGGTGCGGTACAGGTGCTCCTCGAGCTCGACGGTCATGTGCTCGTCGAGGAACGCTTTCACCTCGGCCCGGAAGGCGTCGCTCGCGGGCCCCAAGCGGAAGTCCATCGCTCAGCCCTCCACCCTCGTCGTGGTCCCCGCGTGTGTCGCCGCGGAAGCGACCGGTCCGTACCGGCGATCGGCCACCCGGCGGTAGGCGTGGCCCGGGTCCCCGTAGACGTTGGCCCAGCCGCGGGCCCGCCGATAGTAGAGCTGGATGTCGTACTCCATCATGAAGCCGTAGCCGCCGTGGAAGTGCAGGCTCCGGTACGTGACGTCACGCGCCGTCTCGTAGGCGAAGGCGAAGGCCATCGCCGCCAGCTCCGCGGCGCGCTCGGGTTGCTCGTCGACCGCCCACGCGGCCTCGTACGCCAGCAGGCGCGCGCCATCCACCGCGGCGGCGCTGTCGGCGAGGCGATGCGAGATCGCCTGGAAGCTGCCGATCGCCTGCCCCCATGCCTTGCGCTCCTTCACGTAGTCGACCCCGATCTCCAACGCCCGCGCGCCGATGCCCACCAGCGCCGCGGCGGTCAGCGCCATCCACTCGTCCACGGCCCGGTCGTGCGCCGCGCGGGCGTCGGGTCCGTCGACCAGCACGGTCCCCGCGCCGGTGTGCTCGCCGCCGAGCGCGATGTCGGCCAGCGGCATCGACGCGAGGTTCTCGACCGGCGTTCGCGCCCCGTCCAGGGGAACGAGCAGCAGCTCGTCACCCCGCAGGATCACCGCGTCGTCCGCGATCGATCCGGCCGGCACCAACAGGGCCCGCTCACCGCGGACGGGTCGCGGGGCGAACGTCACGAGCCGATCCCCGGTGAGCAGGCCGGCCAGCGCGGTCGCACCCGCGTCGCCGACCCGAGCGAGCAGGCGGGCGGCGACCTGGGTCTCGATCGCCGGCACCGCCGCCACGTGGCGGCCCTGCTGCTCGGCGACGATCGCGAGGTCGAGGAACGACGCGCCCCAGCCGCCCTGGTCCTCGGTGACCGCCATGGCCACGATGCCCAGCTCGCCGAGGCGCCGCCACAGGTCCGGGTCGAACCCGGTGGCCTCGGCGGCCCGCACGCGCTCGGGCGACGAGTGCTTCGTGTAGAGCCCGACGAAGGCCTCGACGAGTTGGTCCTGCTCGGCACTGAGGCGGAGGTCCATGAGCCGATCCTCAGGACCGGCGGCCCGACGCGGCGCTGAGCAGGTCCGAGGCCTTCGTACGATGCTCTCCGGCACCCGCCTTGGCCGTCGCCCGGATCGACACGTCGTGACCGGCGGCGCGGGCCCGCAGGGCGCCGACGGTGCACTGCTCCTTGCCGCCGAGCACCGTGAACGGGTCGTAGGAGAAGTGCTTCATGGCGTTGCGGTGCGTGATGCGATCGATGTCGTCATCGGACATGTCCCCCAGCGAGGCGGCGAGCGTCTCGGGCGCGGTGGGCCACGTGGAGTCCGAGTGCGGGTAGTCGCACTCCCACATCACGTTGTCCATGTCGAGGAACTGCCGCGACGCCACCCCGAACTTGTCGTCGATGAAGCAGGTCAGCACGTGCTTGTTGAACACCTCGCTGGGCAGTTCGTCGCCGAAGTCCTGACCCGTCCAGAGGTGGTGGCGGCCGTAGTTGTAGTCAACGCGCTCGAGGAAGTACGGGATCCACCCGATGCCGCCCTCGGACAGCGCCACCTTCAGATCCGGGAACTTCCGCAGCACCGGCGACCACACCAGATCGGCCGCGGCCTGCACGATGTTCATCGGCGTGAGCGTGATGAGGCAGTCCATCGGGGCATCGTCGGACGTGATGACCAACGCGGAGGACGAGCCGATGTGCATGCAGACCACGACGTTCTCGTCACTGCACGCCGCCCAGAACGGGTCCCAGTGGTCGGAGTGGATCGAGGGCCACCCCAGCTTGGACGGGTTCTCCGAGAACGTCACGGCGTGAGCGCCCTTCGCAGCCGTGCGGCGCACCTCGGCGGCCAGCACCTCGGGGTCCCAGATCGGGGGCAACGAGCACGGGATGAACCGGCCGGGATGGGTGCCGCACCACTCGTCGATGTGCCAGTCGTTGTACGCCCGGACCATCGCAAGCGCCACGTCCTTGTCGGCGGTGCGGGCGAACAGCTGGCCGCAGAACTGCGGGAACGACGGGAAGCAGAGCGACCCGAGCACGCCGTTGGCGTCCATGTCCTTCACGCGCTCGTCGATGTCGTAGCAACCCTTGCGCAGCTGATCGAACGAGGTCGGCTCGATGCCGTACTCCTCGGGCGGTCGCCCGGCGACGGCGTTGAGCGCCACGTTGGCCAGCTCCTGACCCTCGTAGAGCCAGGCATCGGTGCCGTCGGCCCGGGTGATGAACCGGGGGGCCAGGTCTCGGTACTTCTCGGGCAGGCGGCCCTCGAAGAGACCCGGCGGCTCGATCACGTGATCGTCGACGCTCACCATCACCATGTCGTTGATGTCCATCGGTCCCCCCGGATCGAGTGCGTGCTGGGCACAGTACCGGCCGTGCGAGATCTTGACATCGCGAAACCGAGAAGATCATTCTCAGTCCCATGACCGACCTGACCGACCTCGCGGACCTGCTCGACGTGCTGGCGCTGACCCCGACGGGGGAGGGGCGCTTCACCGCCGCGTCGCTCGACGAGGGCCATGGCGTCGTGTTCGGCGGGCAGCTCCTCGCACAGTCGCTCGTGGCCGCGGCGGCGACGATGCCGGAGAAGCAGGTCACCTCCCTCCACACCGTGTTCGCGCGCGGCGCGGCGGTTGGGGTCCCCCTCGACATCGAGGTCGAGGTGCTGCACCAGGGCCGGGCGTTCGCCAGTGCCAGCGTCACCATCGCCCAGGGCGATCGGCTCTGCACGCGGTCGACCGTGCTCGGGCACGTGCCCGACCCCGACCTGATCCGCCACCAGCCCGCGGCGCCAGCCGTCGGCCCACCGGACGCGTTCGCGGTTCGCCCGGTGTCGTCGTGGTGGGATCTGCGCATCGTCGACGACGTCGACATCGCCGATCCCGCCCTCGTCGGGCCGGCCGAGCTCGGTGTCTGGTCCCGGTTCCCCGACGCCCCCGCCGATGCCACGATCAGTCAGGCGCTGCTCGCCTACGCCAGCGACGGGTTCCTCATCGGCACGGCCATGCGCCCCCACGCGGGTGTGGGCCAGGCTCAGGCGCACGTGTCGATCTCGACGACGGTGCTCAGCCACACGCTCACCTTCCACGAGCCGGTCGACGCGAGCGAGTGGCTGCTGCTCTGGCACACCAGCCCGTACGCCGGGCGCGGCCGGGCGTACGGCCAGGCCGATGTGTTCACCGAGGACGGCCGCCTCGTCGCCTCGTACGTGCAGCAGGCCATGATCCGCGACTTCCCCGAAGGCCGCCGCCCCGCGACCGGCGAGCGCTCGACCCACTGACGACCTCGGCGACGCCTGCGGGGCCGATCTGCCATGATGCCGGCGGGGGAACGCCAGCGGTGCTCTCGGTGCACGAGAGGCTGCTTCTCGACCAAGGTCCACGCCACGCTGACGACGATCCGGGGGCGCCCGGGCAGATGAGGAGGAACGTCATGGACGACGTGCTCGGCTACCAGGGAACCCGCGCCATCGTGACCGGCGCGGCATCGGGGATGGGGCAGGCCACCGCG
>JBBQHT010000307.1:0-5528 GCA_038324235.1 Acidimicrobiales bacterium
GCGTTCGTCGACGCCCTGCCCGCGACCACCAAGGCCGTCGCGGTCCTGGATCGCACCAAGGAGCCCGGCTCGACCGGCGAACCGTTGCTGCTCGACGTCACCGCCGCGCTGGTCGACGCGCTCGGCCGCGGCCGGATCGCGACCCTCCCCAAGATCATCGGCGGCCGCTACGGCCTGTCGTCCAAGGAGTTCTCGCCCCCGATGGTCAAGGCGGTGTTCGACGAGCTGGCCGAGACCGCTCCCTGGACCCGCTTCACCGTCGGCATCAACGACGACGTCACCCACCTCTCGCTCGCCGTCGACGACACCTTCGACAGCGAGCCGCCGGACCTCACGAGCGCGATGTTCTTCGGACTCGGCTCGGACGGCACGGTCAGCAGCAACAAGGCCTCGATCAAGATCATCGGCGACTCCACCCCGCTGTCGTGCCAGGGCTACTTCGTCTACGACTCGAAGAAGTCGGGTTCCACCACGGTGTCGCACCTGCGCTTCGGGCCGAACCCGATCCGGTCGACCTACCAGATCCTGCAGGCCGACTTCATCGCGGTCCACGACCCCGGCTTCCTCGAGCGCGTCGACGTGGTGGATCGCGCCCGCACCGGCGCCACCGTGCTGCTGAACATCGCGACGCCCGCCGACGAGGTCTGGGCGGGGCTGCCCCGCGAGGTGCAGGAGACGCTCGTTGCGAAGGAGTGCCGCCTGTTCGCCATCGACGCGTACGCGGTGGCCGAGCGCAACGGCCTGGGCCGGCGCATCAACACGATCATGCAGACGTGCTTCTTCGCCCTCGACGACGTCCTGCCCACCGACGAGGCCATCGCCGCGATCAAGACCTCGGTCATCAAGACCTGGGGCAAGCGGGGCGAGGAGGTCGTGCGGCGCAACGTCGAGGCCATCGACGCCGCGCTCGCCGAGCTCCACGAGATCGAGGTGCCCGATCACGCCACCGCCGAGCGCCGCCGACCCGCCGCCGTGCCCGCCGACGCCCCCGACTTCGTGCAACGGGTCACCCGCCTGCTGCTCGAAGGCCACGGCGACCAGATGCCGGTCAGCGCCTTCCCGCCCGACGGCACCTGGCCGACCGGCACCAGCCAGTACGAGAAGCGGGCCATCGCGCTCGAGATCCCGATCTGGGAACCGGAGCTGTGCACCCAGTGCAACAAGTGCTCGGTGATCTGCCCCCACACCGCGATCGTCACGACGGTGTTCGAGCCGGAGCACGCGGCGAACGCGCCCGCTGCGTTCCGGTTCGTGCCCGAGAAGTACACCCACGAGCTCGAGGGCCTCTCCTATCTCGTGCAGGTCGCGCCCGACGACTGCACCGGCTGCGGGCTCTGCGTCGAGGTCTGTCCCGGCAAGGACCGCACCCAGCCCAAGCGCAAGGCCATCAACCTCCAGCCCGTCGCCGAGCACCGCGACCGTGAGCGCGAGGCGTTCGCGTTCTCCCGCACGATCCCGGACCTGCCGCGCACCCGCATCCCCCGCAAGTCCCGCACCCTCGCCCTGCTGCCGGCCCTCTTCGAGTTCTCCGGCGCGTGCGCCGGCTGCGGCGAGACGCCCTACATCCGCACGCTCACCCAGCTCTTCGGGGACCGGCTCGTCATCGCCAACGCCACCGGCTGCTCGTCGATCTACGGCGGCAACCTGCCGACCACGCCGTACACGACCAACGCGGAGGGTCGCGGGCCGGCCTGGGCCAACTCGCTGTTCGAGGACAACGCCGAGTTCGCGCTGGGCCTGCGCCTCGGCGTCGATGCCACCGAGCGCCACGCCCTCGAGCTGCTCGCCGCCTGCGCACCCGAGCTACCCGCGGCGCTCCTGGCCGAGCTGGCCACACCGTGCCTCGACGACGAGGACATCGCCCGGCGTCGCGCCGCGGTGACCGAGCTGCGCGCCCGGCTCGCCACGGTGGCGGCGCCTGCGGCCCCCGAGCTGGCGGTGCTCGCCGACTCGCTCGTGCCCCGCGCCGTGTGGGCGGTCGGCGGCGACGGCTGGGCCTACGACATCGGCTACGGCGGCCTCGACCACGTCCTCGCGTCGGGCCGCAACGTGAACGTCCTGGTGCTCGACACCGAGGTGTACTCCAACACCGGCGGGCAGCAATCCAAGGCCACACCGCTGGGCGCCGTCGCCAAGTTCGCCTCCGCGGGCAAGGAGACCCGCAAGAAGGACCTCGGGCTGCTGGCCATGAGCTACGGCCACGTGTACGTGGCGAGCGTCGCCATCCAGGCCAAGAGCCGCCAGACCATGCTCTCGCTGCTCGAGGCCCAGAGCTACCCGGGGCCGTCGTTGGTCATCGGCCACAGCCCCTGCATCGCCCACGGCTACGACCTCGTCCACTCGCCCGCGCAACAGGGTCGAGCCATCAACAGCGGCGCCTGGCCGCTGTTCCACTTCGATCCCCGCCGTGTCGCGGACGGCGAGGCCCCCTTGGTCATCGATGCCGACCCGACCTCGTTGCCGGTGCGGGCGTTCATGGAACAAGAGGCGCGCTTCCGCATGGTCGAGCTGCGCGACCCCGAGCGCTACGAGCAGCTCGTGCACAGCGCCGAGCTCGCGATCAAGGACCGCCACGCGCTCTACGAGCAGCTCGCCCAGATCCACCTGCCCGCACCGACACCGACCGAGCTGCCCACCGCCACCGCCGCCGAGGAGCCCCACGATGGTTGATCTCACCACGCACTGGCTCGGGCTCGAGCTGTCGAGCCCGCTCGTCGTCGGGGCGTCGCCGATCGCGGATGACGTGGCCGGGCTGGCCGCGTACGTCGAGGCCGGCGCGGGCGCGGTCGTGCTGCGCTCGGTGTTCGAGGAGCAGATCGTGGCCGAACAACTCGCGGCCCATCAGTTCCTCGACAACTTCGTCGACATGGACGCCGAGGCCCGGTCGTTCCTCCCCGACTCGTCGGTCTACTCGTTGGGGGCCGAGCCCGCGCTCGCCCGCCTCGAACGGGTGCGCGCGGCGGTGGCGGTGCCCGTGATCGCCTCGCTCAACGGCGTGACGCCCGGCGGCTGGACCGACGTCGCGCGGCAGATGGAAGCGAGCGGCGCGGATGCCATCGAGCTGAACCTCTACGACGTCGTCACCGACCTCGACGAGACCAGCGCGTCGGTCGAGGACCGCCAGGTGGCGGTCGTGGCCAGCGTCGTGGCCGCGGTGGCCATCCCGGTGTCGGTGAAGCTCTCGCCGTTCTACACGGCTCTGCCCGCCTTCGTGGCCCGCCTCGAGCAGGTCGGTGCCCGCGGGGTGGTGCTGTTCAACCGCTTCTACCAACCCGGCATCGACCTCGACACGCTGGACGTGGAGCGCCACCTCACCCTATCGACGTCGACCGAGCTGCCCCTGCGCCTGCATGCGCTGGCGCTGCTGCACGGCCGGGTCGGCCTCTCGCTCGCGGCGACCGGTGGCGTGCACCACGGCCACGACGCCGCGAAAGCGATCCTGTGTGGCGCCGACGCGGTGCAGACCGTGTCCGCGCTGCTGGCCAGCGGCCCGAAGGGTCCCGATCGGTTGGCCCAGATCCACGCCGAGCTGCGGGGCTGGCTCGACGAGCAGGGCTACCTGAACCTGCAGGAAGCCTGCGGCGCAACCGCGCTCCACAACGTCGCGGACCCCCACGGCTGGGAGCGCCTCAACTACACCAAGCTGCTCCAGGGCTGGACCCCGCGCCCGGGCCAGGGCTGACCCGACGCGAAGCAACCCGTCTCGACCCCCCTTCCGGCCCCAAACCCAACCCGTTCTCGGCTACGTGGCGGCCCCTCTCCAACCCGTTCTCGGCCACGTGGCGGCCCTCTCCAGCCCGTTCTCGGCCACGTGGCGGCCCCTCTCCAGCCCGTTCTCGGCTACGTGAGCGCCCCGACCCAAACCTTCTCAGCGCCCCAATCGACCCTTCTCAGCCCCACTGGCGCCCCTCGGTTCGCCACGAGGGCGTGCTGCAGGAGCGCCGCCCCCCGGCCACCAGCCGAGCACAGAACGTCGGTCCAGGGGACGAAGCCCAGAACGTAGTGGCAGGGGCCGCCACCTGGCCGAGAACGCGGTGGCAGGGGCCGCCACGTGGCCGAGAACGCTTCAGTAGGGCCGCCACATGGCCCAGAACGCGGTGGGAGGGGCCGCCACGTGGCCGAGAACGCTTCAGTAGGGGCCGCCACATGGCCCAGAACGCGGTGGGAGGGGCCGCCCCGTAGCCGAGAACGCGGTGGGAGGGGCCGCCACGTGGCCGAGAACGCTGTGCGAGGGGCCGCCACGTGGCCGAGAACGCGGTGCGAGGGGCCGCCACGTGGCCGAGAACGGGGGGTTTCGGTTTTAGAGGCGTTCGATGACGGTGGCGGAGCCCATGCCGCCGGCGGCGCACATGCCGACGGCGCCCCACTGGGCGTCGGTGCGGATCAGCTCGTTGACCATGGTGACGATCATGCGGGCGCCGGTGCACGCGATCGGGTGACCGAGCGAGCAGCCCGAGCCGTTCACGTTCACGATCTCGTGATCCAGGCCGAGGATGCGGGTCGAGGCGACCGCCATCGACGCGAACGCCTCGTTGATCTCGACCGACTGCAGGTCCGCCAGGCTGATCCCGGCCTTGGCCGCCGCGAGCGGCAGCGCCTTGGTGGGCGCCAGGCCCGTCTCGGCGGGCTCGAGGCCGACCGAGCCCCACCCGCGGATCGCAGCCAGCGGGGTCAGGCCGTGCGCGGTCGCGTAGTCGCGGCTGCACAGCACCAGCGCCGCCGCGGCGTCGTTGAGACCCGACGAGTTGCCGGCCGTCGTGACCGCGCCCTCGAGATCCGGGTTGAGCAGGGCCAGGCTCGCGAGCTTCTCGAGGCTGGAGTTGCGGCGGGGATGCTCGTCCACGGTGAACTGGCCGCCGCCGGGCAGGTCGACCGGCACGATCTCGTTGTCGAACCGGCCTTCGTCGATCGCGCGGATGGCCCGGCGGTGCGACTCGAACGCCCAGGCGTCGGCTTCCTCGCGGGTGACCCCGGCGAGACGGGCGGTGTTGTCGCCGACGGTCAGCGCCATGTTGAACGGGGGCGCGTCGGGCGTGTCGGGGTTGCCCGGCGACAGCCAGAACTCCGGCGTGCCGTCGGCGCCGGGCTTGGAGGTGCCGGGTGCGGTCGACATGGACTCGGTGCCGCCGCCGATGCCGACGTCGATCATCCCTGCGGCGATGTTGGCCGCCACCCACTGCGTCCCCGACATGCCCGAGGCGCACCACCGCTGCATGGCGACGCCGGGGACGTTGATCAGGCCGAGGCGCACGGCCACGTTGCGGCCGATGTTGCCGCCCCCCTGCATCGACTCGCCGAAGCCCATGTCCTCGATCTGGTCCGCCGGGATGCCCGAGCGCTTGACCGCCGCGCCGATGGCGGTCTCGGCCAGCGCGACCGCGTCGACGCCGAGGAGCGACCCCTTGTTCGCGGTGGCGATGGGCGTGCGGGCGGCTCTGACGATCAGCACGTCGGTCGGCATGGCGGATCCTCCAAGAGATCTGACGAGACGTCAGATACTGTCAGGCCGCGCCGTCGGCACGCCACCC
>JBBQHT010000308.1:0-5521 GCA_038324235.1 Acidimicrobiales bacterium
ATCGCCGCAGGTCAGGTCACCGACGTCAGCGGCAACGGTCCCGCTGCCGTTGCCGCTCGTGGACGCGTGGAGTTGATAGCGGGGGATGAGGTCGAATCGGGCCGAGACGGATTTGGCGACGTCGAGCGTGACGGTGCAGGGACCGGTGACGTTGGTGCACGCACCCGACCAGCCGAGGAAGGTCGTGTCGTTGTACGGCGTGCCGGTGATCGGCGTGGCCGTGAGGGTCACGGTCGTGAACTGCTCGTAGGGGAAGTAGGCGCAAACGCTGCTCAGGCCGCAATCGATGCCAGACGGTGAGCTGACGACATGGCCGAAGCCGGTCCCGGTCGTGGCGACGTTCAGGTTCACCGAATTCTTGGTGAACCAGACAGTGGGGGCGAACGAGCCCTCCATCGTGTGGACGCACGTATCCCCGTTGCCATTGCAACCGTAGGTACCCCACTGGGCCGTCGAGCCGGGGTCGGGGATGGCGGTGAGGTTGACCTGCGTGCCCCACCCGTAGAACTTGGACTGTGTCGCGCAGGCGCTGTCGCAGTCGATGCCGGCGGGCGAGCTGACGATCCGGCCGGAGCCGGCGCCCGCCTTGCGCACGGTGAGCACGTTCTCGGCGAAGCCGGCAGTGCCCACGCGCGAGCGGTCCATCAGCAGGGTGCAGGGGTTGGTGGTCTGGTAGCTGCCGTGGCAGTCCCAGTACTGGAACACCGACACGTTGTCCGCCGTGCCGGTGGCCGCGATCGTGGTGCCGCGGTCGAAGTCGATGCAGCCGACACCACAGGGGAAGCCCGCCGGGCTCGTCGTGATGGTCCCGGCGCCGTGGCCCCCGAAGTTCGACGTGGTGTAGGTGAAGCGCTCGAGGTCGTTGAAGGTGGCGACGACCGACTGCACATGGTTCATGTCGACCGTGCACGTGAGGTTCGTACCGGTGCAGCCGGCGCCGCTCCAGCCGACGAAGCGCGAGCCGGGGGCACCGGCGAGCGGCGTGGCCGTCAAGGTGACCTGCGTGCCCGTCGGGTACCACGCCTTGCACGTCGCGCCGCAGCTGATGTTGGTGCCGGTCACCGTGCCCGTGCCGGTGCCCGTCGTGGTGACGGTGAGCCGGCGGGTGGCCAGCGGGGTGATCGAGACAGCCGGGGTCGCGCCCCCGGCGGCGACCACGATCGTCGTGGAGCGACCCGTGGCTGTGATGTAGTTGGCGCCGCCGCCTCCGCCGCCGAACGTCAGACTGTTGTTGCCGCCCTGGCCGCCACCGTTCCAACCGCCGCCGCCACCACCTCCGAAGCCACCGTCGGCCACGGCTGAGCCACCGGTCAGGTACGACCAAGACGCACCGCTGCCCGACGGCGTCGCGTTGAGCGAGGTGCCGTAGCCGCCACCGTAGGGCGGGACGCCTGGGCTACCCGGTCCGCCGACCGAGCCGCCGCCTCCCGCGTTGGCTCCACCCGAGCACAGGAACACAAAGCAGTCCTGCCCGCTGTTGCCACCGTTCAGACCGGCGTCGGCGCCCTGCCCGCCATGGCTGCCGTAGGACGACACGCTTCCACCGCCGCCACCGCCGCCCGCGACGAGCAGCACGCTCGCGGCGTCGACCGCGTGACCCGTGCTCCCGCAGTGCGCGTCGTTGGTCGACACGAACGTGGCCCCACCACCACCGCCGCTGTAGGCGCTGCCGAAGGCGCTGGTGCCATACAGGCCATCGCCGCCAGCCCCACCGTGCGCCCGGGCGCCGCCGCCTCTGTTCTCATGGCCGGTGCCCCCGCCGTTGCTTCCTACGATGACGGAGAGGGCCTGGCCCGGATTCACGTCGTAGGTCGCGGCGACACGGCCGCCCTTGCCACCGGGGCTGCCCGGGCCGCCGCCCGCGAAGCCCGCGCCGCCGATGGCGTCGACCGTGATCTGGGTGACGTCGGGCGGAACGACGTAGGTGTTGCAGGCGTCGTTGGCCCCGAAGGTCGTCGTGATCTCGGCCGCCGACGCGGGCGCGCTGGCGACGGTGCTGGCCGTGACCGAGACGGCAACGCTGCCGGTGAGCACCAGCGCGACGAGCGCCGCACCTCGGATCCGACGCGCTCCAGGCCGACGTGAGCGGAGTGCGCCCCGGAGACTGGACTGGTTCGGGTCGAAGCCGTGGCTCGCACGCTGGTTCATGGGTGTCCCTCTCGAATGATCCGTCGTAAACCACAGCGGTGGTGGATTGCCATGAGATCCACTGGTACTCCCGGGGCTCCGGTCCGCAAACCGCTTCCCGTAATCCCCGCGCATGACGGGTTGACCGTAAAGCGTGGGGGTCCTAATGTCAACACTGTTGATTAATGAGCGGAACGACCTACCCCGACCATGAGCGAGACGCCGAAGCGCTCCCCTGCCGCGACGGCGGTCGGAGGCGATCCACCGCGCCGACGAGGTCGGCCCGCCCTGGTTCGCGACACTGCGCTCACCGACGAGGTGATCGTCGACACCGCCTACCGGATCATGGTGGAAGACGGCTTGGACGAGCTCAGCATGCGGCGGCTCTCCGATGATCTCGGCGTGACCGTGAAGGCGATCTACAACCACATCGCCAACAAGGCGGCGCTGATGCAACGCCTGGTCGATCGGGTATGGGAGGACATCTTCGCCGGGCTGCCGCCCGACCCGACCGACCTGCTGGAATGGTCCGTACTGCTCCAGCTCCGGACACGGAACGTCTGGCTCGAGAACCTCGACCTCGCGACCCTGGGCATGGCGGTCTCCGAGCCCGACGAGATCCTCCTCAGCGCGACGAACCAGTCCGCGCAGGTCCTCCGGCTGCTCGGGGCCCAGGACGTCGGGCTGCTCTACAACGTGCTGCAGACCTACACCTTCGGGTCGATCGCAGTGGCCGCCAACCGCCGCCGGGCCAGCCGCTACTTCGGTCGTGACCCGGCCGCGACGTTGCGCGCGGCGCGCGAGCTCGCGGCCAGCTCCGGCGCGTCAGCGGACGCGCTCGAGGTGCTCGAGGCGCGCTTCGATGAGGGCGACGAGCAGCACTTCGAGACTGGCCTCCGCCTGATCATCGCCGCGCTGCTCGCCGTACCCGCCAAGGAGCCGCCCGCTCAGATGTCGTAGTACATCGCGAACTCGTACGGGTGGGGGCGCAGGCGGATCGCGTCGATCTCGTTCTTGCGCTTGTACTCGATCCAGGTCTCGATCAGGTCGGCGGTGAACACGCCACCCTCGAGCAGGAACGCGTGGTCCCGCTCCAGGTTGTCGAGCACCGCGTTGAGCGTGGTGGGCACCTGGTCGATCTCGGCCATCTCGTCCGGCGGCAGCTCGTAGATGTCCTTGTCCACCGGCTGCGGCGGCTCGATCTTGTTCTTGATGCCGTCCAGGCCGGCCAGCAGGAGCGCGGCGAAGGCCAGGTAGGGGTTGGCCGACGGGTCGGGGCAGCGGAACTCGATGCGCTTGGCCTTCGGGTTCGGTCCGGTGATCGGGATCCGGACGCACGCCGAGCGGTTGCGCTGGCTGTAGACCAGGCTGATAGGTGCCTAGAATCCGGTGACCAGGCGGTGGTAGGAGTTCACCGTCGGGTTCGTGAACGCCAGCAGCGACGGGGCGTGCTTGAGCAGGCCGCCGATGTACCAGCGCGCCATGTCGGAGAGCCCCGCGTAACCGGACTCGTCGTAGAACAGCGGCTCGCCGTCGTTCCAGATCGACTGGTGGCAGTGCATGCCCGAGCCGTTGTCACCGAAGATCGGCTTCGGCATGAACGTGGCGGTCTTGCCGTTGCGCAGGGCCACGTTGCGGACGATGTACTTGAACTTCATGACGTTGTCGGCGCTGGGCAGCAGCTCGTCGAAGCGCCAGTTGCTCTCCGCCTGTCCGGCAGTGCCGACCTCGTGGTGGCCGCGCTCGACGATGAGACCGGCCTTCTCGAGCTCGATGGCGATCTCGTCCCGGATGTCGCTGAAGTGGTCGGTCGGGGCGACCGGGAAGTAGCCACCCTTGTACTTCACCTTGTAACCCTTGTTGCCGCGGGTGCCCTCCTCATCGCGCCCGGTGTTCCAGGCACCGGCGACGGAGTCGATCTCGTACATCCCGATGTTCTGCTTGGTCTCGAACTTCACCGAGTCGAAGATGTAGAACTCGGCCTCGGGAGCGAAGTACGCCGTGTCGCCGATGCCGGTGCTCTTCAGGTGCGCGATCGCCTTGCGCGCGATGTTGCGAGGATCGCGGCTGTAGGCCTCACCGGTGATCGGGTCATGGATGAAGAAGTTGACGATCAGCGTCTTCGCCTTGCGGAACGGGTCGACCCACGCCGTCGTCGGGTCCGGGAACAGCTGCATGTCGGACTCGTGGATGGCCGGGAACCCTCGGATCGACGAGCCGTCGAAGCCGAGACCGTCGTCGAAGACCGACTGATCGAAGGAGGAGACCGGGACGGTGAAGTGCTGCATGACCCCGGGTCGGTCGCAGAAACGGACGTCGACCATCTCGACGCTCGCGTCCTCGATGTACTTCAGCAGCTCGTCGCTGTTTGCGAACATACGTCCTCCTTGGCCCAGCAGGGGGCCATGTGGTTGAAGTCTGGCGGTTGTCGTCGGGCGGTTGTCATGGCTCGAGTGGTGGTTCTGCCTATGCACCACTCTGCCGCAACCTAAGCATGAGCAGTTTCTCCGGCATATCTGCTTCGTTTCATCCATGTAACAGCACCCGCTCGACGAGGTCGCCGAAGCCGACCAGGGCAGGCCCGCTAGCGTGGGGACGTGAGCAGCAACAGCCCCTCGTCGTCGCCCGGACGACCGGCGCGGACGGCCGAGTCGTCCTACCCGGGTCAGCGGCTCGGGCTGCCCGCCGAGGGGCGCGGTGCCGCAGCCGGCTGGGGGCGGCGCATCGCGGCCCTGGTCGTGGACTGGTTCGCCTCGATCCTGGTGGCGAGCGCGTTCTTCGGCTCGTCCGTGATGTCCTCACACGGGTGGGAGGCCTGGGCGCCGATGATGGTGTTCCTGCTCGAGGGCAGCCTGCTCACCGCCCTGGCCGGCGGGTCCTTCGGACAGCTCGTCACGCGGATCGCCGTCGTCCACCTCGACGGCAAGCCGGTCAGCCTGCTCGCGGCCCTGGCGCGCACGCTGCTGATCTGCCTGGTGGTGCCGCCGGCGATCTACAACCGTGACCGTCGTGGCCTGCACGACATGGCCGTCGCCACCGTCACGGTGCGCCGCTGACGGCCACCGCCCGGACCGGACGGCGCGATCACGGGCTCGACGCCGCTCAGCGTTCGATGCGGATCTGCGCCACGTCGAGGTAGCCGGTCCGGAAGCCCGCCTCGCAGTAGGCGAGGTAGAACTCCCACATCCGGAAGTACCGGTCGTCGAAGCCGAGCTCGGCCACGTGCTGCCAGTTGGCGACGAACTGCTCGCGCCACAGCCGCAGAGTGTGGCCGTAGTGCTGGCCCATCGGCGTGATGTTGGAGATGTGCATCGACGTGTTCGACCGCAGCACCCGTGAGATGGCCTCGACGGAGGGAAGCATCCCGCCGGGGAAGATGTACTTGTGGATCCAG
>JBBQHT010000309.1:0-5516 GCA_038324235.1 Acidimicrobiales bacterium
CGAACGATCGATCTGCGTCGTCACCGAGGGCTTCGAGGCCCGCCCCCTCCCGGACCTGTGGGCCGAGCTCACCGTCGCGGTCCAAGCGATCCCCGAGGTGTTCACCGCCGAGGCCAACTTCCGCGACGAAGCCTCGGCGCGCGCACCGGGCGCCGACGACATCGTGGCGCTGCGCCAATGGCTCGAATCGGTCCGGGTTGCCTACCGACGCCTGCGCGATCGGGGCGCAGATCTCGATGCCGCCTACCTCGCGGCCGATACGGCGCATCGCGTCGCGAGGTCATGTCGGCCGCGGTGGGCGCCCAGCTACGCCGACCAGGCCGCCACCCTCGTGACGGCGTACGCGCACCGCTATCCCTCCGAGCGCGACCACCTGCTCGACCAGCACGCCGCGTTGTTCGCGCTGGCGGGCTGACGAGCGCCGGTGATCAACCGCCGAGCAACGCGAGCTGCTCCATCAACGTGGGCAGGTCGAAGTAGTCGCGCCACAGCTCGATGAGCCCGTCATCGGTCACCTCGAACACGCCCATCACGGGCAGGTCGAGCCACCGGTCCCCGACGCGGAACCGATCGGTCCGCTCGTTCATGACGGTGCCGCCCGTCGAGGTCTGCCGATGGATCACGAACTCGATCTCGTCGAGGCCCGCCGCCATCGGCTCGAGCACGGACTTGATGCCCCCGGGCCCGACGTTCTTGCCCATCGGCACGTTGTCGTACTCGACCAGGGGCGTCACCAGCGCACACGCCCCGTCGAGGTCCTTGGCGCACACCCGGGCGATGAACTCGTTCACGATCTCTTCCGGCGTCATGGGGCCAGACCCTACCGCCGCCGACGGCGGCCGGATCAGAGCTGGGCGTTGATCAGGCCGGCGTAGTACGCGGCCCCGTCGGGCTTGAGGTGCATGCCGTCGCTGTAGAAGAACTCGGGGTGCGCGTCGCCCTCGGCCTTCCAGTCGATCAGCACGGCGTTGGGCATCGTGGCTGCGCCCGCCGCGATCACCTGGTTGTTCGGGTCCTCCCACATGCGCGGGACCTTGTTGTTGATGAAGATGACCTTGGGCACGGCGCTGAGGATGTCGCGCATCTCGGCGAACTGCTCCTCGGAGAACGTGCCGTTGTTGCCGATGTGCACGACGACGACGTCACCGAGCAACCCGTTGTCATGCCAGACGTGCAGGATGGCGAGGCACTCGCTGACCTGCCGGCCCACCTTGGCGTCGACGAAGGTCTCACCGTTGAGCGAGCCCTTCAACGCGTTCGCCGCACCCAGCATCACCGAGTCGCCGATGGCGTTGATGTGGCGCGCCGGCACGGTCGCCGGGTCCGTGGCCGGATCGGTCGGCGGCGCGACCGTGGTGACCGGCTGCCCATCGGCCCCGGTGATGGGCGGCGCGGCCGTGGTGGTCGTGGCGCCATCGCCGGGTACGGACGAGGCCGCGCCCGGTGCGGTCGAACCCGCGGTCACCGAACCCGCATCACCCGGTCCCGATTCGTTGCCCGACGTCGTCCCGAGCGCGGCGGCGGGCGCCGGCGGCCGCGCCCCCGCGTCGGTCGAGGCGCCGTCGGCGGGACCGGGCGGCAATTCGCCCGTGGTGGCGCCGGCGAGCACGAACTCGGGCGGGGGTTGCTCGGCGCGCACGACACCCGACACCGTGAACACGACGACGAGGACCCCGGCGGCCGCGCCGGCGCCCCACCGCCGCGCGAGCCGGCGACGTTCGAGCGCGGGACGTTCGCCGAAGGCCGAGAGTGCCCGCCGGAACGAACCGTCGCGGATGGGCGTCTCGATGTACTTGTAGGACGCGGTGGCGACGGCGAACGTGAGGCCCAGGCGCAGGGTCAGCAGGGGCGCCCCGCTGAGCGCGACATCGAGGCCCGGACGGGTCAGCTGGTAGATCGGCCTGTGGTACAGGTAGAGGCCGTAGGACCGCAGGCCGACCCAACGAAACGGCCGCCAGCCGATGATCCGGCCGAGGTGGGCGGCGGGGTGCACGACGACGGCGATCACCACGACCGTGACCAGGGAGACCTTGGCGAAGCCCCCTCGGTAGAGGGCGTCGGAGAACTGGTCGGTGACCATCAGCATCACCACGAGCGTGGCGAACGCGACACCGCCGACGATGTCGAGCAGGATCGGCGCGCCCTTGCCGACGTCCTTGTGCAAGCGGAACGGTGCCCAGATGAACGCGACCGCCGCGCCGATCAGCAGACCACCAGCGCGGGTGTCGGTGCCGTAGTAGACCCGTGAGGGATCCACGCCGGGGTGGTAGAGCGCAGCCATCAGCGCCGTCGACAGGCCCGCGCCGACGACCGTCGCGACGCACAAGCGGCGAGGCCCGAGGCGACGCATGCCCAGGGTGAAGAGCAGCGGCCAGATCAGGTAGAACTGCTCCTCGACCGCCAGCGACCACAGGTGCTGGACCAGCGAGGGCCGGCCGGAAGACTCGAAGTAGGACTTCTGGCCGATGATGTAGAACCAGTTGGTCACGTACGTGAGCGCCGAGACGATGTCCCCGCGGAGCGTCGCGACCTCCTTGGGCAGGAAGATCACCGACAACAGCGCGGCCAGGAACAGCACCAGGAACAGCGCCGGCAACAGGCGCAGGGCCCGGCGCTTGTAGAACGTCTTGAGATCGATGCGCCGGTCGTTCTGCCACTGCGCGAGCAGGATCGAGGTGATGAGGTAGCCGCTGATGACGAAGAAGACCTCGACCCCGAGGAAGCCGCCCTGCCATCCCGCGACTTCGCCGTGGTACATGAGCACCGCCATGACCGCGACCGCGCGCAGGCCGTCGAGGCCGGGCAGGTAGGGAACCTTGACCCGCGGCTGCTTCCAGGTGGAAGGATGCGCACGGCTGGTGATGGGTCCCGGCTCGGCCGGCCCGTCGACCCGGGTCGAGCTCGAGATGATCGTCGGCGCTGCCTGGGGACCAGCCCCGCCGCCGGGCGGGTGGTGGGCACCGGGGCGCGCCGCGCCGTCCCGCGCCAGGGCGGCGCGGGCGCGCGAGGACGACGAGAGTGTCTCGGTCACGGAAGCACCACGCTGCATTGTCTCGCGGAAACCGCCGGTTGCGGGGACACCACCCCCGATTTCCGCCGCCGACGGTGGGGATCAGCGCATCGTGGTCCGCAGGGGGGCGTGATCGAGGAACGGCAGGACGTCACGGGCGAAGAGGTCAGCTTCGTCGATGTGCGGGTACCCCGACAGGATGAACGCGTCGATCCCGAGGGCCTGGTAGGCCGCCAGCTTGGCCCGCACCTGGTCCGGATCGCCCACGATCGCCGCGCCGCAGCCGCTGCGGGCCCGCCCGATGCCGGTCCACAGGTGGTCCTCGACGTACCCCTCGTCCCCGGCCGCCTCGCGGAGCTCGGCCTGGCGGCGCACACCCACCGACGTGCTGTCGAGCGATCGGCCTCGGATCCGGGCCCCCTCGTCGTCGTCGAGACGGCTGAGCAGGCGGGAGGCTGCGGCGCGAGCCGCCGCCTCGGTCTCGCGCACGATGACGTGCACGCGGTAGCCGAAGCGCAGGGTCCGCCCGTGCCGTGCCGCCCGGGCGCGGAGATCCCCGATGATCTCGGCGACGGCGGGCATGAGGTCGGGCCACATGAGGTAGACGTCGGCCTCCTGCGCCGCGACCTCACGAGCTGGCTCGGAGAGCCCACCGAAGTAGAGCAGGGGGCAGCGTCCGCTCGTCGGGTGGGCGCCCGGCGGATCGACCGCCAGGTCGACGTACGCGCCGTGGGCATCGAGCGGCTCGCCGTCGAGCAGCGCCCGCAGAGCGCCCATCACCTCGAGGGTCCGCTGGTAGCGGGGCGCGGACTCGAGCGTCTCGCCCGGCAGATCGCTGGAGATGATGTTGATGTTCAACCGGCCGCCGAGCATCTGATCGAGCGTGGCGAGTTGGCGCGCGAGCTGCGGTGGCCACAGCTCCCCGCACCGCACGGCGACGAGCAGGTCCATGCGGGACAGGAGCGGCGCCACCCCGCCGGCGAAGGCCACGGCGTCGATGCCGAGGCCGTAGCCCGAGGGCAACAAGATGTTGTCGAAGCCGCCCCGCTCCGCCGCCAGCACGATGTCGCGGCAGTGCGACCAGGAGCTGCGCAGAGCCGGGTCGGGAACGCCGAGGAACTCGTAGTCGTCATCGCACAGCGCCGAGAACCACGACACCTCGACCGGCGGGCGCGTCCCAGCCGCCGGCAGGGAGGAGGGGGGAATTAGTGATCCGGCCATGGGACGTTCTACCGCACGACGTAAGGTGCGGCGCCGTCGAGGACCGCACCGGGGCGACGGTTCACCGAGGGGGCGAGCAGATGGACGGCGACGAGCTGCGCTACGGCATCATCGGGTCGGGGATGATGGGCATCGAGCACATGCTCAACATCAACGCGATCGACGGGGCGCGCGTCACCGCGATCGCCGACCCGGAGGCGCAGTCCCGCGAGCTGGCCCGCGCGTTCAGCGGGTTGGACGGGCTGGACGGCCGGGCGACCGTCGCCGAGTTCGACCACCACGACGACCTGCTGGCGTCGGGCCTGTGCGATGCGGTCGTGGTCGCGACGCCCAACTTCACCCACGCGAACGTCATGGCCGACGTGCTGGCCACCGGCGTGCACGTGCTCGTCGAGAAGCCGCTGTGCACGACGATCGCCGACTGCCGACGGGTGATCGATGCGGCCGCGGGCCACCCGGGCGTGGTCTGGGTGGGCCTCGAGTACCGGTACATGCCGCCGGTGACGCGCTTCATCGAGGCCGTCCACCGGGGCGACATCGGGACGGTCAAGATGCTGGCGATCCGCGAGCACCGGTTCCCGTTCCTGCCCAAGGTCAACGACTGGAACCGCTTCAACCGCAACACCGGCGGCACGCTCGTGGAGAAGTGCTGTCACTTCTTCGATCTGATGACCCACGTCCTGCAGGCCCGACCGGTGCGCGTGCTGGCGTCGGGGGCGCAGGACGTGAACCACCTCGACGAGCGCTACGACGGCGAGACGCCCGACATCCTCGACAACGCGTTCGTCATCGTCGACTACGACAACGGCGCGCGGGCGCTGCTCGACCTGTGCATGTTCGCCGAGGGCAGCGAGCACCAGGAGGAGCTGTCCGCCGTCGGCGACCAGGGAAAGATCGAGGCGTTCCTGCCCGATGCGACGGTCCGCTTCGGCACGCGCCGCGACGGACGCGGCGGTGTCACGTCCGCGGTCATCCACGACGAGCGCGTCGCGTACGAAGGCTTCCACCACGGCTCGAGCTACCTCGAGCACCTCGACTTCATCGCCGCCTGCCAGGGCCGTGGCCCCACCGGCGTGAGCCTCGAGGACGGCCTGCTGTCGGTCGCCGTCGGCGTCGCGGCCCACCGGTCGATCGACCAGGCCCGCGCCGTCACCCTCGCCGAGGTCCTCGACGCCTGACCCCGTTCTCGGCCACCCCGCGGCCCCCCACCCCCCGTTCTCGGCCACCCGGCCGCCCCCCACCCCACGTTCTCGGCCACCCCACCGCCCCCCACCCCGCGATCTCG
>JBBQHT010000310.1:0-5515 GCA_038324235.1 Acidimicrobiales bacterium
TCGGTTTCGGCGGTGATGAGGGCGCGTTCGGCAGGCGTCAACGGTCGAGTTCTCCCCAGGACAGGCGATGGACAGGTCACCTGACGACGTCGTGGCCGCCCGACGGCGGGGCCGGGTGGGGCACCGCGCGCCCGAGGGCGAAGCAAAATCTGCCAGAGTCGTCAACGTGGCGTCTCATGGTAACAGCGCAGGCTCCACCCTCGGGGCGGATCCTGCACCCAAGGAGGAACCAGCCCCGTCGCCGGGATGGGGCGGTGCCTCTCGGCTGCGCCGCGGGGGCCCCTGGATCGTCGGGTTCGTCACGGCCGTGGTCGTGCTCGGCCCCGCGCTCGCCCCGGGACCGCTGTTCAACCTGGACCTGATCCTCCCCCCCGACGTGCCGGTGCCCCGGGGCGTGTGGGCGCTCGGCCCCGAGCTGCCGCGCCGCGTGCCGCTGTGGTTGCCCATCGCGTGGCTGTCCCCGCTCATCGGCGGGGACACCGCCGGCAAGCTGCTGATGGTCGCGGTGATCGTCATCGGCTTCGTCGGCATGCACCGGTTCACGACGGGACGCTACGGCGACCGGACGGCCCGACTTCGCCACGCGGAGCTGGCCGGATACGGGGCGGCGTTCCTGTTCGTGCTCAACCCCTTCTTTCTGACCCGACTCGCCGTCGGGCACCTCATGATCGCGCTGCCCATGGCCCTGCTCCCGTGGGTGTTGCCGACCCTGCTGCGCCCCGGCGACAACTTGAAGCGCACGTTCATCGCCGCCGTCGCCCTCGGCTTCGCCGGGCACTACGGGGGCGCGATCACGTTCCTCGTCGTGGCCGTGGGCCTGGTGGCCACGCGCGGGCGGCGCGGGAGCAAGGTCGTCGCGGCAACGGTGCTCGCCCAGCTCCCGTGGTTGGTACCGGGCATCATCGTCTACGCCGAAGGTGCCTCCATCGTGGACTCGACGCCCTTCGCGACCTACATCGAGGGCATCGAGGGGGTCGGCCAGCTCGCCGCCGGCCACGGCTTCTGGCAACCGCTCTACCAGGTCGGTTGGCCCGGTGGGTGGCCCGTCGCGGTCGTGGGGGCGCTGCTCGCCGGGTTGGCCGTGGCCGGTACCCCGGCGCTGCCGACCGGATTGCGCCGACCGCTCGTCGCCCTCGCCGCCATCGGGTTCCTCGCCGCCGTCGCCAGTGCCACGCCCGGTCTGTCGGACCTGTACGTCACGATCAGCCGCAACCCTGTCGGCTCGGTCGTACGAGAGGGACAGCGCCTGTTGCCGCTGTACCTGGTGTGGATGGCGCCCGCCGCCGCCCTCGGGGCGCGTCGGATCGCCTCCCGGGTCGTCACCGACGCCGACGCCGTCTGGCGGGGGGCCGTGGCCGCCGTGATGACCGTCGTCCCGATCGTGGCCGCGCTCTGGCTGGCGAGCTCGGGTCTCTGGGGCCTCGACAGCCGGCTGCGGCCGATCGACCTGCCCCCGGAGTACCTCCAGATGCGCCAGATGATCGAAGAGCAGCCCGGCACGGTGGTGGGACTGCCCTGGCACCAGTACTACAACCTCGAGGTCGACGGCATCCGCCGCGTCCTCAACCCCCTGCCGCTCTACCTTGGCGGCGATGTGCTCGTGTCGTCGGATCCCGAGCTGCGTGAGGAGGACCGTCGCGAGCGATCGGACCCGCGGGAGCGCCAGATGGACGCGATCCTCGCCGACGCGAAGAACTTCCAGCCCGTGGCAGATCGCATGCGGTCGCTGGGGGTGCGCTGGGTCGTGCTGCTCCACGAGATCGACTGGCTGAAGTACCCGGGGCTGACGACAGACCCGGGCCTGCGCCTGGCCCTGCACGCACCCGCCCTCGATCTCTACGAGGTGCGCGATTGGCCGGGGCTCGTCGTGGGCGCCGACGGCCGGCCCGTTGCGTCCGGCCCGGTCGTCGAACCGCTCGTCCAAGTCGATGCATCAGGCGCGGCGACCCTCAACCGGCCCTACGCCGCCGGATGGCTCCGGGGGTGGAACGCCACCTCGGCGTCGCCCGGCGGCCTGGTCGCGCTCCCTGCTGGAAGCGGCCCCGTCTGGTACTGGCCATCGCTCGTGACCCTCGCGTGCAGCGCAATTACCTACGGCGCTGTCATAATTGTTCTCGTGCGGCTTCGTGTCGCAGCAACACCACGGCATGCCCTAGATGCCTCTAGGGAGGCGGGTACCTCCTCGAACCAGCCCCGAAAGCGCCAGCCGGACTGAAGTTACAGCCCGAGAATTTCGCGGAAATGGGCCGTGTGATCCTTGCCACAACGCTCAGGGTGGCTATAGTGGCGAGGAATAACCGGTGGCAGGAATCCCGGCGGCATAGCGATCGTCACGGTCGAATGGTTGCTACTTGCGGGCTCCTCGTCTACGTTTCGTAACCGAAGCTGCGCCTAGAACACCCAGGGGAGTGAGTGTGAGCCAGACCAGCATGAGATACAGGGCGATCCTTATAGCGCTTTTCGTGACAGCCATCATTGGGGCTGTTTTCACGATGGGCATTGTTGGGGCCTCGTCCGCCCATGCCCAATCAAGTTCTTGTGACATCTCGAAGTTCAAGAACCCCGACGGCAGTCTGGACACGACGGGCTACCTTGCCTGCGTGTCCCAGGCCAGTGCTCAGGCACCCAAGCCTGCCGCTGACTGCCCCACAGCCGACCTCCAGCTCATGGCTGCGGTCGATCCGCCTGAAGCGGTCCCGGGTCAGACCGTGACCTTCACGGCCACAGGCTTTGCACCGGGTTCGGACGTCGAGACGTTCATCTGCTCGACGCCGATCTCGCTCGGCACGTTCACCGCCGATTCGTCCGGGGCTGTTTCCCAGTCGCTGACGATCCCGGCGGGCACGGTGCTCGGAGCCCACACGATCGCTGCCGTCGGCAAGCGGGCGAATGGCCTCGATCAGGTCGCCTACGCCGCCGTCACCGTGGTGTCGACGTCGTCGGGTAGCTCGAGCAGCGGCACGCTGCCGACCACCGGTTCCGACAACGGCAAGCTGGTGGCCATGGGCGCTGCGCTCATGGTCCTCGGTGCCGCCGCTGTCTTCGGCTCCACCCGGGCGCGCCGCCCGGCCACGGTCGAGACCGACTGATCCAGCCTCCGGTTTCTTGGTGAAGAGCCGCCCTTCGGGGCGGCTCTTCCCGTTTTGGTCCCAAGCTCGTGGGCGATTGACGGACCCATAGAGGTCGCCGCCGCCGTCCAGATGGCCGGACTCGTTGACGTCGTTGGGCCTGGGCCCCTACGACGCAGGATCCGGCGAGGAAGATCGACCGGCTCGCTCGGCGATCACGTCGAGCAGGGCGGCCGGTCGATCGGTCATGATCCCGTCGACGCCCAGATCCAGCAGCCGATGCATCTCGGCCGGCTCGTCGATGGTCCACACGTGGACCTGGAGCCCGTGGTGGTGGGCGGTCCGGATGAACCGCGGGTCCACCAGGGTGCGGGCGCCGTGGCCCGGAGGAACCTGCACGCACTGCCCGGCGAAGCTCTTAGCGGGCAGGCCGTATCCGGCCGCCTTGAGCCGGGCCACGCCCCGAGGACCGAGCGCCGTGCACAGCCGCGGCCCGACCAGCGCTTGCAACCGCGCGATGCGCCGGTCCGAGAACGATCCGATGCAGACCCGATCCACCGCGCCGGCGTCGACGATCGTGGTGGCGAGCACCTCGACCGCGGAGTCGTGCTTGGGATCGATGTTGATCTGCGCGTCGGGGAACGCCTCGAGCAGGTCCACCAGGCGCGGAATCGGCTCCCGTCCATCGACCCGGGCGGCGGCGACGTCGGCCCACGCCAGCTCACGGATCAGCCCGGTGCGGTCGGTGACGCGATCGAGCGCCTCGTCGTGGAAGGCGAGCAGCACGCCATCCCGCGTGACGTGCACGTCGGTCTCGAGGTGGGTGTATCCGAGCGCCACGGCGGCTGCGAACGCCGGCATCGTGTTCTCCGGCCAGTCACCGGCGCCACCACGGTGAGCAAAAGCCAACGGGAGCGGATGGTCTAGGAACGCGAACACAGGGTCCACGCCAGCTCACACGATGCGCGAGTCGTGCCCGGCCCAGTACTCGTCTTTCAGGAGCCGCTTGTAGAGCTTTCCGGTCGCGTGGCGGGGGAGCTCCGCGCGGAAGTCGACCGAGCGTGGGCACTTGATGTCGGCGAGGTGCTCCCGGCAGTACTCGATGAGCTCGCGGGCGAGGTCTGGGCCGGCGTCGTTCATGTCCACGGGCTGGACGATCGCCTTGACCTCTTCACCGAAGTCCTCGTTGGGGACCCCGATCACGGCGACGTCGGCGACCTTGGGGTGCAGGGCGAGGACGTTCTCGGCTTCCTGGGGGTAGATGTTCACCCCACCGGAGATGATCATGTACGCCTTGCGGTCGGTGAGGTACAAGAACCCGTCCGCGTCGAGCCGGCCGATGTCACCGAGCGTCGTCCACCCCTCGGCGTGGCGCGACGACGCCGTCTTCTCGGGATCGTTGTGGTACTCGAACTCGCCACCCCCGCCGAAGTAGATCGTGCCTTCCTCGCCCTGGGGGACCTCGGCTCCGTCCTCGCCGACGATGTGCAGCTCGCCGAGCAGGGCCTTGCCCACCGAGCCCTTGTGGGCCAGCCAGTCCTCGGCGTGGCAGTACACGAACCCGTTGCCCTCGGTGCCGGCGTAGTACTCGTGGATCACCGGACCCCACCACTCGATCATCTGCTCCTTGACCGCGACCGGGCACGGTGCCGCCGCGTGCACGGCCATCTCGAGGCTGGACAGGTCGTAGCGGGTGCGCACGTCGGCCGGCAGCTTGAGCAGCCGGATGAACATGGTCGGCACGACCTGGGTGAACGTCGCGCGGTAGCGCTCGATGAGGCGCAGCATGTCCTCCGGATCGAAGTGCTCCATCACGACGACGGTCGATCCGAGCCGGTGCGCAGCGCGGCAGAAGCGCAGCGGTGCGGCGTGGTAGAGCGGCGCGGGGGACAGGCAGACCGAGTCCTGCGTGGCGCCGAAGAGCATCTGGCCGAGGACGGTCACCGCGTCGGGCTCGCCGAGTGGCTTGCCCGGCGCCGGCACCTTGACGCCCTTCGGCCGGCCGGTCGTGCCCGAGCTGTAGAGCATGTCCTGGCCCTCGACGCGCTCCTCGTCCAGTGGCGTCGGCGGCTGTTCGGCAATGGTCGCTTCGTAGGAGTCGAAGCCGTCGATGGCGCTGTCGAGCATCAGCCGCACCTTCACGGCGGGCATCTGGTCGGCCAGCTCCGCCGCCTGGTCGGCCTTGTACGCGGACGTGACGAACGCTTGGGCGCCGCAGTCCGTGACGATGTACGCCATCTCGTCCGTCGTGAGCCGAGAGCTCATCGCGGTGTAGTAGAGGCCGGCGTAGTGGCAGCCCCAGATCACCGCGAGAAAGTGCGGGTGGTTCTCGAGGCAGAACGCGACGTGATCGCCGGGTGCGAGACCCGCCGAGCGAAGCACGCGCGACAGTCGGTTGGCCGCTGCGTCGAGCTGGCGATAGGTGACGACCTGACCGGTGCCGCCCT
>JBBQHT010000311.1:0-5486 GCA_038324235.1 Acidimicrobiales bacterium
TGCGAACAGGGGGCGGCGGGGGGTGGTGACGGTGGCGGCCATGATCTCGACCTGGGTGGGGGCGAGGGTGCCGGCGGCCAGGGCGTCGCCGACGATGGTGAAGTCGTGGACGAACCGGCCGGCGCGCAGCAGACGCCCGGCCCCGGCGGTGCCGAGGGTGCTGTGGTGGGCGAGCCAGGCGCGGGCGGAGCGGGCCGGCGAGGCGGTCCAGACCTGGCGGGGTTCCCAGGCGCCCGCGAACAAGATGGTCAGGGCGGCCACGGACTCGCCGAGCTCGATCAGGGCGACGAGATCGTCGGTGAGGGCGGCGTCGGACAGCTCGGTGAGATCGGTGGTGAGCAGGGTGGCCACGAGGGTGCGGGCGAACGCGATCCGCTGGCTGGCGGGGATCGTCTCGAGGGTCGCAGCGGCGTCGAACACATGTTCGATAGTAGTGCTTCCGTTGTGTCCGTGCCAGGAGAATCGTCAATGATTCCGGGCTCGTTGCGCTCCGCGAGACCATCGGCACCGAGCGTGTTCCGGACATCCGGCAGTTCAACACCAAACACCTAGAGGCCGGTAGCGTGCTCGCCGTGCGGGTGTTGGCGGCGTGTTCAATGGGTGGAGCGGGTCATCTGGGTCCGCTGCGGCCGTTCCTCGATGCCGCCCGGCGCGCCGGCCACGACACCGTCGTCATCGCTCCCCCGACGATGGCCGCGATGGTCGAGGCCACCGGCTACGAGTTCTGGCCGGGGGGCGAGCCGCCCGAGGCGGACGTCGCGCCGATCCGCGAGCAGTTGGCGGTCGTGGGTCCGCTCGAAGCGTCGGTGTTGGGGAACCGGGACCTGTTCGGCCGGCTCGCCGCTGCGGCGATGCTGCCGTTCATGGTCGACGCGGTGGACCAGTGGCAGCCGGACCTGATCCTGCGGGACCCGTGCGAGTACTCGTCGGCGGCCGTCGCCGCCGCCACCGGTGTCGGGGTGGTCCAGGTGGCGATCAGCTTCGCCGAGGCGGAGTGGGGCTCGATCATGGTGGCGGCGCCCGCCCTCGAGGAGCTCCGACCCGGCTTGACCGACATCGTGCGGGCCACCCCGTACTGGACGCGCTTCCCCGCCGCGCTGGACCCGTCGCCGTTCCCGACGACGGTGCGCACCCGCGAGACGGCGACGCGGGCACCGGTTGCGCTCCCGCGCTGGTGGGGCCACGACGACCGCCGCCTCGTCTACGTCACCTTCGGCACCGTCCTGGCTCACATGACCTCCGCGGCGGCGACCTTCGCGGTGGCGTGCGAGGCGGTGACGGACCTCGACGCCCGCGTGCTGCTGACCGTGGGCCCGGCGTTCGACCCGAGCCTGCTCGGCTCGGTGCCGGCGCACGTGCACGTCGAACAGTGGGTCGATCAACTCGATGTGCTCGCCGCCGCGGATGCCGTGGTCGGCCACGGCGGGTCGGGGACGACGCTCGCCACGCTGGCGGCCGGGGTGCCGATGGTGGTGGTGCCGCGGTTCGCCGATCAGTTCCTCAACGCGGAACGGGTGGTCCAGGCCGGCGCGGGCATCGCCGTGGACACGGGGACCGGCGACGACGGCCACCTTCGTCCCTTGACCATCGACGACGCTCCCCGGATCCGGGCCGGGCTCGACGCGGTGCTCACCGACCTGGCGTACCGAGCCGCCGCCCGGCAGGTCGCGGCGATCATGGCGGACGCCCCCACTCCCGACCAGATCCTCGACTCCGCGCCGACCTGAGGTCCTGGCCCGATCGAGAGGTCGCAGGGGAGCCGAGCACGCGAACTGACCGGCCGCGCCATCCCCGGCCGGTCAATCCCAGTTGTCGACCTCGACATCATGGGGATGCGGGGCACCGGCACCCGTCTCGAGCAGCGCCTTGAGGCTCAACAGGTACACGGCCCACTTGGTGCTGCAGTGGTGCATGAACTCGACGGGTTCGGTCCAGCCCTCGTGTGCGAACAGCACGATCGTGAAGTCACCGTCCTCGCGTAGGTCGAAGGTGACGGTGGTGCCGAGCCACTCATCCGGACCCCCGACCACGGCCCACCGCACGCGCTTGCCGGCGTCGAGCTCGCGGACCTCCATGTCGATCACGCCCCGGGCGAAGCGGAAGGTGATGACACCGCCGATGTCGGTGCTTCCGGTCGTGTCGTCGGTCCACCACCCGCGCAGCCCGTCGAGCGTCGTCAGCGCGGCGTAGGCCGCGTCGGGCGAGGTCGACTTCGCGCCGACCATGTGCAAGATGTCCATCAGTTCGTCTCCTTGGTTTGTTTCGTTCGTTGGATGGCTTCGGCGATCGCCTTGATGCGCCGGAGCCGGGCATCCCAGGTGGCGCCCACATCGGCGAGCTGGGCGACCGCGCGGGCAAGCTGCGCCTCATCGATCCGGTACTGCATCTCGCGCCCCTGGGGCGTGACGTGGACCAGCCCGACACGATCGAGCACGACGAGGTGCTTCGCGACCGCCTGGCGGGTCACCGGCAGCCGAGCGCTGAGCGATGTCGCGGTGCCGGTGCCCTCGGCGAGCAGCAGGTCGAGCAGGCGGCGGCGGGTCGGGTCGCCGATCGCGGACCACAGGTGGTCGTCGACGGCGACGCTCACCGGCTGGCCACCAGGCGATCGAAGTACGCCGCCAGGCGGGGAACGAAGTGATCCCAGCCGCTGACGTGATCCTGGTACTCGTGCTCGAGCACGGCGACCTCCCAGCCCATCTCCCGGAACCCGACCTCAGTCATGCGCAGGGCGGTCCCCGACCCTGACGGGGTGAGGTCGAAGGTCACGAGCAGCGAGTTGCCGGGTCGGGCCACCTCGTCCGCGGGATGGATCCACCGGAACGAGAAGCGGCGGGGTGGGTCGACCTCGACCACGGTCATCGCCGCGACATGCGCCTCGGGATCGGCCCGGTCGCCGAAGACCAGCTCGCCGATGGCACCGGGCACCGGCTCGATGACCGCTTCGTCGGGCCACCACTCGCGCAGGTGCTGCGGCGTGCTGATGACCTCGAACACGATGTCGGGCGAGGCGTCGACGTGGATCTCTCGTTCGATCGTTCCGTACTCCATGGGGCTCCCCGTTTCTGCAACGTTTGGTTGCAGGTCAAGGTATCCCGGCATCGAGCAATCTGCAACCTTTTGTTGCTCTATCTCCTGGTGCGGGGAGAAGGTTGACGTCGCGCTTCGTTCAAAGCCTGATGATCGTGGCCTTGGTGGTGCCCGCCACGCGGCGCATGTCGGGGGGGATCACTCCAGACGTGGCAGGTGTGGTCGTCGCCGAGGGCGGCTGTCCAGCCCGGTTGGTGGAGGCGGGTGTGCACACCAGAGCAGGGTGAGGTTGGCGTCATTGGTGAGGTCGGTTGACAGCTGCTTGTTGCTTGACCGATGAACTCCGATCGAGGTGGCGAGGTCAACCGGAGGTCGCGTCGGCCGCGACGTCTGCGATGTAGCCGGCGAGGTGCTCGTCGTCAGGGGCGTGGGGGTACGCGCGCTTGAACGACTCCGCCGCACGGTGAGGGTCTGTGAAGGCGCAGAGCGGCCAGAGGGTGATGAGATCTTCGCGGTCTTGCGGATCGGCGCGATACAGCTTCATGACGAAGATGACGTCGGGGCTCGGGGTGCGGACGACGAGCGCCTGGTGTTCGAACACTGTGGTGCATTCGTCGTATCCGATGCCGGAGGGCCAGAAGGCGGCGGCTGCATCATTGAGCCATCCCTTCCGTAGATCGTGACGCGCGCCGACCCGGTTGACGGCCTCGGTCACGTCTGTCGGGAGGCGGCGACCGGAGTCGACGTCGCGGGTGGAGGCTCGCTGGGCGTGCCAGAGCATCCATGAGCCGCCGACCATCACGACCTCGGTCGACGTTCCGAGAGCGGCGAGCTCGTCGGCGAGCTCGCCGAAGAGGGCCTCGAGTTCCGCACGATCGCTCAGGAGTCCTGGCTCCACGGTTCACGCTGCCGTTCGGAACAGTGACGAGCGGGCCAGTATGAGGTTGCGGCGCCGGAAGGGAGGTGGGGTGGTCGCCTCGGCCGCCGCTCGCATGCGTGGCGTTCCCGGTGGTGCCCACGACTCGGTGAGCGGCCCGACCGCGCGCGTCCAGCGAGGATGGCTGACGCCGCGCTGGTCGGCGAGCTCCTCGGCGAAGGCCGCGAGGATTGCGTCGAGTGGCGTGGAGGTTCGCGCCGGCGGCTCGGCGATCGCGTCGGCAAGCTGGTCGGGGTGGCGGGTCGCCCAGTCGGCGAACCCGCGCAGGCGCGTCCAGTCGATCTTCATCCGCTTCCCGTCGAGGCTCACTGCACTGGCCAGCTCCGCCAGGGTAGGTCGGGCCGCGATCGGCTGGCAGTCGAGCGTGAGCCGGGTGCCCGCGGCCGCCAAGAGGTGCTCGAGCATCGAGACGGTCGGATCGCTCTGCTCGGACTCGATCCGCGAGACCGTCGAGGTCGGGACTCCGGCTCTGGAAGCCAGCGCACGCCGCGACAGGCCCGCTCGTGTTCGAGCCCCTCGAAGCGCTGTCGCGGCGGCATGAGCCATGGGGGTAGCGTACACGCAACCCCCTGTCGAACAGCCGGACGTTCCCTCGACCGCGGAGGATGGCTTGCCGACGTGTGAGGTTCCCCAAGCTGGGCCTACCCCCTGACACGTGCGGCGACGGTGATGAGTAGTGACCGCGTTGTCGACCGCTTCAGGAAGGAGCCCCGGCAGTTCCCGACATTGCATGCACCCTGGTAGCGTAATGTGCATGCAAAGCACCAGTGTGAGAATTGACGTGGTGACTCACGAGGAGATCAAACGCCTCGCCCGAGAGTTGGGTGCGACGGTCGGTGAAACCGTCGCACTCGCAGTGCGGCATCTTCGGCAGGAACGAATGGGACACGAGCTGGTTGCCTCGCTGCGTGTCGACGAATCGGCCTGGCTCGATGCTGAGCTCGGGTGATGTGATTGGGCTCGACGTAGGCGTTCCCGTGGGACGGGAGGCGGGGTTCATGCATCCCGCGGTCGTGGTCACCGCGCAGCGAATCTTGGACGAGACGCCGTCGGTGGTCCAGGTCGTGCCCCTCACCTCGACGCTGAGGGCGTTCCGCTCCGAGGTGTCGATCGAGGTGGATGACGCGAACGGGCTCGCCGCCCGTTCTGCGGCGCAATGTCAGCATGTTCGCGCCGTGTCCACGGGCCGAGTCGGCGACGTCCGTGGCAACGTGGGCCCCATCATCCTGAGCCAGATTCGCGAGATCTTGGCGTTGATCTTCGATTTGCCCACGTGAGACACCGGATGGGGACGGCTCAACGACTTGTGAGGTTGTCGAGAACGGTCGGTCAACCGACGGGGCCGACCAGCGTCTACCGATGGATGCTGTAGCCGACTCCCGGCTCGACAGCGCCTTCGCGTACCAACGGCGTGTCGGTCGTGACGACGATGTCGGGCCCGGAGCACGACGGCCGCCGCCAGAGCTTCAGCGGCCAACAGGTTGAGACGCCGACCGATGTCGATGGCGCTCATCACGGG
>JBBQHT010000312.1:0-5440 GCA_038324235.1 Acidimicrobiales bacterium
GAAGGTGCGGACCTGGCGTCCGTCGATGCTGACCCCGCCGTCGGGCAGGGGCTGCGCGTCGGTCTTGAGCCGGGCGGCCACGTTGTGCACGACCATCGTGTACTGCTGGCGATCGTCCTCGGCGTCGGCGAACAGGAACGCCAGCAGCTCCTCGCGGCAGAACTCGAGGATCGTCCACCAGAAGGACGTGACCCCGACCGTGCGGCTCGCGACATCGGGGGACCCCGAGGTGTCGCCGCGCCGGGGCGGCGCGAACACCCCGACGCTGCCGAACGCCCCGGGGGTGAGCCCCAGCTTGGCGTACCGGGCGCGTTCGGTCTCGGAGAGCTCGGAGTTGGGATGGTCGAGAAAGAGGAGGTCCTCGCCCTTGACGTTGAAGATCAGCGCCTTCGTGTTGAGCGCATCGGTGCCGAGGACGCCGGAGGAGAACAACGAGTAGAGCAAGAACGTGGCGTAGGTGGTCTTGGTGGCGACGCCGGAGATGCCACTGATGTTGACGTGCGCACCCCGGGTGCCGTCGATGAACTCGAGGTTGAGGTACATGGGCTCGTCGTCCCGCGACAGCCCGGCGGGCAGCGCCTTGCGCATGCCGTCGAAGAACAGGGCCTGATCGCGCTCGGCGCCGACGGCTTTCATCACCGCCTGACCGGGATGGGGCGGCACGAAGACCTCGGGCTCGAAGCGGGTGGCCTGCACCAGCGCCGCCTCGCTGACCTCGGCCGGCAGCACCCCGTCGGCGATCAGGAACACGTCGCTGTCGAAGCGGGCGCCTTCGTGGCGGGCGCGCACCTGGGACACCACGCCGTAGATGCGCACGGCCTCGTCCCGCCCCGGCAACCGGCGCTCGAGCGCCACGACGTCGTCGAGCTGCAAGAACCCGTCGGGCCCGACCGCCACCCAGAACTCGAGGGGCGTGGCGTCCTCGGTGCCGATCACCAGCCCCACGGGGCCGGGCCGAGCCGGCGCCAGCACCTCCCCCGTCAAAGGATCGACCCGCTGCTCCACCCCGCCGTGCGGCCCGCCGTCATCCATACTCGGACCTTACTCATCGGCTGTGACACCCAAATCGATACCGAAGCGCCCCTTCTACGGGAGGGCGGCGATGATCGTCTCGTCCGCGCAGGCAACGGCGAACGCGTCCAACCGACGGCGGATGTCCCGGTTGAGGGCCCAGGTCCCGACCCGGTTCGCGATCGGGCGAAGCCACGCCGGTTTGATCGTGAAGTTGTACCGCCAGGTCGCGTTGGTGCCGCCGTCGTCGCGTGCGGTGAAGTTCCACCCCCCGGAGAACGTCTGGAAGAACCACGGCCCTTCGACCATGCGCATCCCCACGTGTCCGGGCGGCTTGTACGTCACGTACTCGGAGATCATCTTGAACCCGTGCCGTGATGTCGTGGCCGTTCGGACTCCTTTGTCCGCCGCGGTCGCGCCGTCCAGCAGGTGCTGTTCCTTCACGAACGGGTCCCAGCGGTACCGCACCTCGCCGTACGTCTGCGACAGCTGGAACGCCACGTTCTGGGGGACGGGCACGATGGCAGTTGCTTCGATGCGGGGCACCGCCACAGTCTGCCAGCGCAGCCGCGCGTCCGAGCCTGGTCGTCGACACGAAGGTCGATACGCTGCGGCCGCCATGATCCCGCCCCACCGCCCCCGATCTCGGCGCTTCCCTCGATGAGCGATCCGGGGGACAGCCTGGCGGCACCAGACGAGGTCGGGCGGCTCGGTGTCGTGCGCCTCCGGCGGATGTGGTCGCGGTGGGACGCCATGCGCCGCGGGCAGGTGGTAGGCCCCGACCTCGACATGCGCGACGACCACCTGGTGCTCGACGCGATCGGCATCGGGCTCGAGCAGGCGTTCGGGGAGCTGCGCACCCTGCCGTCGTTCGATGACTTCGAGGACTGGATCGAGGCCACCACGGGCGGGCTCGACCCGGACCGGGTCGCCCGGGTGAACGCCGCGCTGCGCGGCCAACCCGCGCCCGAGGCCACCCGCCACGAGCTGGCCGCCATCGACGCGATGACGCCGGTCCTCACCCCCGGGGACCTCGCCGGGTGGGACGAGCTGGGCTACGTGGTCGTGCCGGACGCGATCGACTCCGCCGATCGCGACGCCGCCATTGGTGCTGTGTGCAAGCACGTGGAGGCCGACCTGGACGACCCCGAGACGTGGTACCAGCCCAACGACCACGGGATCATGGTGCAGCTGTTCCAGCACCCCGCGCTCGAGGCCAACCGCCGATCACCGCGCCTGCACAAGGCGTTCGCCCAGCTGTGGGGGACGAGCGACCTGTGGGTGTCGACCGACCGGGTCGGGTTCAACGCCCCCGAGCGCCCCGGCCACGCCTTCCGCGGTCCCGACCTGCACTGGGACGTGAGCCTCGACCAGCCGATCCCCTTCGGCACCCAGGGCCTCGTCTACCTCACCGACACCGACCCCGAGCAGGGTGCGCTCACCCTCGTCCCCGGCTTCCACCACCGCATCGGACGCTGGCTCGACGCGCTCGCGGAGGGTGTCGACCCGCGCGGGCAACCCCTGCACGACCTGGGCTCGATCGCGATCGGCGGTCGTGCCGGCGACGCCGTCATCTGGCATCAGGCCCTCCCCCACGGCAGCCGGCCCAACCGCACGAACCGGCCCCGGCTGGTGCAGTACATCAACCGGTACCCGAAGGACCACGAGGTGCACCCGGACTGGCGCTAGGCCGCTCCCACGAGGGGACCGGTCCAAACGCCCGCCGACCCTGAGACATGGATGGATCATGAACGGGTACATCCGCAGCGGCGCCGGGAACCGAACACCAGGTGGCAACGTTGGGATCCCAACACGTTGATCGGCACGTACCAGGGGTTCCCACCAGGACCTGTTGTCGAGCAGCCCGAACATGGTCCCGTCGGGGCCTGAGTGGGAGGACAGTCCATGAGCCACCCGGCTCGCGACGAGGCGCGCCGCTGCGCCAACGCAACGTCGCGCACGCATCGGCCCACCAGGGTACGGTCGCGCCCGCGGATCACGACATGACCAGCGCCCCGATGCCGGCGCAGGCCTCGCGCCTGCACCAGTTGCTCCAGATCGCGGGGGGTTTCACGTTGCACCAGCGCACCGGCGAGCCCCTGCGCGAAGGCGTCTCGGTGTGCGCTGATCCCACCCGCACGTTGCAGTTCCCGCTCGACGGATGGAACGACGCCAGCGTCGACCAATGGGTCGCCGCCCAGCGGCCCGCCCTGCGGGCGAACGGCGTGCACCTCGGTGGCTGGCTCGACGCCGGTCGCGACGTGTGGCTCGACGTCGTCCACGTCTTTCCGCCCAACGCCCGGCATGAAGCCATGGCGGTGGGTCGGCGCCTGGAGCAGCACGCGGTGTTCGATCTCGGCCGGCGCTGCGTCCTCCCGTTGACGCCCGACACCACCTCCGTGCGATGACCGCCTCGATCGGCACGTCGCCGCCTTCCCCGCCTTCCCCGCCAGGACCGTCGGCGCCCGACGATCCCGGCCGCTTCGCCCGCCTCCCGCCGGTCCGCGCCTTCGACGGTTGGCGAGCCCAGGCCCTCGCGGATCCTCGCCACGACCAACGCACGGCAGCCATCCTCGGCATCTCCCTTGGGGTGTGCTTCACCATCTGCTTCGTCACCGGCCTGTTCTCCCACCTCCAGCAGCAGCCCGTGTCGTGGTTCACGGTCCCGTCCCAACCCGCCGGGCTCTTCCGCGTCACCCAGGGCCTGCACGTCGCGACGGGCATCGCCACGGTGCCCCTGCTGCTGGCCAAGCTGTGGTCGGTCTTCCCCCGGTTCTTCCGCCGCCCGGCCGTCACCGGCGTCGCGCACGCCCTCGAACGGCTCAGCCTGATCCCCCTCGTGGCTGGCGCGCTCTACCAACTCTTCAGCGGCGTCATCAACATCGACCTCTGGTATCCGCTGCCCTTCCACGTCATCACCGCGCACTACTGGGTGGCGTGGATCACGATCGGGGCGATGGTGGTGCACATCGGCGCCAAGCTCACGATCACCCGCGAGGCGCTGCGGCGGCCCACAGCGACGTTGGCGACCGCGGCGACCAGCGCCACGGCGAACGACGCAGTCGTCGTGGATCCCGACGCAGCCCACACCCGGCGCCGGTTCCTCACCTTCGTCGGTGCCAGTGCGGCCGGACTGACCGCGGTGACCGTCGGCCAGACCCTCGCCCCCCTGTCGCGCCTTGCGCTGCTCGCCCCGCGATCCCCGGACCTCGGCGACTCGGGATTTCCCGTCAACGGGACGGCCGACGAAACAGGCGTTACGGCCGCGGCGACCGATCCGGCGTGGCGACTCCAGGTGATCGGCAACGTCGCCACCCCGCTCTCGCTCTCACTCGCCGACCTCCAGGCGTTGCCCCAGCGCGAGGCGGTCCTGCCGATCGCCTGCGTCGAGGGCTGGAGCGCCAGCCGCGCTTGGCGCGGTGTCTCGCTCCCCGACCTGCTCTCCCGCGCCGGCGCGGGACCGGACGCCACCGTGACGGTCCGCTCCTTGCAGAAGGACGGTGGATACGCCATGTCGGATCTCAACCATCCCCACACCCACGATCCCGACACACTGCTCGCGCTCGAGGCTGATGGCCAGGTGCTGTCGCTCGATCACGGCTTCCCTGTGCGACTCATTGCGCCGAATCGGCCCGGCGTGTTGCAAACCAAGTGGCTCGCCGTCGTGGAGGTGCACTGATGGCCGCGTCCACCAGCGACGGCGGGATCGACGAGAAGCCGGAGTACGGCCCCTCGTTCTGGATCGGGCTCGTGATCGGCTGGGGCATCATCATCTGGGGCCTCCGCGGCGTGCTCGGCGACCCGCTCGGCACGGTGCCCCCCGAACTCGCGCGCTGGACCTTCGGACTCGCCGTCGCCCACGACGCGATCCTCGCGCCCCTCGTCACGATCATCGGACTGGCGCTCGCGTGGATCCTGCCCCGCCGCCTGCGGGGTCCGGTGCTCGCCGCGCTCGCCGCATCCGGGATCGTCATGCTCTTCTCGTGGCCGCTGCTGCGCGGGTACGGGAAGCGGGACAACAACTCGTCGAAGCTGCCCCACGACTACGTCGTCAACGTCGGCATCGTCCTGGCCGTGATCTGGGGAGTCGCCCTGGTCACGATCCTGGTCCGGTGGCGCCGGGCGGCTCGGGCGGCCACGCTGGCTCCGGTGGAGACCCCTCTCGATCGTGCCGACGGTGCCCCGTGACCCGCACCCCGGGATCCGCGGGACACGCGCTGGCCATGGCGGCAGTCGGACTCGCCGCCGCGCTCACGGTCGGGTGCTCCCCGTCCAAACCCACCACCACGAGCACCACGTCGAGCCCGTCGCCCACCGCGGTCTCCGAACTCGTGATCGACGGCGCCGCGTTCCCTGTCGCCCTGCTAGCCGAACCCGACGGTGGCTTGCTCTACGCCGAGCGCCTCACCGGACAGGTCCGACGCGTGGA
>JBBQHT010000313.1:0-5434 GCA_038324235.1 Acidimicrobiales bacterium
ACCACCTGGCCCCGCGTCGCGGGGTTGTCGGGATCGGCCTGGGTCTCGCCGTCCATGCGCAGGTAGGTGTCGGTCTCCTCGATCACGCCGTAGGGCTCGCTGGCGACGACGTACATGTCCTCGGCCAGGCCGATGTACAGCGCCTGCCCGCTCCCCCGCAGCGCCAGCAGCAACCGGTCGGGCGCCGTGGCCGAGCTGGCGCCGATCGCGACGGATCCCTCGAGCTCGTTGACCGTGGCCCGGAACGCCTCGACCAGCTCGGTGCCGCCGCTCAGCTGGCGCGAGACGAGGGTCGGGATGACCTTCGCATCGGTCGTGATCTCGGTGGCGATATGGAGTGCCTGGGTGGCCTTGAGGTCCGCGAAGTTGTCGACATCCCCGGTGAGCACCCCCGTGACGTACGGACCGTCGACCCGATCGAGCTCCTCGCTGTTGAGCGGGTGGGCGTTCGCCTGGCTGATGATGCCGACGCTCGCCCAGCGGGTGTGGCCGAGCACGATCGACTCCGCGGTCGGCGCCACGAGCGCCTGGCGCAGGAGCGAGTCGTGCTGGATCTGCGCCCGCAGCGCCCTGGTGTTGTCGCCCAGCTCACCGATCTCGGCCGACGCCTTGTAGACGAAGCTCAGGTGCCCTTCGGGCGTGCGCACGGCGAGGGCGCCGAACAACGGATCCGCCGCACGGTCGGCCAGCACAGTCGCAATGGCCGGCGAGGTGAGGTCCAGGCCGTGGTGGCGCACGAGCACGTGCAGGCCGGCGCTGTCGCGGCCCCGGACCTCGAGGCGATCGAGCGCCGACAGGGCCTGCTGGATCGACAGGTAGGTCTCGATGGCCGCCAGACCACCATCAGGACCGGCGAGCTCGTCCACGGCCCGAGCGGTGCGCAGCCGATCGCGCTGGACGGCCCACACCGCGTCCTTGATCCGGATCATCGCCGCGTTCACGTTCTCGAGGTCGGCCAGCGCCGCTCCGGCCACGGTGTCGAGGGCTCGTTCGATCAGCTCGATCTGCGCGCTCAGGCCGGCGGTGATGTTGTCCAGGGCGGCGAGCAGCGCACGGTCTGCGAGCAGCGCCTGCACGCCAGGCGAGCCCCGCAGCAGGCGGTCGACCTCGCCGACGCGATCAGCAGCGTCGTCGAGCCGGGCTCGCAACGACGGGTCCAACGGACCGGCCAGGAACCCGGGAACGTCGTCGAGCAAGGCAAGGAGCTCCGCCGACGCCGGAGGGACCCGGGAGCTGCGGCCCCGGACGATGGCGATGATCCCGCACATGGATCGAGGACTCCTTCAGAGGGTTTCTGGCATGCCGCGGGCCCCGTGGCCGACGAACATCGAGAACCCGGCAAGTGTAGTGCGGCACTCCCACGGCCCCTCCCCGTGCGATCCGGGGTGGCCCGAGGACGCAGCGTGGGGAATGACTCGCGGTTCTGGCGCCACGTCCGTTCCGACCAGCCCCTCAGGAGAGCCGTTGGGTGACGTCGACCTCGTGGTCGGTCACGTCGATGCCGATCAGTCCGGTGGGAGGCACCGGGGCGGTCGACCCGAACCAGCGCGGCCCCAACGTGGCGGTCTGGTCGACGAAGCGCAGGTAGTACCGCCCGGGCACCAGGCCACGGATCGTGAAACCACCCTGCGGACCGGTGATGGCGCCCGCCACGAAGCCGGTGAACCCGTCGGTCGCGCACCCGCACGCCAGGCGGCCGGGCGGGAGCTGCACCTGCACCCACACGTTCGCGAGCGCGACGCCGCCTGCATCGGTGACGAGGCCGCCGATGGCACCGGTGGACTTCGCATCGAGGTCGATGGCCTGCACGAGCGTGCCGCCGGACGGCACGTTGACGGCCTGGGCATGCGGCTGGGTCAACGCGTCGAGGCCGGTGGCGCGGCCGAGCGCGGCGGACAACCACCCGTTCTGGTAGCGGCCCCGGAAGTCGGTGGCTCGCAACCGGTACGCCCCGGGCGCCAGGTTGTCGAGGTGGAACGATCCGTCGTCATCGGTCACCGCGAAGCCCGCGCTCACCCACAGCATCCGGGCGTCATAGGCCACGACGTGCACGCCGCTGACGCCGACGCCACCCGCCCGCACGGTGCCGACGATCGAGCCCGGCGCCGGGGGGATGAGCGTGAAGGGCAGCGTCACCGAGAAGTCCGTCGGGGTGACGTCAGCCGGGAAGCCCGCCCCCGTGATGTTGGCGCTCACCTCAGCATCCCGTGGCGTCGCCCCGGCGATCGCGCCGAAGGGCAACTCGAGCGACGCGGTGGCGCCGGCGGTCAGCGGCGGCAGGGACCAGAGGCGGGGGCCCGGCGCGAACGTCCCGTCGACGTGGGTCGGCGTGCCGATGTGCGCGTCGGTGCCGATGGACGGGCCCGGCGTGATCGTGACCCGGGCACCGAACACCTGGCAGGCGCCCCGGTTGGTGACGGTGACCGTGAGCGAGCCGTCGACGCCGACCGCGAGGGTCGTCGGGGTGAGCACGCCGGTGAGGGCCAGGTCAGCGCCGTCGCACGACGGTCCGGCCGGGATGACCAGGTTCGCAGCCAACGTCGCGTTGTCGGCCCCCGCCCAGTCGTTGTTGTCGTCCGCGAAGCCGTTGACGTCGCCCATCACGGTGACGAGGCCCGCGCCCTGCGCCTGCGCGGCCAGGATGATCTGACCGGAAACCCCGCGCACGAGCGTGCGGGCGGTGCCACTCACGCTCAGCGCACTGGCCCACGCGTAGGAGACGCGGGTCACCCCGACGGTGAGAGGGTCGGCCAGCACGTCGGTCGTGATGTGGAAGTTGCGGTCATACGATCCGCCTGTATCGGTGATGCCCACGCCGATCGTCGCAGTCAGGTCGTTGATGGCCGCGTTCGCCGCTGCGTAGTAGTTGGCGTTGTCCCCCAACACGAGGAGCGAACCGCCGGCGACGGCGTACTGATCGAGGGCCTCCTTCACCGAGGCCGTCAGGTTCTGGGCCTGCGCGGGAACGACCACGAGCAGGACCTGGTCGACGGTCGCGGCATCTGGCAGCGTCGAGGCGGTGGTGACCGGCTCGCCGAGCGCGACCCCGAGCTCGGCGAAGGTCCCGTTGTACCCGCTGAAGGGGTCCGGGTCGAACACCAGCACACCGTGGCGCGACGCGACCAGCGGCTCGGCAGACACGGAGGCGAGAGGCCGCACCGCGCTCGCCGTCGGGATCGCGTTTGCGGATCGGCCGGCCCGACCGGCGAGCTCGGCCGGGGTGGCGCGCTGGCCGGTTGCGGGATCGATGGCGGTCGCGCCGCCTGCGGGCGGGGCCGCAGGGCTGGCCCCAGCCGGACCGATCGCCGCGGCGAGCACCGTGGCGAGGACCGCCAAGACCGCCGCGATGGTCAGTGCGGAAGCAGTGGTGCGTGGTCTCGGCCGACGGTGGACCGTCGCTTTCGTCGTCGCCATCGCCGCTGTTCCTCCACGCTCGCGCATCGCTCTTCCGCCCCGTTGGTCCTGCTCAGGGTGCCATACGCGTCGGGAGCGCCATCGGTTGACGCCGGCGCCGGATCGGCGGCGGCGCTACCCCAGGAGGTGCGGCTCGGCCGCCATCGTCGCCCGCATCATCGTCGCGGGTCGCCGTCGCGGCGATCAGGCCTCGCCGGCGGCCGCCACCACCGCGGCGATGAGGCGGTCCGCGGCGGCCGACGCGACCTGGGCGTCGGGCGCCTCGATCATGACCCGCACCAGCGGCTCGGTGCCCGAGGGGCGGACCAGGACCCGGCCGTGGTCGCCCAGTTCGGCCTCCACGGCTGCGATCTCGCCGGCGATGTGCGACGCGATGTCCGGGTCACGGTGGGCGACCCGGATGTTCTTGAGCACCTGGGGCAACTGGGTCATCGACTCGGACGCCAGCGCCGAGAACCGACGGCCGGAGCGCATCACCAGGTCCAACAGCTGCACCCCCGTCAGGAGGCCGTCGCCGGTCGTGGCGAAGCGGCGGAAGATGACGTGCCCGGACTGCTCGCCGCCGATGACGAAGCCCCCGGCCTCGAGCGCCTCGAGCACGTAGCGGTCCCCGACCTGGGTCTCGACGACCTTGATGCCCCGCTCGGCCATCGCGAGGCGGAACCCGAGGTTGGTCATCACGGTGACCACGACCGTGTCCCCGACGAGCTCGCCCCGCTCACGCAGGTCGATGGCGCACAGCGCGATCATGTGGTCACCGTCGACCAGCGCACCGGTCTCGTCCACCGCCAGCACGCGGTCGGCGTCACCGTCGAAGGCCAACCCGATCGTGGCACCGTGCTCGACCACTGCGGCCTGCAACGACGCCGGATGGGTCGACCCGCAGTCCAGGTTGATGTTGCGCCCATCCGGCTCGGCGTGCAGCACGGTGACCTCGGCGCCCAGGCGGCGCAGGACATCGGGCGCCACGAGCGACGCGGAACCGTTCGCGCAGTCGATCACGACGCGCATCCCGCCGAGCGAACGCCCTTCGAGCGAGGCGATCACCATGGATTCGTACTGATCGATGCGATCCACGTCAGGCTCGTCGTGGTCCGCGCCCAGGTCGACATCCGCGCCCGCGCCGGCGGAGGGGGCGAGCCACCGGTCCAGCGCGCCTTCGAGCCGAGCTTCGACCGCGTCGGGCAGCTTGAGGCCGCCCGCCGCGAAGAACTTGATGCCGTTGTCCTCGAACGGGTTGTGCGACGCGGAGATCATCGCCCCCGGCACCGCCTCGGCCGCCGCGAGGAAGGCCACCGCCGGGGTCGGCACGACCCCGAGCACATCGGCGACGCAGCCCTGGGCCTCGATGCCGGCGCGCAACGCCCGCTCGATGCGCGGGCCCGACGCCCTCGTGTCCATCCCGATCACGAAGCGCCCGGCCGACCCGGCGAGCACCTCGGCCGCCGCTCGCCCCAACGCGTGCACGAACCGGTCGTCGAGCTCATCCGCGTGGCCCCGCACACCGTCGGTTCCGAACTTCAACGTCATCGTGACCCTTGCTCTTTCGACCGACAGAGGAAGAAAACGGCGGCGGGTCGGGCATGCGCCCGACCCGACCACCTCGACCAGAAACCGCGACGTTGCTGTCGCCGGCCGCGATCAGCGCTTGGAGTACTGCGGCGCCTTGCGGGCTTTCTTGAGGCCGTACTTCTTGGATTCCTTCTCACGCGAGTCGCGGGTGAGGAAGCCGGCCTTCTTGAGCTCGCCGCGCAGCTCGGGGTCGAGCTCGATCAGGGCACGGGAGATGCCGTGGCGCAGCGCCCCGGCCTGGCCGGACGAGCCACCGCCGTCGAGCGTGGCATCCACGTCGTACATCTCGGCGGTGTTGGTGAGCCGCAGCGGCTCGGTGAGGATCATGCGGTGCGTGTCGGACGGGAAGTAGTCCTCGATCTCACGCTTGTTGATCAGGAACTTGCCGGTACCGGGACGGATCCGGACTCGGGCCACGGCGCGCTTGCGGCGGCCGGTCGTCTGGGTC
>JBBQHT010000314.1:0-5361 GCA_038324235.1 Acidimicrobiales bacterium
CTCGACCAGCTCGGGGTTGGCCAGCGGCTCACGTCCGGCGAAGATCGCCTGCAACTGCCCGACCTCGAGGAACGGCGCCAGGATCAGATCGATGAAGCAGCACTTGTCGCAAACCCCGCACCAATGATCGAGCCGCAGGGACCGATCGATGTGGAAGGCCCGATTGCAGCTGCGGAACGTGCGGTGGTACTGCGTGAGGAACGCGAACTCGCGGGCGACCCAGAGCTCGGTGAACGGGCGCAGGAACGAGAAGTAGGCGAACTGGTCACCGAAGCTCTCGGCGAGCACCGAGGCGAAGGCCTCCTCGAAGGCGAGGCTCTTGGAGAACTGGTGGTTGATCGCGAGACCGTCGACGACGACGTTGCCCACCGAGGCAGACCACTCGTTCGACATGACGACCGCATCGCGCTCCTCGAGCACGGCGGCGAGCACGGCGATGGCCGAGATGATCGCCGTGACGGGCACGTGGCCGTTGCGGAAGTTCATGCCCAGCCGTCGGGCCTCGCGGATCTTGGGATCGATCTCGCGCTCGGCCCGCACGACCGGCAGGGCCGCCACCTCAGCCGCACCCTCGATCGCCTCGAAGCGCTCACCGCCCATCGACACGACGAACAGCGCGACATCCTCGGCCCGGGGGCGCACCTGCTCGACGGTCACGATCGAGTCGATGCCCCCACCGAAGGGGACCAGCGGTCGGCCCGACGGCGCCGGCAGCGCGACGCGCTCGGGGGCGCGGGTCGCCGCGCGGAGCTCGAGGCCCCGCAGGTCGAGGCCGTTGCGGTAGGCGTACTCGCCGAGGCCTTCCACGTAGTAGAGGCGCAGCACCTGGCGCTCGGTGTCGGTCAGGGCGAACTCGCCGAAGTCGATGACCGGCGGCGCGGCCGCCTTGTAGTACGACACGCCGGCGAGCAGGTAGAGCCAGCGCGCCGCGACGAGCACCGCGGGACGGCTCCAGTCCCCGGCGGACGTGACGGTGATGACCTCCTGGAACTGCCAGCCGTCGATCGAGTAGTGGCCGGTCAAGCACCCACGCTCCGCATCGATCTCGAACCCGTCGTAGCGGAAGGCGGCAGCGCTGGCCGGATCGAAGCTCATGCGGTCCTTCGGGCGAGTCGTGGTGCAGGTCGTCGGGGCAGGTCGTCGGGGTGCAGGCCTCGGCGTCTCCGGCGAGGATCCTACCGGGGCCTCAGCGCGCTCGGAGACACGCGACGAGCCCGAACCGGCCGCACGGACGCTGCGCCCGATCGCTGAAGAAGGGGGACGTGGCCCCCGTGGCCTGGTCGGTGACATGGATCTGGGCCGCGGGCACGCCCGCCTCGCGCAGGATCCGCGCGTTCGCCGCCCACAGGTCGAAGCGCCATCGATCACCGTCAGGGTCGGTGAGGTCGGGTTCGACGATGCCGCGCCCGTCGCCGCCGAAGCAGTCCAGCGCCGCAGCCTGCACCTCGGGGCCGACCTGGTACGCGGCGCCCGCGATGGCGGGGCCGACCCCGGCGATGATCCGCGCCGGCGCCGCCCCACGGGCCACCATCGACCCGATCGCCGCATCGATCACCCGCGCGACGGTGCCCCGCCACCCGGCGTGCACGCACGCGACCACGTGCGCGACAGGGTCGTACAACACGACGGGAACGCAGTCGGCCATCAGCACGACGATCGGCAGATCAACCTCGACGGTCACCAGGGCATCGGCCCCGGGGATCGCCGTGTCCTCATCCCGCGCGCCGCGCCCTCGATCCGCGCCGTGCGCCGTCACGACCACCCGGCCGTGGGTCTGCCGGCAGAACACGAGGTCGTCGAGGCCGACGCCGACTGCTGCGGCCACCCGGCGCCGGTTCTCGATCACCGCGGCCGGATCGTCTCCCACGTGCAGGCCGAGGTTTAGGCTCTCGTACGGGCCGCTCGACACGCCACCGGCGCGCGTCGTGACGAACACGTCGACGGGAAAGGCGTCGAGCGCGGGCCACGCCAGCACGGTGAGCTCCCCCTGCGGGCGAACGGTGGTGGCCGGCGCAGCAGGAGCCATGACGCCGACCCTACCGGGCACCCGTGCCGTCGGTAGGGTGACGATCCATGTTCGGCTGGACTCGACACGCCAAGCGCGCCCGGGCGCTCGACGCTCCGTTCGCCGACGAGTGGCGGGACCTGCTCACCGAACGCCTCGCGCACTGGCGCCTCCTCGACGACGACGAACGGGCGACGCTCGAGGACCTCATCCGGCTGTTCCTGGTCGACAAGCGCTGGCTCGGCATCAGCGACTTCGAGCTCACCGACGACATCCGCGTGCTCATCGCGGCGATGGCGTGCCTCCTGGTGCTCGGCCTGGACGAGGACCAACAGGGCTACGACACCGTCAACTGGATCCAGGTGCACGCCACGTCGTTCGAGACCAAGGGCGTGCGCAGCGTCGGGGTCGGCGGCGTCGTGAGCGATGCGCCCCTCGGTCTGCTGGGCGAAGCCCAGTTCGATGGGCCGGTCACGATCGCGTGGGACACCGCTGCGATGAACGCCCGCCACCCCGAACGGGGGCACAACGTCGTGTACCACGAGTTCGCGCACAAGCTCGACATGGCCGACGGCCTGGTCGACGGCATGCCCCCGATGGACGGCGACGAGACGAGGGCCCGGTGGATCGCGGTGTGCACGAGCGTGTACGACGCGGTGAACGAGGGGCGCGCCGGCGAGCTGCTCGACCCCTACGCCGGGGTGAACCCCGGAGAGTTCTTCGCCGTTGCGACCGAGACGTTCTTCGATCGGCCCGTCGACCTGCATCGCCAGCACGGCGAGCTGTACGAGGTGCTCGCCGAGTTCTACCGGCAGGATCCCGCCGCCCGCGAGCGGCGCGCCCGGCCGGGCCACTGACGTGGCCCGCCGCGCGAACGTCCACTGGTGGCGCCTGGGGTTCGCGGTCATCACGTTGCTGGTGGCCGCCCGCATCTTCTTCACGCGCGCGAACTCGATCCTGCACTCGCACCCGGCCCTGCTGATCACGCTGATCCTCGTCGTGGCCGGCGCGAGCGCCGTGGCCTGGACGAGCGTGTTCGCCCTCCCCCGCCGAGGGTCGCCGCCGACCGACGAGGCCGACGCGGCCGGCATGCCCGACGATGCCGACGCGCCGGCCCGGCCGCGGTCGCGCTGGCGACCCGTGATCCAGGGCATCGAGATCGTGGGCGTGCTCCTGCTGCTCGCCAGCCTGCTCTACCGGCGGCCCGCGGCCGCCAGCGACCTCGCGATCGACGCGATGGCGGGCACGGCGGCGGTCACGGTGACCGACTCGACCACCCGCATCGAGCTCCGCCCGACCGGGACGGCTCGCCCCACCGGGCTGGTGTTCTACCCGGGCGCGCTCGTCGACCCGCGGGCCTACGTCCCCAACCTGACCCCGCTCGCGGCCGCCGGCTACCCGGTCGTGATCATCAAGCTGCCGTTCGACATCGCGTTCTTCGATCTCAACGGCGCTTACTCGGTGATGGATGCCAACCCGCAGATCACGCGCTGGGTCGTCGGCGGACACTCGCTCGGCGGGGTGGCCGCGTCGATGGTGGCGGGCGGATCCGATCCCCGCGTCCACGGCCTGTTGCTCTGGGCGTCGTACCCGAGCACCAGCCTGGCCGACCGCACGACGCTGGCGGTCACCTCGATCTCCGGCTCGAACGACGGCCTGGCCACACCGGCCAAGGTCGATGCCGCGAAGGTGAAGCTGCCGCCCGACACGCAGTACGTCGTCGTGCAGGGTGGCACCCACTCGTTCTTCGGTGACTACGGCGAGCAGTCCGGCGACGGCGTCGCGTCGATCGCTCGCGAGGACGCGCAGCGCCAGATCCAGGCCGCCAGCCTCGACCTGCTCGAACGCGTCGACACCGCCACCTGAGCACGGCCCCCGGTCACGCCATCGGTGCCACCCGACCCGCGGGTGATCCCCCTACGATGCGCGCATGGGGTGGGGCGGGATCGACGGGGCCGGTGGCGGGTACCACGACGCCCGTTGGGCCCCCGGTCCGTACCCTGCGCTCCCCCCATCGGCACCCGCGGGCCCGCCGCCGCGCCGGTTCGCGTGGTTGTTGTGGCTCCTCGTCCCCGCGGTCGTCCTGATCGCCACCGGCACGTATGCCATCGGCACAAGAGTGAACGACGCCGTCAGCGGGAACGACGACGCGGTCACGTCCCCACCCGCGTCTCGCCTCCACCAGTTCAGTGAGCCGCGGTGGGTCGCCGGTTCGCTCGTGGCCATCGGGGACGATCACGTCACCGGCTTCGACGGCCAGGGCCTACCGGTGTGGAAGAGCCCGTACTGCACCGGTGCCGAGTGGGCGAGCCCGCTGAGCAACCCGACCGCCGCGTTCGTCGTGGTCGTCTGCCGGGGCGTGTACACCGCGTTCGACCCGACCGACGGCCACCTCGTCTCGCAGATCGAGCGCCCGGACGAGGTCGACCAGACCCGCATCGGCGGCACGACGTTGGTGGTGAACACACCGGCCATCATCGAGGTGATCGACCTGACGACCGGCCGCAGTCGGTGGAGTCGGCAGGGCCTGGCCGAACCGGCCGTGACCGCCGACGCCACCACCGTGTACATCGGCACGGCCCAGGGCGTCATGGCGTTGGACGCCGCCACCGGGGACACGCGCTGGTTCACGGCGGTGCCCACCTCCGACGTGTGGTCCACGGGCGCACGTGTGTTCGTGCGCACCCGGGTGCCGCGCCATGTCACGCAACTGGACGCAGCCACCGGCGCCGCCGGATGGGCCAGCGCGGATGACCCCGCCGGGCTCGACACGTCCTTCCTGCTCGGGGCGACCGACCAGCTCGCGCTGATCGGCCGCCAGACCCACGACCGGTTCGACCTCTACGACACCGCCCGCGCCACCCCGCGCTTCACCATCGATCTGCCGGCCGGCGATGTGGGCTTCGCCGTGATGAGCGAGCGGGCGGTGCTCGTCATGGACGACACCGCACGGACGGCCACCGCCTACGACATCGCGAGTGGCGCCGTCATCGAGCCGCCCGGCGCGCTGCGCAGCGGCCGGGCCGCGTTGTCGGGCGCGTCGATCGCCCTGCCCTTCGCCCAGCCCAGCGACCACCTGCGCCTGCACACCCTGCCCTGATCCCGCCTCGATCAGGCGTCGACGGTGAACGTGCCGAGCGCGCCGTCGTCGCACACCCAGATCGTCTCGCCACCCTGCTTCTCGGTGATCACCTTGGGCGGCGGGACCGCGACGGTCCCGCCGGAGGATCGCACGATGAACGCGTGGTCGGCGATCGCCTTCTCGGTCGGCATGTGGGCACGCCGCCCGGTACTGCCGTAGACCGCGAACACGGCCTGGGCGCTGGTCTCTCGCATGAAGATCATGGCGGGGTCGT
>JBBQHT010000315.1:0-5356 GCA_038324235.1 Acidimicrobiales bacterium
CGACGCGCAACGTTCATCACGAACGCGCGCTACGTCGATGAAAACCCACACATCGCCTTCGTTCACTGCTACAAATTCAGCAGTAGAAAATATCGCCGAGGAGGCGCCGGTGACACCAGCAAAGAAGAAGGCTGCGGCCAAGAAGGCACCAGCCAAGAAGAAGGCAGTGGCCAAGAAGGCTCCGGCCAAGAAGAAGGCAGCAGCCAAGAAGGCTCCGGCCAAGAAGAAGGCAGCAGCCAAGAAGGCTCCGGCCAAGAAGAAGGCAGCAGCCAAGAAGGCTCCCGCCAAGAAGGCTCCAGCCAAGAAGGCTCCCGCCAAGAAGGCTCCAGCCAAGAAGAAGGCGGCCGCCAAGAAGGCTCCCGCCAAGAAGAAGGCAGTGGCCAAGAAGCGCTGAGCTTCGAAGCAGCGAAGGGGACCCGCTCCGGCGGGTCCCCTTCGCGTTTTGCGCTCGCGCCGAAGCGGACCACGACGATTGCTGTGCGCGCGCCGTCGGTCAGTAACCTCGGTCGCCATGAGTGCCCAGTTCATCTACACGATGTACAAGGTCGGCCGGTACTACCCGCCTGACCGCGACGTCCTCAAAGACATCAGCCTGTCGTTCTACCCGGGCGCCAAGATCGGCGTGATCGGATCGAACGGTTCGGGCAAGTCCTCGCTCCTCAAGATCATGGCGGGCCTCGACGACGGCTTCACCGGCGAAGCCCGCCTGTCGCCGGGGTTCTCGGTAGGCCTGCTCGAGCAGGAACCGCACCTCGACGACAGCAAGGACGTCATCGGCAACGTGATGGACGGGCTGGGCGAGACCGCCACGCTGCTCGAGCAGTACGACGCGGTGCTGGCCAAGTGGGCCGACCCCGACGCCGACTACGACAAGTTGGGCGAGGAGCAGGCCGAGATCGAGAAGAAGATCGAAGCGGCCAACGCATGGGACCTCAAGCGCACGATCGAGATCGCCATGGACGCGCTCCGCCTTCCTCCGAGCGAGGCCGAGGTCACCAACCTGTCGGGCGGTGAGCGCCGCCGTGTGGCCCTGTGCCGGCTGCTGCTGTCCCGTCCCGACCTGCTGCTGCTCGACGAGCCGACGAACCACCTCGACGCCGAGTCGGTGTCCTGGCTCGAGCGGTTCCTGCGCGACTACCCGGGCACCGTGGTGGCGATCACCCACGACCGGTACTTCCTCGACAACGTGGCCAAGTGGATCCTCGAGCTCGACCATGGTCGCGGCATGCCGTTCGAGGGCAACTACACGAGCTGGCTGGAGCAGAAGCAGGAGCGCCTGCGTCAGTCCGAGAAGTCCGATGCCAAGCGCCAGCAGACCCTCGAGCGCGAGCTCGAGTGGGTGCGCATGGCCCCCAAGGCGCGCCAGGCCAAGGGCAAGGCTCGCCTCACCAACTACGAGCAACTGCTCGCCGAGTCCAACGCCGCGGCGCGCGACAGCGACAAGCTCGAGATCTTCATCCCGTCGGGCAACCGCCTCGGCGACAACGTCATCGATGCGGAGCACGTGAGCAAGGGCTTCGGCGATCGCCTGTTGATCGACGACCTCGACTTCTCGTTGCCTCGGGCCGGCATCGTGGGCGTGATCGGTGCGAACGGCGCCGGCAAGACGACGCTGTTCCGCATGATCACCGGCACCGAGCACCCCGACACCGGCGAGCTCCGCGTCGGCCCCACGGTCGAGCTCGCCTACGTCGATCAGTCACGCGACATCCTCGATCCGAAGAACACGGTGTTCGAGGAGATCACCGACGGCAACGAGATCATCAAGCTCGGCCCGCGCGAGATGAACGCTCGCGCGTACGTCGCCGCGTTCAACTTCAAGGGCAGCGATCAACAGAAGTCCGTCGGCGTGCTCTCGGGTGGTGAGCGCAACCGCGTCCACCTCGCCAAGGTCCTCAAGGCCGGCGGCAACGTGCTGCTCCTCGACGAGCCGACGAACGACCTCGATGTCGACACGCTACGGGCGCTCGAAGAAGGGCTCGAGGCGTTCGCCGGCTGTGCGGTGGTCATCAGCCACGATCGTTGGTTCCTGGACCGGGTCGCAACCCACATCCTCGCGTTCGAGGGCGACTCGGTGGTCCGGTGGTTCGAGGGCAACTTCTCCGAGTACGAGACCTTCCGCCACAAGGAGCTCGGCGCCGAGGCCGATCAGCCGCACCGCATCAAGTACAAGCCGCTCGTCCGCGGCTGAGAGCCTCGTCCGCCGCCATGTCGCCCCGCCTCATCCGCCGCCTCGTCGTGCTCGTCTTCGTGGGTGGGATCGCGGGCATGATCGTTGGCTCGATCAAGGACAGCAACGGGGCGGCGATCACCGCCGGGATCATCACCGCGACCGCCGCGCTGGGCCTCATCCTCATCACGTCGGTGGCACCGTCCGGATCGCTCGCCCGACCGGCCCGAACCTCGGGCGAGGACGACGGCGGGACCGGCGCCGATGCGGCCCCGGTGTTCGACGAACGCATCGCCCGTGATGTCGAGGCACGCGTGCAGGCCCTCGTCGTGGCCGGCGCGGATGAGGACGAGGTGCGCAAGCTCGTGCGGCGCGCCATCGATCTCGGCCTCGGTTCGGCGATCACCAGCGACCAGTGAACCGGCGTCGCGGGCGCGACGCCCGCCCCGCCCGGGCCCGTCACGCGATCGACACTTCCTTTTCGGCGCCCACGCGCCGATACCACCCCTATGGCAGTAAAGACGGCCAAGAAGCCGACCTCACGCTTCACCAGTCGCGCCGTCATCCGGAACATCGAAGCCGGGAACTCGGCGGAATGTGTCGGCTGCGGCGAGCGGGTGAAGTTCCAAGCGAAGCTGCGTCTGCAGCAGGTCATCTGCAACGTGTACGTGGATGGCCAGTGGGACCGGGTGGAGCACTTCCACCTTGCGTGCTACCAGGAAGCCGGCGAGCCCCACGGCTCGGTCGACGGCGCATCAACGGATCGTTGAACCGCGACGCAAGGCGCCAATCCGCGGACCCGCGCGTCCGCGCTGACGACTGAACGACATCAGCCGGTCGTCGGGCGACGCCGGCCGTCGGGCGACGCCGGCCGTCAGGCGACGCCGGTCGTCAGACGACGCCGGCCGACCCGAGATGGACGATGACGCGCGCCGCGAGATCGGCCGCCGTGCCGTCGCGGGGCGTGATCACGAGCTCGGGAGCCGACGGGGGCTCGTAGGGATCGTCGATGCCGGTGAAGCCCTTGATCTCACCGGCGCGGGCCTGGCGGTATAGGCCCTTGGGATCGCGACGCTCGCACTCCTCGAGCGGGGTGTCGACGAACACCTCGATGAAGGGCAGGTCGGCCAACTCGTGCGCGGCGCGGGCGCGCTCGCGGCCGGCTCGGTACGGGCTGATCAGCGGGACCAGGGCGATGATGCCGGCGTCGGCAAAGAGGCGTGCCACCTCGGACACGCGCCGCACGTTCTCGTCTCGGTCCGCCGCCGAGAACCCGAGATCGCCGTTGAGCCCGTGGCGCAGGTTGTCGCCGTCGAGCAGATAGGCGATGCGACCCGATTCGAGCAGGCGGCTCTCGACCGCCGCGGCCACGGTCGACTTGCCCGACCCGGAGAAGCCGGTGAACCACACCGTGGCGCCGCGCTGACCCGTGTGGACCCACCGGGTCTCACGCGGGAGCTCGCTCGGGTGCCACACGACGTTGGGACTGACCCGTTCGGTTGCATCGGTCACGAGCGGCGTTCCCGCTACTGGGTCGGGCCGGTGATCATGCCGGCGCCGACGGTCGTGTTGGAGGTTTCGTCGATCAGGATGAAGCTGCCGGAGTCGCGGTTGCGGCGGTAGTCGTCGAAGAACAGCGGCTGGGTGGTGCGCAAGCTGATCCGGCCGATCTCGTTGAGCGCCAACGTCGTGGCGTCGTGGTCGCGGTGCAGCGTGTTGACATCGAGGCGGTACTGCAGGTCCTTCACCAACGCCCGCGCGGTGCGCGTCGTGTGCTTGATGTGGAGCTTGGCGCCCTGGGCGAGCTTGGCGTGCTCGCTCATCCAGCAGACCATCGCGTCGACGTCCTGGCCGACGTGGGGCTGGTTGTGGGGTCGGCAGATCATGTCGCCGCGGCTGATGTCGATGTCGTCGTTGAGCGTGATCGTCACCGCCATCGGCGCGAACGCTTCGTCGACCGGACCATCGGCCGTGTCGATCGACTTGATGGTGGACGTGAACCCTGACGGCAGCACCACGACCTCGTCACCGGCCTTGAGCACCCCGCCGGCCATCGTGCCGGCGTACCCGCGGTAGTCGTGGTACTCGTCGCGCATGGGCCGGATCACGTACTGCACCGGGAACCGCGCATCGATCAGGTTGCGGTCCGACGCGATGAAGACCTCTTCGAGGTGGTGCAGCAGCGAACCGCCCTCGTACCACCCCATGTTCGCGGAGCGGTTCACGACGTTGTCACCCTGCAACGCCGAGATCGGGATGAACGACAGGTCCGTGATGTCGAGCTTCGTGGCAAACGCCCGGAAGTCGTCCTTGATCGCCTCGAACGTGTCCTGATCGAAATCCACGAGATCCATCTTGTTGACGCACAGCACGAGGTGCGGCACCCGCAACAAGCTGGCGAGGAACGCGTGCCGGCGGGACTGCTCGACGACACCGTTGCGGGCATCGACCAACACCAACGCCAGATCCGCGGTCGACGCGCCGGTCACCATGTTGCGCGTGTACTGCGTGTGCCCGGGCGTGTCCGCGATGATGAACTTGCGGCGCGGGGTCGCGAAGTAGCGGTACGCCACATCGATCGTGATGCCCTGCTCGCGCTCGGCCCGCAGACCATCGGTCAGCAACGCCAGGTTCGTGTACTCGTCGCCCCGCTCGCGCGACGTGCGCTCGACCGACTCGAGCTGATCCTCGAAGATCGCCTTCGAGTCATACAAGAGCCGCCCGATCAGCGTGGACTTCCCATCATCGACAGAGCCGGCCGTGGCCAAGCGCAACATCTCGGCCATCAGAAGTAGCCCTCCTTCTTGCGGTCTTCCATCGCCGCTTCCGACACCCGATCATCAGCCCGGGTCGCGCCCCGCTCGGTGATCCGCGTCGCGGCGACCTCATCGATCACCTGCTGGATCGAGGACGCCGTCGACTCGACCGCCCCGGTGCACGACGCATCGCCCACCGTGCGATAGCGCACCACCGCCTCGAACGCCTCCTCACCGTCCATCATCGTCACGTACGGACCCACCGCCAACAACATGCCATCGCGGCGGAACACCTCGCGCGTGTGCGAGTAGTAGATCGTCGGCAACTCGATGTTCTCGTCCGCGATGTACTGCCAGATGTCGAGCTCGGTCCAGTTCGACAACGGGAACACCCGGATGTGCTCACCCTGCTTGTGCCGCCCGTTGTACA
>JBBQHT010000316.1:0-5351 GCA_038324235.1 Acidimicrobiales bacterium
AATGACCTCCTGGGGCGGGTCGAGATCGGTGGTGGCGCGGTCGCCGATCAGCGCACCTTCTACACGAGCCTCTACCATTCGCTGCTGCACCCCAACGTGTTCAGCGACGCCGACCGGACCTACCGCGGCTTCGACGGCAACGTGCACACCGCCACCGGCGCCGCGCACTACGCGAACATCTCCGGGTGGGATGTGTACCGCACGCAGATCCCGCTGCTCGCGTGGCTGGCGCCGGCGCAGGCGAGCGACCTGGTCTCGTCGATGCTCGACGACGCCGCCCAGAACGGCGGGCGCCTGCCGAAGTGGACGCTGGCCAACGCCGAGGCGTACGTGATGGTCGGCGATCCGGCCGCGCCCATCATCGCCGGGGCCGCTGCGTTCGGGGCCACGGCCTTCGATCAGAACCTGGCCCTGACGACGTTGGTGAACGAGGCCACCACGCCCGGCACCATCCGGCCCGGCCTGGCGGAGTACCTCGGCCGCGGGTACCTGCCGACCGACGCGACCTACGGGTGCTGCACCTTCAGCGGACCGGTGTCGACCACCCTCGAGTACGTCACGGCCGACTTCGCCATCTCCCGACTCGCGGCCCGCGTCGGGCAGGGCGCGACGGCAGCGGCGTTCACCGCACGCGCCGCTCAGTGGCAGAACCTGTTCCAGGCGCGCGACGCGCTCTTCCAGCAGCGGTACACGACCGGCCAGTTCCTCGTCGGGCCGAACCCGACCACGCAGTACGGCTACGTGGAGGGCGACGCCTTCCAGTACGCCTGGGCGGTACCCCATGACCTGGGTGGCCTGATCAACGCCGTGGGCGGGCGGACGGCGGCGATCGGTCGGCTCGACCGGTTCTTCACCCAGCTCAACACCGGGCCCAGCTCGCCGTTCGCGTTCATGGCCAACGAGCCGACCTTCGGGGTGCCGTGGGTGTACGTCGCCGCCGGCGCGCCGTATCGGACCGCCGATGTCGTGCGGCGCATCCAGGCCCAGCTGTTCGCGGCGGGGCCCGGCGGCCTCCCCGGCAACGACGACCTGGGTGCCACGAGCGCCTGGTACGTGTGGTCGGCGCTCGGGCTCTATCCGGCCACGCCAGGGACCGCCGACGTCGTGCTCGGCAGCCCCGTGTTCCCTCGGGCGGTCGTGCACACCGGATCGGGCGGGACCCTGACCATCAACGCCCCTTCGGCCTCGGCGACCGCCCGCTACGTGTCGTCGCTGGCGGTCGACGGCGTGGCCTCCGCCCGCGCGTGGTTGCCGGCGGCCACCGTGCTCGGCGGGGCCACGCTCGACGTCGGGTTGGCGACGACCCCCAACGTGGCCTTCGGCGCGGCGCCGGTCGACGCGCCGCCGTCCTACGGCACGGCGGACCGGCCGTTGCTCGGCTTCACCAACCCATCAGGCGGTCTGGTGCTGCCCCCCGGGTCGACCCGCACGATCTCGGTCGGCGCCGCCAACGCCACGGGTGCGGCCGTCACCGGCACCTGGGGCGTGGCGGCTCCGGGGGGGAACCCGGCACCGACCTCCTCGCCGGCATCGGGGTCGTTCGTGGTACCCGCATCGGGTCGGGCGGCGGCTTTCGTGAACGTCACCGCGCCCGCCACGCCCGGCTTCTACCAACTCCGGTTCAACCTGTCCGCCGGTGGCGTGGCCCTCGATCCGGTGACCCTGCGGGTGATCGTGGCGGCGCCCAACGACCTGGGCCCCCATGCGGACAACACCGGGGTGTCAGATGACGCGACGCCGGCCAAGGCGAACCTCGACTTCACGACCTTGAGCTACTCGCGCCAGGCCCTCGCGGCCACCGGGGTGACGGCAGGAGCGACCCTCAGCGTCGGGCCTCTGGTCTACCGCTGGCCCGCCGGCGTGGGCGGCATCCCGGACAACGTCGTCGCCGCCGGCCAGCGCCTCGACCTCGCGCCCCCGGCCGGCGCGACGACCCTCGGGGTCCTCGGCGCAGCCACCAACGCTGGCGCCGGCGCCAAGGGCACCGCGACGATCACCTACACCGACGGCACCCGCTCGACCTTCGATCTGGGCCTGACCGACTGGACCCGCGGGGCCGGGACGCTCCCGGTGAGCTTCGGCAACCAGATCGTGCGGACCCTGCCATACGTGAACTGCCAGTGCGGCACCAGCCTGCCGATCACGTCCTACCTGTACCAGGCCACGACGCCGCTCGACCCGACCAGGACCGTGGCCTCGATCACGCTGCCGAGCGCGGTCAGCAGCGGCGACCTGCACGTGTTCGCCGTCGCCCTCGCCTGACCCGGCACGGGCCGACCCACCGACCACCGCCATCGGATCCTGTAGGCGGATCCGTCGCCAGTGCGACGGCACGGCCCACAGATTGCTGCGGTTGTGGTGGCGACGTCCCGTCCCGGTGGGGCTGATCAGCGTTCGAGGACCGTGCCCTGGGGGGCGACGACGATCGAGTCCGGTGGGACCGAGCGCAGCAGCAGCGCGTTGGCCCCGATCTTGGAGCGGGCCCCGATCTCGATGGGCCCGAACAGCATGCAGTGGTCGAACAGCCGGCAGTCGTCGCCGATCACCGGGAACCCGTCGCGCTTGGACCCCTCGTAGCCCGCCGTGCCGATCCGCACGAGGCCGTGGATCCGCACGCCACGACCCATGACCACACCCGCCCCGATCGCTACCCCCAGCGGATGGGTGATCGTCGCCCCAGGCCCGATGATGGTCTGGGGGTAGATCTCGCAGTTGAACAGGAACACGTTGAGGTGCAGCAGCACGCGAGCGAGGATGCGGTGCCCACGACGGTGCACGGCGGCGGTGACGCGGTACAGCGCCAGGCTCAGGTACCCCGACTGGGTCAGCACATCGAGGGTCCGGCCGAGGCCGTGGGGCCGGGTCGGGTCCATGTCCCGGGTCGCCTCGTAGTCGCTCTTGAGGTAGCCGGCGAGCGACAGGAGGGGACGGCCGACGGTCAGCCACGGATCGTCGGCATCGAGGGCGGTCTCGTCCTCGTCGTCGGGGTTCAACGTGTCCTGCTCGTCGGTCAGGCTCATCCGTCGGCCGCCAACACGTGCACGCCGACGCTCGCGACGTCGCGGTTGATGATGCCACCGGTGTTGACCGAGACGCCGACCCGGGCGCGCTCGACCTGGCGGGCCCCGCCATCGCCGCGCAGTTGCAGTGCCAGCTCGTACACCTGGCAGACGCCGGTGGCGCCGATGGGATGGCCACGGGCGACCAGCCCGCCGCTGGAGTTCACCACCAACCCGGGCGTGCCGATCGCGGTCTCGCCGGCCAACGTGGCGGGGCCCGCGCCGCCGAGATCGAAGAAGCCCAGCGACTCGAGGGCGTAGAGCTCCTCGGCACTGGTCGCGTCGTGCACCTCGACCAGGTCGACGTCGCCCGGGCCCAGATCGGCGTCCTGCCAGGCCGCCTCGGCCGCCTCCCCCAACCGCAGGTGGTACTCCGAGGAGCCGTCGCCCGAGATGAGGATGCTGGTGATGATCCGGGGGGCGCCGGGCACCGGCGTGTTCTGCAGCACGAGGGCAGCCGCGCCGTCGGTGAACGAGCTGCACATCAACCGGGTCAGCGGACCCACCACGGTCGGGGAGTCGAGCACCTCCTGGTCCGTGAGCATCCGCTGGTGCTGGGCCAGCGGATTGGCCGCCCCATGGCGACGAGCCTTGCTCGCCGCCGCCGCGAACTGCTCGCGGGTGGTCTCGCGTTCGAGCAACTGGCGGGTCGCCCACACGGCGTTGAGACCCATGAACACGCTGCCCGACTCGTTGCCGATCTCGGCGCGCAGCCCGTCGCGCTGGCCCGCCACCAGCGATCCCTCGATGCCGCGCAGCGTCGCCTCGCGGTCGCCCGTCCACATCTTCTCGACGCCCACGACCACGACGGGCGACTGCCCGGCCTCGACCGCGAGGCACCCCATGTGCAGCGCGGAGGTGCCGCTCGCGCAACCGTTCTCGACGTTCACGATGGGTGCGCCGGCGAGTCCGATGGTGTGCAACCACGCCTGGCCGCGCACGGACGTCTGATCGCACAGCGCGCCGCCGAGCGCGTTGCCCATGACGATCATGCCGACGTCGCTGGCCCGCAGGCCGGCGTCGTCGAGGGCCTCCTTGACCGCCGCCATGGCCAGTTCGTCGGGGCCCAGCGGGCTGCGCCCTTGCGCGGTCATGCCGATGCCGCTGATGGAGATGGAGTGCTTCATGGCTTCCTCCGAGGAGTGCTGGCAGGTGAGGGGTGCATCAGGTGGACGGGAACTCGTTGACGCCGGGCTGGCCGGCGGTGACCTCGTGCAGACCGGTGCCGTCCGCGTTGACGGCGAAGATGCTGAACCCACTGAGGCGCGGGAGCTCGAGACGGTGGAAGAACACCGTGGTGCTGTCCCGGGACCACTCGGGCTTGCTGTTGATCTGGTCGTCGTCGGTCAGCCGGCGCTGGTCCGTGCCGTCCGCGTTCGCGATCCGGATGTTCCAGGATCCGCCGGGGTGCCGGCCCTGGGCCGACGTCTGCGTGAGCCAGGCGACCTGGCGCCCATCGGGCGAGAAGTACGGATCCTGGTCGCGCAGCTCGTCGTTGGTGATCCGCCGCGGCTCGCCGCCGGCGGCGTCCACGAAGTACACCTCGTAGCTCTCGGGCCGGCAGAAGTTGGCGGGGCACCCGACGAAGGCGATGGTGCGGCCGTCGGGGGAGAAGCTCGGATCGATGTTGGTGCCGCCGCGATCGGTGACCTGCCGCGGGTGTTGCCCGACGGCATCGGTCACGTAGATCTGCGCGTTGGTCTTGCTGCCCCCGAACATCACCATCTCGGTCCCATCGGGCGACCACTCGGCATGACCCTGGTGGGCCCAACCGTCGAGGCCCGGCGGCCGCAGTTCGGTGGGATTGGAGCCGTCGGCATCCATCACCCACAGGTGCGTCTGCGTGAAGTCCTGGTCGTGCACGCCGGCCGGGGTGCGGTAGTAGAGGAGGTGACGCCGATCGGGGGACAGCCGGGGCCACCAGCTGTCCCAAGCGGTGTCCGTGGTGAGCCGCCGCGGTGGGCCCCCGGGCGTCTCGGCCCGGTACACCTCGAAGTTGCCGGTGCGGTCCGAGTCGTAGAACAGCGCGCCCGGCGGCGCGGTGACCTCGGTGATCGGAAGGGTGACCGGGACCCGGAAGTTCGCCGGCACCTCGGGGGCCCGGTTCTGCACCCTGATCAACACGATCAGGCCCAAGACAGCCGCGACGGCGAGCAGCACCACACCCCCGCAGCCGATGAGGGCGAACCGCGCCACCCGGCTCATCGTGTGGCGCTCGCACGGGAACCTCGAGACAGGCCGATGGCATCGGCGAAGGCGAGCCGGGCGGACCGGCCGGTGGACGCAGTGGAA
>JBBQHT010000317.1:0-5288 GCA_038324235.1 Acidimicrobiales bacterium
GGCGATGATGATCTACATCTCGCCGTTGCTGGCGTTGGTCGCGCTCATCACGGTCCCCGTGTCGATCTACACGATCAAGTTCATCGCGTCGCGATCGAAGACGAAGTTCGTGGCGCAGTGGACCCACACCGGCTCGCTCAACGCGCAGGTCGAGGAGGCCTTCACGGGCCACGCGCTCGTGAAGGTGTTCGGTCGGCAGCACGATGTCGAGGAGCGCTTCAACGAGAAGAACGAGGAGCTGTACACCGCGAGCTTCGGGGCCCAGTTCATCTCCGGCACCATCCAGCCGGCGATGATGTTCTTCGGCAACCTCAACTACGTCGCGATCGCCGTCATCGGTGGTCTGCTCGTCTCCAGCGGCTCGATGAGCATCGGTGACATCCAGGCGTTCATCCAGTACTCGCGCCAGTTCACCCAGCCCCTCACCCAGCTGGCGTCGATGGCCAACGTCATGCAGTCGGGCATCGCGTCGGCCGAGCGGGTCTTCCACCTGCTCGACGCCGAGGAAGAGACCGAGGACGATGCCGAGCCGTTGACCGATCCCAACCCCCGCGGCCGGGTCGAGTTCGACCACGTGTCCTTCTCGTACGACCCGCAGAACCCGCTCATCGAAGACCTGTCGCTCGTCGCCGAGCCCGGCCAGACCGTCGCCATCGTCGGCCCGACGGGAGCCGGCAAGACGACGCTGGTCAACCTGATCATGCGGTTCTACGAGCTCCAGGGGGGCGCGATCCGCCTCGACGGCCAGGACATCTCCAAGATGACCCGCCGTGAGCTGCGCTCCAACATGGGCATGGTGCTGCAGGACACCTGGCTGTTCGGCGGCACCATCCGCGAGAACATCGCCTACGGCAACTTCGACGCCACCGAGGAGCAGATCCTCGAGGCCGCCAAGGCCACCTACGTGGACCGGTTCGTGCACTCCCTGCCCGACGGCTACGACACGCACCTCGACGACGAGGGCGGCAGCGTGAGCGCCGGCGAGAAGCAGCTGCTCACCATCGCTCGGGCGTTCCTCGCCAACCCGACGATCCTCATCCTGGACGAGGCCACCAGCTCGGTCGACACCCGCACCGAGGTGCTCATCCAGCAGGCGATGAACGCGCTGCGCTCCAACCGCACGAGCTTCGTGATCGCCCACCGGCTCTCCACGATCCGCGACGCCGACATCATCTTGGTGATGGAAGCGGGCCGCATCGTCGAGCAGGGTTCCCACGAGGAGCTGCTCGAGCAACGCGGCGCCTACTACAACCTGTACAACGCCCAGTTCGCCGGCGCCGCCGCGGAGGTCGTCTGAGCTGTTGCCGCCGGGCCTGGTTCGTCCCGATCAGAAGCCCGAGAGGAAGAAGGCGTCCTTCACCTTGACCGTCGCGATCCGGTACGCGGCGGAGCGGTAGTCGGTGTCGTCGTGGGCGGCCCGGATGACCACCTGCTCGGTGGCGGCGGCCAATCGGTCACGCAGACCGTCGTGGACCTGGTCGAGGGTCCACGACACCTGCTGCAGGTTCTGGACCCATTCGAAGTAGCTCACGATGATGCCACCGGCGTTGGCCAAGATGTCGGGCACGATCGTGACGCCCCGCGCGCCGAGCAGCGCGTCGGCGTCGGCGGTGAGCGGGCTGTTGGCCGCTTCGACGATCACCCGAGCCCGCACGTCAGGGGCGTTGCGGGCGTGGATCGCGCCTCCCATCGCGGCGGGGATCAGGTAGTCGCAGTCGAGGGCCAGCAGCTCGGCGTTGGTGATGGTGTCGCCCTCGGGGAGGCGGTCGTGCTCGGTCGCGGCGGCAGCGAGCTCCGCAGTGCTGAAGCCGTTCGCGGCGTACCGGGCGGAACCCACGTTGCTCACGGCGACCACGGTCAAGCCCAGGGCGGCGAGGCCGAGGGCGGCGTGGGTGCCGACGTTGCCGAAGCCCTGGATCGCGACCCGGGAGCCGTTGAGGTCCTCACCGCGCAGTCGCGCGAGCGCGTCGATGACGATGCTCACGCCCCGGCCGGTCGCTTCCACGCGGCCATGCGACCCACCGACGATGATGGGTTTGCCGGTGACCGCGGCGGGGTTGTACCCGTAGAGCTTGGCGTACTCGTCGTTGATCCACGCCATGACCTGGGCGTCGGGGCCGACATCGGGCGCAGGGATGTCCCGGTTGGGTCCGAGCAGCCGGTGGAACTTGCCCACGAACGCGCGGGTGAGCCGTTCGAGCTCGGTGCTCGACAGTGCGTGCGGGTCGCAGTCGATGCCGCCCTTGGCCCCTCCGAAGGGGACGTCGACGAGGGCGGCCTTCAGCGTCATGAGGCAGGCCAGGCCCCGCGACTCGTTCAGGTCGAGGTCTGGGTGGTAGCGCAGGCCGCCCTTGTAGGGGCCGCGAGCGTTGTGGTGCTGCACGCGGAAGGCGTTGAACACCGAGATGCTCCCGTCGTCGCGTCGCAGCGGGAGCTCGGCGCGGATCTCGCGGCTGGCGAGCAGGAGCATCGTGGTGGTCGAGTCGTCGTAGCCGAGCGCTGCACACGCCTCGGCGAAGAACGCGTCGTGGATGGATCGGGCCGATGAGGCCTCGTCCGGGTCGATGATGGTCACCGGGGAAGGCTACTCATCGGCACCAGTCAGGCTGTTCGGGCCCCGCCCGCGCGATCGGGCTGTCGGGTGTCGACGGTCGGTGCCCCAACGGTGAGGGGAGCGATCACTCGGTGTCGATGCGCACCCAGGCCTGGGACGGCTCGCCCTGCGGGCCTCAGCCCGTGAAGACCGGGGTCACGGTGACCGGGATGGCGGCCGGAGCGGACGACGGGGTGGTGGTCGTCGTGCTTCCCCCTGGCTGGGTCAGGGCCAGCGTCGCCGATTGGGTGAGCGGCGACCCCGCCCAGCCGACGCCGGTCAGCGCGAGTGTGGCCGAGGTCGCGGTGATCGACGACGGCACCGTCACGTTGCCGTTGACGGTGCCGTGCTCGTCGGCGGTCAGGGTGCCGGCGGCGACGCCGGCGATGGTCACCGTGACGGTGCTGCCGGCCTGCCAGCCGGTGGACGCGACGGCCACCGTGGACCCGGGCGTCGCGGTCGTCGGTGACACCGTGAGCGCCGCGGCGGGTGGGCACCAGGCGTCGCCGGGCACGCCGGCGCAGGGATCCGGCATCGTCGGCTGGCTCAACAGCGGCTGCATGACCGGGGTCTGCGGAGTCGGGTAGTTGCCGATCGGGGTGTTCGGCGGGTTCGGCGGGGACGGCAGCGTGCCGCACGGCCCGAAGACGCCGGTGGCGCAGCTGACCTGGCCGAGCAGCGAGCTCGGGTTGTTGAGGTTGGCGACCTTGATCGCCTCGCCCCCCTGGTTCTTGACGCCGCACTGGGCGTTGGTGGCCTGGAGGTCCGCGGGAGCGGAGGAGACACCGCCAGGATCCGTGTTGCCGTGCCAGCAGTTGCCGGCGTGGAACGGATCCGGGTTGGACAGGTCGGCCAGGTCACCGTTGGAGTAGTTCCCGAACGACCCGTTGCCGCTGAACGAGTTGTTGGCGATCTCGTTGCCCCACGCGCCGTAGAAGCACCAGCCCGCGCCGAGCCAGTTGCTGATGCCGCCGTCGCAGTGCGCGATGGGCGGGGGCGTACCGGTGTCGACGTAGGGCACGACGAGCATCGCCCAACTGCCGTTGTTCTCGAAGCGGTTGTCGACCACCGTGTCGTTGCGGCCTCCGGAGATCACCAGACCGGTGCCCACTGGTCCCAGCTCCGCCGTGCCGGTGCCGGGCGCGGTCGTGTCGTTGTTGTCGTGCACCCAGTTGTCGCGGAACACCCAGCACGAGGTCGTACCCGTCGGCCCGGTGAGTCCGGCCGGGCAGGCGCCGTCCTGCGGGGACGGTGCGTCGTCGTTGTTCTGGCTGTTCGTGGAGAAGCCGGTCTTGTTGTGATCGAACTCGGAGTGCTGGATGAGCAGGCGGCCGCCCGAGTTGGTGCCCGAGTAGCCGAGCGCCGAGTACTGCGCGTGCGCATCGTCCACGACCGTGTTGCAGTCCGGACAGGCGCCGATGTAGTAGGCGCCGTCGGCCATGTTCGAGCCGTAGGTGTGGGTCAGCGTGCCCGGGCCGGTGACGTTGCTGACGAAGATGCCGTACTCGCCCCGGTTCGGGTCCGAGTAGAAGGTGGAGGTGGCCGACAGGTAGGTGCCCGAGTAGGCACCCATGTTCTGCGTGCCACTGCCGTCGCCACCGTTGAACCAGATCTCGTTGCCGCCGCCGCCCGAGCCGGTGAGGAAGTTGCAGACGGTGAAGTTGTCCATCGTGACGCCGTCGACCTTGAACGACTCCGCGCCGTTTCGCCCCTGGCCGCTCGGGCCCATGTCCTGATCGCCGGGGGCGGTGGAGCAGGCGGGTGCGCCGGGCTTGGTCCCGTCGATCACCACGGCGTTGCGGTCCATGCCGCGCAGGTGGACACCCGGCGTGGTCAGCATCACGCCGCCGGAGGCCTCACCCGTGGGCGCGGCGTAGTCCATCCGCTCGTGGTAGTCGCCCGGGCCGACCAGGATCCAGTCACCCGGTTGCGCCGCGGCCGCCGCCGCCTGGATCGTGGCGTACTCGCCGGGGTGGCCCTGCCACGAGCCGACGTGCAGGACGTGCGCCGTGGTGCTCGCGGATGAGGGTGCCGCGGTCACGACGACGAACGATCCGAGCAGCGCGACGAGCGCCACGAGCACGCCGGGGGCGAGGTGGCGGTGACGGGCGGCGGGCGCGGACGGGTGGGCATGGTGGGGCCTGGCAGGCATCGATGATCTCCCCCGAATGGTCGAAGCATGGACGGCCGCGCCCCCAGCGCCGCGCCCATGCGGACGCTAGTCGTCGCGACGATCCGGCGTCGGCCCGGATCGCGTCCGGGGTCGAACGGGTCAGCCGGGTCCGACGTCGGTCCGGATCGCGGCCGGGCCCTTCGGGAGCCGAACGGGTCAGCCGCCCGACACTCGCAGGACCCGGTACCTTTGCGCTTCATGTTTGCACCTTCCGTTCGCATCACAGGATCCATCGTTGCGCTGCTGGCGCTCGTGGGCGCCATGGCCGTTGGGTGTGGGAAGGCCGACACGACCACGGCCGGCGCCCCGGCGAGCAGCCTCGCGACGACGACGGCTCCAGCACCGCTCACCAAAGAGCAGTACGTCGCCCAGGCGAACGCGATCTGCAAGGTGGCGAAGGATGAGTCGAACAAGATCGGCCAAGAACTGAGCGCCAAGTACCCGGACCCCAAGGCGGTGCCGGAGGATCAGTACCAAGTGCTCTTGAAGGACGCGGTCACCCGCTTGCTGCCCTTCTACCAG
>JBBQHT010000318.1:0-5253 GCA_038324235.1 Acidimicrobiales bacterium
GCTCCTCGTCGATCTTGGCCGCCTCGGCCCGGTGCATGTCGAGCACGCGGAGCATGTGCTCCTCGTTCTCGGCGTAGCCGGCGAAAGGACCCATGCGGGCCGCGGTGCGGGCGGACGTGGCGTAGGCGTGCCCGGTCATCAACGAGGTGATGGCCGCGGCGATCGTGCGACCCTCGTCGGAGTCGTACGGCAGGCCGAGGGCCATCAACAGCGCACCGAGGTTCGCGTAGCCGATGCCGAGCTGGCGGAAGGTGCGGGAGTTCTCCTGGATGGGCTTGGTCGGGTAGTCGGCGTTGCCGACCAGGATCTCCTGGGCGGTGAAGATGACCCCGACCGAGTGGCGGAAGGCCTCGATGTCGAAGACGTCGTCCTCGGCGAGGTACTTCAACAGGTTGAGGCTGGCCAGGTTGCACGCCGAGTTGTCGAGGTGCATGTACTCCGAGCAGGGGTTCGAGCCGTTGATCCGGCCGGTGTTGGCGGCGGTGTGCCACCGGTTGATCGTGGTGTCGAACTGCATGCCCGGGTCGGCGCACTCGTGGGTGGCCGTGCTGATCTGGCGCATGAGGTCGCGGGCCCGCACGGTGCGCACGGTCTCGCCCGTGGTGACGGCCTTGAGGTTCCAGTCGGTGTCGTCGACGACGGCCTGCATGAACTCGTCGGTGACCCGCACCGAGTTGTTGGCGTTCTGGTACTGGATCGAGTTGATGTCACGACCGTCGAGGCTCATGTCGAAGCCGGCGGCCTCGAGGGCCCGCGCCTTCTTCTCCTCGTGGGCCTTGCACCAGATGAACTCCTCGATGTCGGGGTGGTCGACGTTGAGGATGACCATCTTGGCGGCGCGGCGGGTCTTGCCGCCCGACTTGATGGTGCCGGCCGACGCATCGGCGCCACGCATGAAGCTGACGGGGCCCGAGGCGGTGCCGCCGCCCTTGAGCAGCTCGTAGGACGAGCGGATCTTGGACAGGTTGATGCCCGAGCCGGAGCCGCCCTTGAAGATGGTGCCCTCCTCGACGTACCAGTTGAGGATGGCGTCCATCTGGTCGTCGACGGCGAGGATGAAGCAGGCGCTGGCCTGCTGCGGGACGCCCTTCACGCCGATGTTGAACCACACCGGCGAGTTGAAGGCGGCCTTCTGGGTGATGATGAGGTGCTTGAGCTCGGCGCTGAACGCCGCGGCCTCGGCGGCGTCGACGAAGTAGCCGTCACGCACGCCCCACGCCGTGATCGTGTCGACCACGCGGTCGGCCACCTGCTTGAGCGAGTGCTCCCGCTCGGGGGTGCCGATCGTGCCGCGGAAGTACTTCTGGGTGACGATGTTGGTCGCGTTGAGCGACCAGCCCACCGGGAACTCGACCCCGAGCTGCTCGAAGGCGACCGAACCGTCGCGGTAGTTGGTGATCCGCGAGTCACGGGTCTCCCACGCCACCTCGTCGTAGGGATGGACCCCCTCGGTCGTGAAGTGCCGGCGGATGCCGATGCCAGCCTGCTCGGGTGCCATAGCCATGGCCTGTCTCCTCCCGGTCGATCCCTCGACCATGTTGCGTTCGTCGTCTTCGTCGTTCGTCTTCGTCGTTCGTCTTCGCCGCCCCGTTGCGGCACGCCGTGGTGCTGAACTCACCGTGCGGACTCGGGAACCAGCACCAGCTGCGCTGGCACCGACCTGCATTTCCACAGCCAATCGTGTTCCGGGCGCCAGACCAACCTTTTGATCACTCGGTTGTCTGTACCCAAGATGTTGTGGCTGTGGTCCCCCTAGCTCCTCTGCGGCCACAAGATGTGCCGCAAATTACACACACGGAATTTCACCGGTGTCAAGCGTTTCGCGGGTGCGGATCGGGGTTTTCGGGGCGTCACCCGGGGCGCGGCCGCACATCCGAGGACACCAACGGATGCTGTGGCGCGAACGAGCAGGTCAGAGGGCGCTCACCCGATTCGGCACCCGGAGGTGACGAGCCGCATGAACGCAATCCGCCCCCAAGGAGCCGTCCTGCCAGCCAAGAACCAAGACGCCAGCCACCATCCGCTGGACGCGCCACAGCCCCGTTGACAGCACTGACCCTACGAAACATCCCCTGTGAATCAAAAGGGGAACAACCCTGTGAATTAGAGGTGGATTTCGGGTGACGTCGTCCACAGCCCCGCGCGGGGGTCAGGCCCGAGCGGCGCGGACCGGGCCTGTGGCGGCGCCGCGTCCCCGCGGTCGGCCGACGGCGTCGGCCGAGCGGGATCCCGCCGGGGCCGGCGTCGGCAAGGCTCGCACCGGTGCGCCGTAGCCGGGCAGGCCCTCGGCTGCGCCGAGCTGGTCGACGATCGACGTCGCGAGCTTGCGGGACAACATGATCGACAGGTGGCCGTGGTCCTTCACCAAGATGTTCGTGGCCGCGAGCTCGGGCTCGACGATCATCGCTCTCGACGCCGGCACGATCAGATCCAGGTTCGAGTAGTACGCCACGAAACGCGTCGGCAGCGGCCGGGCGCTCGAGCGGAGCATGGTCATCACCGACGAGCCCGGGCGCAGCTGCAGACCGGTGGAGAAGGGGCTGAGCGCCGCTAGGGAGGTCCCGTAGGCGGCAAGGCGAACCCCGCCGTGCGGTGAGGCGATCGAGGCGCACACGTCCACACCGGCCAGGCCGTCGATCTGCACGGCGTAGCGGGCGATGATGCCACCGAGCGAGTGCCCGATCACGTGGATCCGGTCCACGCCGAAGTGCGCCTTGAGCTCCTCGGCCCTCTCGGCGCACTGCGCGGCGAGCTGGGGGATGTCGGCGGTGAAGGGGTTGTAGTTCAAGGCGTGGACCCGCCCGAACCCGGCCTGTTCGAGGTAGCGGGCGATGAAGAGCCAGTTGGACTTGTTGGCGCCATACCCGTGGACCAACAACACCGGCGTGTCAATCGCGGAGGGCGAGGAGGGGTCGCCCACCTCGGTGAGCCCCCGATCCCGGAAGCCGAGGGGCCACATTCCCGCGGTGACCAGCGTGGAGGTGACCTCCTTGAGGTGACCCGAATAGGTGGTGGGCCGGCGTGCCGCGTGCAGCACGGCGGACACGGGGGCCATCGCTTGGTCCACGACTCGCATGCAGATCTCCCCCCTGCGTGCTGGGTGCCGCCCCAGCCGGACTCGCCCGAACACCGTTCAGTAGAACGCCATTCCGATGACAGTGTCTAGTGGGACATCGACCGCCGATGGTGGAGGGTTGAGGCTCGGGCCCAGGTCTTGACCGGTCCTTGAGGTTGGCGCCATCGCGGGACGACGCCCCATCGAGGCCCACGACACGACGCCACCGGCAGGCCCACGTGCACCAGCCCGGGCCGCCGCGCCACTTGCTACGGTGCCCCGATGCACCTGTTGCACCCCCCCTCGGACCCGTCCGCACGCCTGCTTCTGGCGTCCGATCTCGACGCGCTGGTGGCCGCGGACCTGCGCCCGACCCCGCCGTCGCGCCCCTGGGTGCTGGTGAACATGATCGCGAGCGCCGATGGTGCGACGGTTGTCGAGGGCACCTCCGGCGGACTCGGAGGGCCGGCGGACAAGGCGATGTTCGGGGCGCTGCGCGCCATCGCTGACGTGATCCTCGTCGCCGCGGGCACCGTGCGCGCCGAGCACTACCGGCCACCCCAGACCAGCGCCGCCCGCCGCGAATCCCGGGTGGCCCGCGGTCAGGCCGCTTCGCCCCGCCTGGCGGTGGTCACCGCCAGCCTCGACCTCGACCCCACCGCCGCCCTGTTCGGCGACCCCACCCAGCGTCCGCTGGTGCTGACCGGTACCGACGCCCCGGCCGAGCGCCGAACGGCGTTGGCCCCGCACGCCGACGTGATCTCGATCCCGTCAGACCGGGTGGCGCCTACGGCTGTGGATCTCCCCCTGGCGCTCGCCTGGCTGGGCCGCGAACACCAGGCCCGCGTCGTGCTGGTGGAGGGCGGCCCGAGCTTCAACGGTGCGCTCCTGGCCGAGGACCTCGTCGACGAGCTGTGCTTGACCGTGGCGCCGGCCCTCGTCGGCGGATCCTCCGCTCGCGTGGCCCAGGCACGAGCGAGCGCCGACGGACCGGCGACCACCACCCACCCACAGCACCTCGCCCGGGTCATCGAAGACGCCGGGTTCCTGCTCCTGCGCTACACCCGAGCCTGACCCCGGCCACCCCGGCCACCCCGGCCACCCCGGCCACCCCGACCACCTCGGTCGATCAGTCGGCGCTGGCCGCCAGATCCGACCGCAGGATCCGGGCCGAGCGCCGCGCGGGTCAGTGCCGCTTAGGGGCGGTCTCCTTGAGCAGCCGGACCTCGCGTTGGAAGTCTGACGGATCGTCGAAGTCCTTGTAGACGCTGGCGAAGCGCACATACGCGACCTGGTCGAGATCACGCAGACGCTCGAGGATCGCCAGGCCGATCTGCTCGCTCTTGACCTCGGAGCTCTCCAGGCGCAGCTGATCCTCGAGGTCGGTGGCCAACGCGGCGATCTGCTCGGCCGTCACGGGACGGCCCTTGACCGCCGCCCGGACCCCGGCCTCGACCTTGTCCCGCTCGAACGGGACGCGGTCGCCCGATCGCTTCGTGACCATGAGCGGCAGCTCTTCGTACCGCTCGAACGTCGTGTACCGACGTCCACAGGTCAGGCACTCTCGTCGGCGCCGGATGGCTGAGCCGTCGTCGGCCGTGCGCGAGTCGACCACCTTGTCATCGAAGCCGGCACACGAGGGACAACGCACGGCCTGAACGCTACCGCCCTGGCGGGCAGCGGCACGAACGGCCGGGAGGCGGACGACCCGCAGCGCGTTGCCGGCCGCCGGCGGCTGACGGCGGGCCGGATGGGCGTCACTGCCCGAGGGCATCGAGATCGAGTCGTTCGCCGACCCGGAGGGCCGAACCGCCATGACGGGCCGCCAACTGATCGACGAGGGGGCGCACATCGCCGGTGGGCTGCAGCGAGCGGGCAATGGTCCACAACGTGTCGCCGGGCTGCACGACGTGAGTGTGCACGGCGGGGGGCGCGACGGCGGCGGACGCGACGGCGGCGGACGCGACGGGCCCAGCCGACGGCGCGGCATCGGCGGTGCCGCCGAGCACACGGGCGCTGATGGTGGTGAGCGCGACGAACACCACCGCGCCGACGGTGACCACGAGCACCAGCGCAACCAGCCGGCGGCGCCGATACGTGGCCGCCGTGGGCCGGACAGAGGCCGCCGCATCCACGGCCGACGTCGGGCGGACCCAACCGGTGGGACCAGCGAGGCCATGGGTGCGCACCGGGCGACG
>JBBQHT010000319.1:0-5246 GCA_038324235.1 Acidimicrobiales bacterium
ACCACCACGACCTCCGCCGCGCCCACCACCACGTCCTCGGCCGCGCCGTCCACCACGACCCCCGCGGCCCCCACCACCACTACCACCGCGGCCCCGACCACCACCACGACGGCGGCACCCACCACGACCACCACGGCCGCCCCGACCACCACCACGACCGCGGCGCCCACCACCACCACGACGTCGAACCAGTCGTCGACGACGACCACCACACAGGCCGCGACGACGACCACGACCCAGGCGGCCACGACCACGACGACGACGCCGGCACCCAACCTGGCGGTGACCCCGACGAACCTCGTGCCGGGCGAGTCGTTCAAGGTGGACTCGGGGGGCTGGCTCCCGGGCAGCACCGTGACCGCGACGCTAAACTCGACCCCGGTCACGCTGGGCACGCTCGTGGCTGATCCGCAGGGCGTCGTGTCCGGCACGTTCGCCGTGCCCGCCGGGTTCAGCATCGGGGCGCACACCGTGGTGCTCAGCGGCACCGGCATCGCCGGGCAGGTGAACCAGACCGTGTCGGCCAACGTGACCGTGGGCGCCGCCCTGGTGGCCGACGTGCCCCTGGCGAGCACGACGACCCAGGCTGTGGCCGCCACGACCGGCACCCTGCCCACCACCGGCTCGGACAGCGCCACCCTCGGGGGGATGGCGCTGCTGCTGCTCGGCACCGGCGGCGCCCTCGTCCTCGTGACGCGGCGCCGGGCCACCCAGCGCTGATCCGCCGGCACGGGGGCGACCCGTGACCGATGAGCGAGGGTGAACATGAACGTGAACGGGGCCGGCGGCAACGCCGGCCCCGTTTCCCGTCCTCCCCACCCATCGCGCACCGCTCCCGGGCGTCGCGGGGCCACCCACGCGACGCCGGCGCCGACCGGCTGTTCCGGGCGGGTGGGCGATACCGGCCAGACGACCCGGAGCTTCGACGAGGTCGCCGCGTGAGAGACGGCGTGCGGCAGGCCCCGAGGCTTCGCGGAGGCCGACGGGATGCCGGGCCGGTCGGGCCGCGGTCGGTTTCGGTGCGACGTAGGCGCTCGGCTACGGTCGGCGCCATGCCCGACGAGACGACGCCGCTCTCCGACGCCGACATCCGCGATGCGCTGCCCGAGGACCTCGACGCGGCGGGCTACGTCGGTCCGTACCTTTTCCCCAACAACAACCGCCGGCGCATCCCGGCGATCCTGTACTGTGTGATCTCCGCGTTGTGCCTCGTGCTCTACGCGACGACGCGGGACAACAACCCGATCCTCGTCAACGAGGGGTACGTGGCCGCCGCGATCGTGCTCACGCTGTTCGGCATCTACAGCTTCGTGGCGGGGTGGGACCTCAAGGTCGACGAGCGCGATGCGCTGGTGGTGGCCACCACGACGGTCGGGTTCCCGGTCGGCCACGCGTCGGCCCAGATGGGCTGGCGCGGCCTGCTGAGCCGTCCCACATGGCGCATCCTGCTGTATTCGGCCGAGGAACCGCCCGACAAGCGGGGGTTGGTGCTCATCGACGGTGTCGACGGCGAGGTCGTCGAGTGGTTCGTCGAGGACAACCCCGAGGACTGGTCCGAGCTCACCTGACGGTGGCCTGACACGGCAACACCCGCCACCCACCACCGGCCACCCGAAACTGAGACCTTCTGTCGGCTCCCTGCCGACGATCGGTCTCAATTTCGAAGCGGGGCCGACTCGTGGTGGTCAGGGGAGCTGGAAGCGGGCGATCGAGCCTGTCGTGCCGTTGAACACCGTCGCGTACAGCGCCCCGTCCTCCCAGGCGATGCCGCGCACGGATCCCGGCGCGTCGGCGTCGCTCACGGCACCGGTCCACAACGGAGCGCACGTGGACGCCGGACAGGACGCCCGAAGCGCCACGAGGTGACCGTCAGCCGTGCCGACGACCACGACGTAGGCGGCGGCCACCGGTTGGTGCGAGATGGCGGCGCTCCCGGTGGCGACGGACCACAACGGCGCACACGGCGACGATGCACATCCGCTCTTGCTGAACGCGTACACCGTGCCATCGGATCCCCCGACGAACAGGATCCCCGCGCCGTTCGCGACCTGGGTCGCGCCGGCCGACGGCACGTCGCCCGTCCATTGCACCGCCCCTGTGGCCAGGTCGAGGACCTCGAAGTCGCCCGTGGCGAGGGTCACCGCCACCCGAGTACCGTCGATGCCCACCGGAGCGCTCACCTTGGCGCCCAGGTCGGTCGTCCAATCGGGGCCGCAGTCGCCTGGCCCGGTCGCCGGTGCGCAAGTGTCGAGCCCGTAGGCCCGTACCGTCGTGCCCACCCCGATCACGACGAACCGGCCGACGATCGCGGGATCGGTCGGGCCGGAGCTCGAGAGGTCACAGCAGGAGACGTAGGTCGACTTCGTTCCGTAGCGCAACTGGGTCGCGCTCGGACCGCCGGATCCGAACGAACCCAGGGTGCTCGCCGAGGCGTCGGACCGCGAGGCCTTGGTGGTGGCGGCGAACTGGTGGAACCCACCCTCGGTCCATGAGTCACCCGTCGTGGTGTTGAACGTGGCGTAGCCGCCTCCGCCGATGTTGGCGTACGGCACCACCAACCCCGTGGCGTCCAGGGTCGGGTTGCCGAACGACATCGGGCCGTAGTCCGGGTGCGGCCCGAACGTGTTCCAGCGGACCGTGCCGTCTGCCGTGTCGTACGCCGTGACGCCGCCGGGGCCAGCCGCGTAGACCGTGGATCCCCCCACGACCGGAGCCGTCGAGGGATCCACGGTGGCATTCGTCCAGGTGCGGATGAGCGTCGGCGCGTTGGCCGCCGTGATGCCCGCCTCCCCCGGGACGAACCCGGAGTGGGCGGCGTCGCCGCCGTCCTGGTACCAACACCCGCTGGCCACGATCACGACCAGTAGGGCGAGTGCGGTGACCACCATCTTGTGCTTCGTGAGCATCATGGGTCCATCTTTCGTCGGCGGGCGCTGAGGGTGCGCCCCCTGCTGCCGATGTCAACGCACCACCATGGTGATTGGTTGACAAGTGAAAGGGCTTCGTGTCGATTCGATCGGGGAAGCGATGCGTCCCCCTGATCGCCCAGACGATCAGACGGCCAGACGATCAATTGGCCAGGTGATCAGCGTGGCCAGGCCGTGGTGAGCTTGTGCCAGCTCGTCGAGAGGGTCTCGGGCATCACCCGGGTCTCGGCCACGGAGGTCATGAAGTTCGTGTCGCCGTTCCAGCGGGGCAGAACGTGGACATGGAGATGATCGGGGACGCCGGCGCCCGCGGCCTTGCCCAGGTTCATGCCCACGTTCACGCCATCGCACCGGTAGGCGACCTGCACGGCGGTGACGGTGTCACGGACCAGGGTCCACAGCTCGGCGTGCTCGGCATCGGTGAGCGCCGTCAGTTCGGCCACCGCGCGGTTGGGCAGCACCAACACGTGCCCGTTGGTGTACGGGTAGGCGTTGAGCAGCGCGGCACAGGTCTGGCCGCGGTGCACGACGAACGCCTCGTCGTCCGCCATCGTGAGGATGCGCTCGAAGAGCGACCCCTCCCCCGCTGGTGGCGCCGTGACCCCGTCACGACCGTCGGTGGCGTCACCGTGGGACGCGGTGCCGTCCACGACCGATTCGATGTACGCGCTGCGCCAGCCGGCCCACAGATGATCGAGGCTCATGGGGTCAGACGTGGGCGACGACGTCGGCCGCGAGCCGCTCGATGAAGTCATCGATCGCCACATCGCGCTCGACCTCGCCGCCCCGGGGGTTCACCCCGACCGTGCCGTTGTCGACATCGGTGTCGCCCACGACCAGCACGTAGGGGAGCTTTTCCATCTTGGCCTTGCGGATGCGGCTGCCGAGCGGCTCACTGGCTTCGACGTAGTCGGCCCGGAAGCTCTCGGCCTTCAGGCGATCGACCAGGCGGTGCACATAGGTGTCGTGCTCGTCGCGCACAGGTAGCACCCGCACCTGGACGGGCGCGAGCCAGGCCGGGAAGGCGCCGGCGTAGTGCTCGACCAGGACCGCGAAGAAGCGTTCCACGGAGCCGAACAGCGCCCGGTGGATCATGATCGGGCGGTGCCGGGCGCCATCGGAGCCGACGTACTCGAGATCGAAGCGCTGGGGCAGCTGGAAGTCGAGCTGGATGGTGGACATCTGCCACGTGCGCCCGATGGCGTCCTTGGCCTGGACGGAGATCTTCGGCCCGTAGAACGCGCCGCCGCCTTCGTCCATCACCAGTTCCATACCCTGGGCCAGCGCGACGTCGCGCAGCACCGCGGTCGCCTCGTCCCACTCCTCGACCGTGCCCACCGCCTTGGTCTCGGGCCGCGTCGAGAGCTCGACGTAGTAGTCGGTGAGCCCGTAGTCCCGCAGGAGATCGAGCACGAAGTTGAGCGCCCGGGCGATCTCGTCCTCGACCTGCTCACGGGTGCAGAAGATGTGCGCATCGTCCTGGGCGAAACCACGGGCGCGGGTGAGACCGTGCACCACGCCGGACTTCTCGTACCGGTAGACCGTGCCGAACTCGAACAGCCGCAGCGGCAGCTCGCGATAGGACCGCTGGGAGCTGCGGTAGATCAGGATGTGGAACGGGCAGTTCATCGGCTTGAGGTAGTAGTCGGTACCGCCATCGAGCTCCATGGGCGGGTACATGCCATCCGCGTACCAGTCGAGGTGGCCGGAGGTCTCGAAGAGCTGGGACTTGGTGATGTGGGGCGAGTACACGAACTCGTAGCCGGCCTTCTCGTGCGCGGCGCGCGAGTAGTCCTCCATCAGCCGGCGCACGATGCCGCCCTTCGGGTGAAACACCGCGAGGCCCGAACCGATCTCCTCGGGGAACGAGAAGAGATCCAGCTCCAGGCCGAGCTTGCGGTGGTCGCGCTTCTCGGCCTCTTCCAGGCGGTGCAGGTGCTCGGCGAGGTCCTTCTTGGTGGCCCAGGCCGTGCCGTAGATGCGTTGCAGCATCGGGTTCTTCTCGTCGCCCCGCCAGTACGCGCCGGCGACCCGCATGAGCTTGAAGTGCCCGAGCCGACCGGTGTCGGGCACGTGCGGGCCGCGGCACAGGTCGATGAACGCGGGCGGGTTCTCGTATGTGCGCACCAGGCCCTTCTCGGTGGCCGACGTGGGGTCGTCGGCGGCACCCCGGATGATCTCGCACTTGTACTTGTGGTCCTTGAACAGCACGAGCGCGTCGGTCTCGGCGATCTCGTCGCGGATGAAGGGCTGGCGCGCCGCGATGATCTCGCGCATGCGCACGTCGAGGCGCTCGAGGTCGTCGGGCGTGAAGGTGTC
>JBBQHT010000320.1:0-5186 GCA_038324235.1 Acidimicrobiales bacterium
ATGCGCGCCACCGTGCGGCGCGCCAGGTGGAGGTAGTCGACCTTGCCGCCCGCCTTGTCCTGGACGTTGTACATGATGGCCACGGCACCGGCGACGTCGGGCACGTACTGGTAGCCCCGTGACGGGTTGGTGTTGTTGAGCGCGGTGAACTCCGCTTCGGTGCCGGCGAAGTCGGTGAGGTTCTGCGCGTACGAGGTGAGGCCCTGCGGCGAGCCGGTCGGCGAGTAGTTCACCTTGAGGCCGCTGGTCTGGGCGTCGGCCACCCATTGCTGCATCGCGAGACCGACGTAGGACGAGCCCGAGCCGTTGACCGCGGCCGGTGCGGCCGTGGCGGCACCGGGCGTCAGCCCGAGGAGCAGCGCGGCCACGCCGGTCAGGGCCAGCAGCAGGCGGGGAACCCGTCGCCCGCGGCGGGCGCGGTATCCGGTCATCCGAACCGTCCCTGCACGTAGTTGAGCGTTCGGGAGTCACCCGGGTTGGTGAACATCTGCTTGGTGGAGCCCTTCTCGACCAGCGCGCCCGGTTGGTTCTCTTCGGCGAGGAAGAACGCACACTGATCCGAGACCCGCTGCGCCTGCTGCATGTTGTGCGTCACGATCACGACGGTGACGTCCTCGCGCAGCTCGGCGATCGTCTCCTCGACCCGACCGGTCGAGGTTGGATCGAGGGCCGAACACGGCTCGTCCATGAGCAACACGTTGGGCTGCACCGCGAGCGAGCGGGCGATGCAAAGGCGCTGCTGCTGACCGCCCGAGAGCGCGCCGCCCGGACGGTCGAGGCGGTCGCGAACCTCCTTCCAGAGGCTGGCCCGGATCAGGGACTGCTCGACGAGGCCGTCCTTGTCGTCGCACTTGATCCGAGCCAGCTTCAGGCCCGACAGCACGTTCTCGCGGATCGACATGGCCGGGAACGGGTTCGGCTTCTGGAACACCATGCCGATGCGCATGCGCACCTGCTGGGCCCGGCGGCCGACCTCGTAGATGTCCTCGCCATCGAGCAGGATCTGACCGTCGAGCGCCGCCCCCGGGATGAGCTCGTGCATGCGATTGAGCAGCCGGAGGAAGGTCGACTTGCCGCAGCCGGACGGGCCGATCAGGGCGGTCACCCGACCGGCCGGCATGGTCAGGTCGACGCCCTCGAGAACGAGGTGGTCGCCGAACCAGGCGCAGGCATCGCGTGCCTCGATCGTCGCCGCACCGGGCGGGGGGCCACCGACGAGCTCGACGCGCTTGGGCGACACCCCCGTGGCCGCCCCGTTCAACGAGGCCGGAGGTGGAGGCGGTGGCGCCTTGAGATCGGTCATGTGGCGGATTCTCCTGCGATCGCGGTCGTGGTTCGGGCTCGGCTGCGGCGGGCGTTGCGGCGCTTGGAGCGATCGCTGCCGATGTAGCGGGCGATGGCGAAGAGGACGAGCACGAGCAACATCAACACCAGCGCGCCGGAGAAGCCCCGGGCGATCGCGCTCAGGTCGGGCTTCTTGACGTTGCGGTACACGAACAGCGGCAGGCTCTCCTGCGCACCCGAGAACGGGTTCGAGTTCATGAGGTCGTAGCCGAAGGCGGTGAACAGCAGCGGTGCCGTCTCCCCGACGGCCCGGGCGATGCCCAGCACGACCGCGGTGGTCATGCCCGTGCGGGCGGTCGGGAACACGACCGACCAGACGGTGCGGGCCCGCGACGCCCCCATGGCCAAGCTGGCCTCGCGTAGGCCGTCGGGCACGAGACGGAGGACCACCTCGACGGTTCGGGTGATCGTCGGGAGCATGACCAGCGCGAGGGCGAGGCTGGCCATGAACCCGTTGAAGCCGAACAGCCCGCCGCTGTGGCCGAACGGGATGATCAACACCGCGAAGATGAACAGACCGGCCACGATCGAGGGCAGGCCGCTCATGGCGTCGACGAAGATCCGGATGGGCCGCCGCCACTTGCTCCGCGACTCGTTGAGGAACACCGCAGCAGCCAGTCCGAGCGGCAGCGACCACAACAGGGCCAACCCGACCTGCTCGATCGTCCCCACCACCGCGTGGGCACCGCCCCCCGCAGTGGCCGGCAGGACCGGCGTGATGCCGGTCTGGTCCTTCACGAAGAACGTAAGTCGCAGGGCCTTGAGTCCCTGCACGAGGATGTAGCCGATAAGCAGCACCAGCGGCACCATCACGACGATGCCGGCCGAGATCACGATCACCGTCACGACCCGATCGACCGCCACCAACCGTCCGAGGCGATCGATGGTCACGACCGCGAAGATGGCCAGGAAGGTCGCGTACGCGCACAGCAGCACCCCGAACCATCCGGCGCCGCCGCTGAAGCGGTAGAAGACGAGCCAGTTGAGGCACACGGCGCTGATGATCGAGCCGACCAGCGTCCACCCGTCGGCTGACGTGAACTCGCGAGGCCGTCGGGGCGTGCGGGACGACCCGGTCGGACGCCGGGCGCCACCGGTGACGTCGCCGAAGGCGCTCGAGCTCCCGGCCTGATCGTCGTCATGGGTCAAGTCGACGAGTGCGTCGCTCGTCGTGGTCATATCTCGACCCCGACTCCCGAGCGGCTCCGCGAGACCACGACCGACGCGACCATGTTGGTCGCCAGAGTGATGACGAACAGGACGAGTCCCGCCGCGAGCAGCCCCGACGTGGTGAACGCGTCGGCGCCGGCGCGGTTGGCGATGAACCCCGACACGGTGGCCCCGCCGTTCGGCAGGATCTCTCGGGAGATCTCGGGGACGTTGGGCAACAGCAGCGCGACGGCGATCGTCTCGCCCAGCGCTCGCCCCAGGCCGAGCATCGACCCGCCGACGATGCCGCCCTTGCCGTAGGGCAACACGACCGTGCGGATCATGCCCCAGCGGGTGCCCCCGAGGGCGAGTGCGGCTTCCTTCTCACCGGGAGGAGTCTGGGAGAACACCTCGCGCACGATGGCCGTGATGATCGGGAGCACCATCAACGACACGACGATGCCGGCGATGAAGATCGAGCCGGTCAGGCTCGCGCCCGGCTTGGTGTGGAAGATGGGGATCCATCCGAGGTTGTCGGTGAGCCACTGCGACACCGGCACCACGTAGCCCGACAGGAAGAGGAAGCCCCAGATGCCGAAGAGCAGGCTGGGCACCGCCGCGAGCAGGTCGACCGTGCCGATGAGGTACTTCCGCAGGCGGGCCGACGCGTACTCGGTGATCGCAAGGGCCGCCAGCACCCCGAACGGGATGGCGATCGACACCGCGACGAGGGCGACCATCACCGTGCCCGTGAGCAGGCCGGCCACACCGATGCGCGCCGGTTGCACGTCGGTGCGCCATTCGATGCGGGTCAGGAACTGCCAGGGGCCCGTCTCGCTGATGGCCGATCGGCTCTGCCACATCAGGAAGAACCCGACGAGGGTCAGCAGCAGCAGGACCGACAGGCCGGCGGCCATCGTGATGCGGTTGAAGTTGCGATCGGCCCGGCTGGGCTCATCGTGCACCAGCCGGGGCGTGCGCGTGCGCGGCGTCAGGGGAGCTTCGGCCGCGGCAAGGGTCACCCCGCATTGCTAGCGAACCCCGGTGACCGCGCTCCGGCCGTCCCCTGAACGCACGGTGAACCTTGGAGAGACTCTGGACGAACGGCGGTGAGCTCGTCCCGGGGCGACGTCGGCTCAGGCGGACAGCGTGCTGCGAAGCTGATCGAGTCGGCCCGGAACGATCGAGTACCAGACCCACCTTCCCCGCTTCTCGCCCGCGATCAACCCGGCGTCGGCCAGGACCTTGAGATGGTGGGACACGGTCGGTTGGCTCTTGCCCACCGGCCCCACGAGATCGCAGACGCACGCCTCGGCGCCGTCGGCCGCGGCAATCAGGCTCAGCAGCCGCAGACGGGCCGGATCGCCCAGCGCGGCGAAGGCATGGGCGAGCTCGGCAGCCTCGGCTTGTTCGAGGGGAGCCTCCAGCACCGACGGGCAGCAGGCGGCCCCGAGTGACGCCGTCGTCCGGGCGACGGGTGCGGCAACGCGGGTGCGGGCCATGGGGACTCCTCCGTTCGAGCGGCGACGACAATCCATTGACGGTTGTCGATTGATGTCCTACATTCATCGACAGTCATCAATCTATCGGAGGAACGACACCATGTCCCGTGTCCAGCTCGCACTCAACGTCGACGACCTCGATGCGGCCGTCGACTTCTATACCAAGCTCTTCGCCACCGAGCCGGCCAAGCGGCGGCCCGGGTACGCCAACTTCGCCGTCGCCGATCCCCCGCTCAAGCTCGTGCTCATCGAGGGCCACGGCGCCGGCGGCACGCTCAACCACCTCGGGGTCGAGGTGGCCACCACCGACGAGGTGACCGCCGCCCAGCAGCGGCTCAGCACCTGCGGCCTGGCCACCGCCGTCGAGGACGAGGTCACGTGCTGCTACGCGGTGCAGGACAAGGTCTGGGTCGACGATCCGGCCGGCGCCCCGTGGGAGATCTACACCGTGCTCGCCGATGCCGAGATGCCCGCCGGGCAGCTCCGGGGCGTCGACCCGGGCGGGTCCGACGCGGCGTGCTGTGGCGGCACCGAGGCCAGCATCGCGACCCCGGCCGCGACCCCCGCCGAGAGCACGGCGTCGTGCTGCGCCGGGCCAGCCGCCACCATCGGGTGAGCGAGGCCTCCCTTGCCCGGCGAGCGGCCGCCGAGTTCATCGGCACGGCCCTGCTCGTCGCCGCGGTCATCGGCTCCGGCATCGCCGCGCAGCGCCTGTCGCCCGACGCCACGGGGCTCCAGCTGCTCGAGAACGCCTTCGCCACGGCCGCCGCACTGCTCGCCATCATCCTGGCCGTCGGGCCCGTGTCCGGCGCCCACCTCAACCCAGTCGTGACCCTCGTCGACGTCGCCCTGCGCCGAAGACCACCCGTCGACGCCGCCGCCTACCTCCCGGCCCAGATCGCCGGGGGCATCGCCGGTGCGGTCATCGCCAACCTCATGTTCTCGCTCGCCGCCATCGACCCCTCGAGCCACGTGCGGACGGGCGGCGCGCTCTGGCTCGGCGAGATCGTCGCCACCTTCGGCCAGGTAATGGTGGTCCTCGGGGTCGTCCGCTCCGGACGGTGGCTGCTTTCCTTGCCGTTCTGGACACGCTGTTGAGGTTACCCTAAACTAAGTCGATGATCACCGACGAGTTCGCCAAGCTCCTGGTCACGACGTTCAACGACCCCGCCGAGAACGGGGTGCACCTCC
>JBBQHT010000321.1:0-5143 GCA_038324235.1 Acidimicrobiales bacterium
CTGGCTGCTGCTGGCGCTGGCGCTCGTACTCGATACGCGCGCGGCGAGCCGTCAGCGCGGCAAGCCGCCGCCCGATGCCGACCAACCCTCCGCACTCTCCGACGAGCTCCCAGCCGAGATCCCATGAGATTCAGCATCTGCATCCCCAACTACAACTACGAGCGCTATCTGGGCGAGACGATCACCAGCGTGCTCGACCAGACCCACCATGACCTCGAGATCCACGTGGCCGACAACGCGAGCACGGACGGTTCCGTCGCCCTCGTCCGGGGGTTCGACGACGAGCGCGTGGATGTGTCGGTCAACCGCTGCAACGTGGGTTTCCCAGCGAACCTCGACCGCGCCGTGGTGGGCACGAGCGGCGAGTGGATCAACCTGCTGTCCTCAGACGACCTGATGGCCCCGACTGCGCTCGACACGTACCGCCGGGCGATCGAGCACCTCGGCGAGAAGCCCATCGTGCTGGCATCGAGCTGCCAGGTCATCGACGGCATCGGCGAACCCGTCGGCGTCCTCGAGCCACCGGCGTGGTGCTGGCGACCTGAGGACATCGATCCGGCCCTCACCGACCTGCTCGGTCACCGGACCTACCGCCTGACCCCCGATGTCGTGCTCGAACGATCGTTGCGCCAGCTGCGCAACCCGCTCTGGTTCGCCTCCACCGTATTCCCCCGCAGCCTGTACAACGCGGTGGAGGGATATCGCAGCCAGCAGCTCATGGCCCCCGACAAGGAGTTCCACTGGCGGGTCATCGCCCAGGCGAGCGAGGTCGTCTTCGTCGATGCGCCGCTGTACTCGTACAGGGTGCACGCCTCGAACCAGAACTCCCAACAGTCCCAGAGCGGCGCGTTGAAGTTCCTTCTTGATCAGTATATCCTGTCCTTCAACACCGATCCCGAGCTGCGCGCCCGCGCCGGAGTCGACCAAGCCGACCTCGCGCGCAGCTTCGTCCGAGAGGACATCGCCAAGCGCGCGGTGCTCGATCTGATCAAAGGCGACAAGCTCATGGCCAAGCGGTGCGTGCTGCTCGGCCGGGCCGCCTACCCCCACCTCATGGACCGCGATCCCTTGGCCCTCGCCGCTCGGGCCCTGGTCGCCACGCGCGTCGTGTCGTCCCCGCTGCTCCACCGCTTCGAAGAGCCGCTGCGCCGCCGGCTGCTGTCCCAGAGCACGCTCATCAAGCGGGTTCGGCCGGTCGGCGATGGCTGAGGGCGACAACGGTGGTGCGGGCCGATCGCCGTTGGCGTTGCTGTCACGCAGCGGGGGTCGCACCGGGCTGCAGGTCGCCGCCGAGGAGGCCTGGTACTGGCTCGAGGGTCTCACCGCCTGGCTACCGGGGCGGGTCGGGCGCGCCACGCGCGCCGCGCTGTACCGGCCCATCCTGCGCTCAGATGGTCCGCTCGACATCAGCGAGCACGTCCACATCCGGTGCCCCCAGGGCCTGCGCGCGGGGGCCGGGGTGTCGATCGGCCGGTTGTCGCAGCTCACCTGCACCGAGGGCATCACCCTCGGCGACGACGTCGTGATCGGCCCACAGGTGCTGATCACGATCCGTGGTGGCGCGGCCGATCCGCGGGTCAGGAGGAGACGCGAGGGTCGTCGTAGGCGAGCAGCGGGCTGCCGAGCGGGAGGCCGTCCAGGCCCTGGCGGAACCGGGCAATCGCATCCTCGGCCCGGTCATCGGCCTGGCCGCTGATGGCGGCGAGGCTCAACGCCAGCACGCCAATGGCGGCACCCAGAAACATCCCAACGACAGCACCGGCGACGAACATCGAAACTCCTTGAGGGTGATTCCGCTCCAAACGTTCGCCGCGCTACGCAGCGTGGCATGTCTCGGAGCACATGTCTAGTAGTTCGATACGACACCACGTCGCATAAGCCGGGGCGAAAGCAGGGCTCAAGGGCACCTCAAGGCGTCTGCACCATGTCTTCACGTGCGGCACCACCCGGCCTGAGCAGGCACGACGCTTCCTCGGTGCCCCCAGGCGACTGATGGCCGTGTCACTGGTGGCTTCGTCACCGAGATTCTCGGTGGATGTCGGATTTCGGGGTAACCGTCGGCGCGGCCGTGAGGTCGCACCCGTGATGACCACTCTGCTCCCGCTGCGCGCTCGTGTCCCCGGCGCCGTCTCCGCCGCCCAGGAAGACATCGACGGGCGCCCGGCCATCGTCGTGCGCATCGACCCGACCGAGCACAAGGGGGCCCTCTCCCCCGCCGACGGCGACACCATCGCCGCCGCGGCCGGGACCGCGCTGGCCGAACGGCTTCCGCTGGTGATCTACCTGGCGAGCTCGGGGGCCGAGATCCGCGACGGGATCGCCGCGCTGCACGGCTGGGGCCTCGCCGCCCGGGCGCTGGTGCGGTGCTCGGGGGTCGTGCCCACGATCATCGCTGTCACCGGGCCGGCGGTGTCGGGGCCCGCGCTGCTGCTCGGCGTGGCCGACATCGTGATCATGACCAGCGACGCCTACGCGTTCGTGACCGGGCCGCACATGATCCGCGAGTTCACGGGCGAGCGCATCAGCAACGACCGCCTCGGCGGGGCCGGTGCTCATGCCCGCACGTCGGGGGTCGCCTCGCTCGTGGTCGACACCATCGACGACGCCGCCGACGCGATCGCCACGGTGCTCTCGTTCCTGCCGGCGTCGGTGGACGCCGAACCGCCGCGCTACCCGTGCTTTGACCCGGTCGACCGGCCCACCCCCGAAGCCGGCGAGGTGATCCCCGCGATGGCCACCGGCAGCTACGACGTGCGCACGGTCATCGCCGCGTTCGTCGACGACGGCGACTACGTCGAGCTCAAGGCCCAGTGGGCCGGCAACCTCGTGACGGCGCTGGCGCTGATCGATGGTCGTCCCGTCGGCATCATCGGCAACCAGCCGACGACCATCGCCGGCACCCTCGACATCCCCTCGTCGCAGAAGGGCGCCCGGTTCGTCACCATGTGCGACGCGTTCAACGTGCCGCTCGTGACGCTCGTGGACACGCCCGGCTTCTACCCGGGCAAGGATCTGGAGTGGCGCGGCATGATCCGCCACGGCGCCCAGCTCGCGTTCGCCTACGCCCGGGCCACAGTGCCTCGGGTGTGCCTCACCCTGCGCAAGTCCTACGGCGGCGCGTACATCGTCATGGACTCCAAGAAGATGGGCAACGACGTGGCGCTCGCGTGGCCGGGTGCGGAGATCGCGGTGATGGGCGCCAGGGGCGCGACCGAGATCCTGCACCGCCGGGCCAGCGCCGAGGAGCGGGTGGCGCTCGAGGCGGCCTACGAGGAGCGCCTCCTCAACCCGTACGTGGCCGCCGAGCGCGGGTACATCGACGCGGTGATCGACCCGGCCGACACCCGGGCCGAGATCGCCGGCACCCTCGAGATGCTGTCCACCAAGGTCGAGCGCCTCGTCCCCCGCGGCCACGACAACACCCCGCTCTAACTTGGGCCGTCCGACCCTGGGATCAGCCGTGCATCGGTGAGAATGTCACCGCCATGATCGAACCTCCGCACCACTGCGACCTACGGCCCGCTGCTCGGCGACGACGCCCACGAGCCGCGGCCGCCGTCCTCGCCGCGGCCACGCTGGCCGGAGCGTTGAGCGTGCTCGGGCCCACCCCCGCGTTCGCGGCGGCCCCGCCGGCACCGGCGCCCGGCATCATCACGACGATCGCCGGGACCGGCACCCGGGGCTTCAACGGCAACTTCCAGCCCGCCACCACCGCCCAGCTCGACTTCCCGCTCGGGGTCGCGGTCGATCCCGCCGGCCACGTCTACATCGCGGATACCTACAACCAGCGCGTGCGGCGGGTCGACCGCGTCACCGGCACCATCACCACCGTCGCCGGCACGGGCGCGATCGGCTGGAACGGCGACGACCGCCTGGCCACGACGGCGAAGCTGACCTACCCACAGGCGGTGGCGCTCGACGCCGCCGGGAACCTCTACGTCACCGACTACGGCAACGGGCGCATCCGGCGCATCGATCACGTGACCCACATGATCACGACGGTCGCCGGCGGCGGCTCCAACGGCGACGGTCAGCTGGCCACCACCGCCTCGCTCAGCGAACCGAACGGAATCACGATCGACGCGGCCGGTGATCTGCTCGTCGCCGATGCGGCGCACCACCGCATCCGGCGCGTCGATCACGCGACCGGTCTGATCTCGACCGTCGCCGGCACCGGCGTCGCGGGCTTCAACGGCGACGATCAGCTGGCCTCGGACGCGCAGCTCACGTCTCCCAGCGACGTGGCGGTCGACGCCGATCGCAACGTGTTCATCGCCGACCAGAACAACAACCGCATCCGCCGCGTCGATCGCGTGACCGGCATCATCACCACGGTGGCCGGCAACGGCAACGGCGCCTACGAGGGCGACGGCGGGCTCGCCACCACCACCGCAGTCAGCTTCCCCCGCGGCGTCGCGGTCGACGCCGAGGGCAACGTGATCATCGCCGACACCGGGGCCACGCGGATCCGCCGCGTCGACCACACCACCGGCGTCATCACCACGATCGGCGGGACCGCGGTCCAGGGCGATGCCGGCGACGGCGGGCCCGCCACGAGCGCGAACTTCAACTACCCCTACGACGTCACCGTCGATGCCGCCGGCAACGTGTTCGTGGCCGACGGCGAGGCCGCCCGCATCCGCGAGATCGGCGGGACGGGGCCGGGCACCCTGACCGGCGTGGCCACCAGCGGCGGTGCGCCGATCGCGGGCCTGTCGGTCGTGGCCTATGACGCCAAGCAGAGCTGGCACACCCTCGGGGCCACCCTCACGGGACCCGACGGCCGGTACCGCTTCGACGGCCTCCCGGCGGGCCCCTACCGCGTCCGGATCCTCGACTTCGCCGGCCGCTTCCAGAACGGCTGGATCAACGGGCGCCTGACCCAGCCGACCGCGGACCTCGTGCTCGTGACCGCGGGATCCACCACGACCACCGACGTCGCGCTGACCGCCAAGCCCACGGGCGCGTTGGTGGGCACGGTGACGGGACCGTCGAACACCCCCGTGGCCCGAGCGTGGGTGCAGGTGATCGACGACACCGGCTTCGTGGCCGGCACCGTCAGCGACGGCAACGGGCGGTTCCGCGTCGGCGGGCTGGCCCCGGGCACGTACCACGTGCACGTCGTGGATCAGTCCGCCACGTT
>JBBQHT010000322.1:0-5143 GCA_038324235.1 Acidimicrobiales bacterium
GCGGCCGAGCTCTGCGCCGAGGTCGTAGCCATCGATGCGGAACGGGAGCTCGTCGCCGAGCGCGGGGCCTTCGGCCGGCGACGTGGTCATGGTCGGGCCACCTGGATGACCTCGCTGCCCGCATCCGTGAGGAGCAGCGCCCGCCCGGCGCACCATGGCAGCGGGGGCAGCCGCACGCGGGCCACGCCCCACAGCTCGGTGTCCGCGTCGAGATCAGCGCGCAGGGCCAGGCCCGGCGTGTGACCCCGTACGTTGTGGGTCCAGTGGCCGTACGCCCGGCGGAGCCGATCGGACAGGCCGGCGACGATCACGCGCACGTGGCCCGGCGAGTGTCGGACCAGCTGGTCGAGGACGCCGTCGGGGTCGTCGATCGCCTCAGCGTCGTCCGCGAGCACCAGCAGCGGCACCCGCGCGGGTTGATGGAGTCGCGCCGCGAGCATCGCCATCGCCGTCGCCGCGGCCTCGCCGTCTCCCGACGCGCCGAGCGTGACCGCGTCCGCCCCGGCGCGCCGGGCCTGGGCCGCGATCACCGCCAACGTCGTGCTGCGACCGGATCGTGGTGGGCCGGCGATGAGCAGGCACTCACCGTGGTGGAGCTCGATCGCGCGGTCGGTCAGGTCGAGGTCACCGCGCCCGATGGGCACGGACCACACCGGTCCCGAGAGGTCCGCGGCCGCGAGGTCGGCGAGGTCGACGGTGACGGGCAGTTCGCCGATGGCCGGTGCCCAGCCGGGTCGCCGGTTCGTCGCGGATGGATCGGTGGTGGGCCCCGCGCCGCCGTCGGTCGAGGCGGGGTCGGTCGAGGTGGCGTCGGTCGCGCGTGCGGCGACGCCCGTGGGTCCGGCGGCGATCGCCGCGATCATCGCCGGCGTGGTGATCGCGAGCTGGACCTCGATGCTGTCGGTGGAGCGGGCGCGGCCGGGCCGGGGCGGGGCGAGCGGAGCGGTGCGCAGGCCGCACAGCCCGTAGTCGTACGGGTCGGCGAGACGCAGCACCAGGCGCTCGAGGGTCGCGGCGGTCAACGCCGGCGGCAGCGCCTGCGGGCGCTCGGCCGTGATCACGAGGTGCAGGCCGAACGCCGGACCGTCGAGACCGAGGCGGGCCACCTGGTCGAGGACCCGGAGCCCAGCCAGGTCGTCGTGCGCGGCCCGCAGCGCGGCGAACCCGTCGATCAGCACGACGATCGACGGCGCCCCGGACGCGTCGCCACCCCGGCGGCGGCGGAGCTCGTCGTCGAGGTGGCGCAGCAACCGGTGCTGGCGAGCCGACTCGTCGGAGCCGATCACCGCGCCGCAGTGCGGCAGGACGCCGAGGGCCGCGGCGCCCCCGTGATCGAAGTCGATGACGTAGAGGTGGAGGTCCTCGGGTGGATGGCGGCGCGCGAGGGCCGCGCCGACGCTCAGCAACGCGGTGGTCGTGCCGCTCCCCGGCATGCCGCAGACCAGCAGCGCCCCGCGTCGAGGAGACCACGCCCATGGCCGTTGACGCTGACGGTCGGGGTCGTCGGCCAGACCGATGGTGATGGGCGCCAGGACTCCGCACGGCTCAGCGGCTCGTGCGCCATTGCGCCCGAGGCCTTCGTGCCGGGCCGCAAGGTCGTGGCGGCTCCCGAGCTCGGGTCGGGCGGGCAGGTCGTCCTGGCTGGGGAGGTCGTCCCGGCTTCGGTCGTCCCGGCTCATGTCGTCCGGGCATCGGAGGTCGTCCCGGCTTGGGAGGCCGACGCGATCGTCGATCTCGTCGAGGTCGAGGTGCGCGGGAAGCGGCGGGAGCCACGGCGGGCGGGGCGCAGTACGGGCCCGCGCCGCCCAGGCGTGCGCGGCCTCGTCGACCACCCGGTCGAGCATCGTCGCCCCACCGAGCTCGACGGCGGCAGGGGGCAGGAGAACCGGCCGACCGAACTGGTCGAGTCGCTGCACGCCCGCCACGCCACCGATCGCCGGGCCGTCCCCGCTCTCAGCCCCGCCCATGCCCAGCGCGCCCGCCGGGACCGACAGCAGCGGCGCCTGGAACGCGACCAGCTCGTCCGGGCCGAGTCGGAGATACCCCCGCCCGGGCCGCTGGCGGGCCAGATGGGCGGCCGCCGGATCGCCGAGCACGTCGACCGAGTCGGCCGCGTCGAGCATCCGCAGCGCCACGCGGATGTTGGTGTTGGTGCGGATGGCATCGCTGATGGTCCCGTGCGGGCGTTGCGTGGCGAGGATCAGGTGGATGCCGAGGCTGCGACCTCGTTGCGCGACCGAGACGAGCGCGTCGAGGAAGGCCGGCACCTCGGTCGCGAGCGTGGCGAACTCGTCGATGACCACCACGAGCCGAGGGAGTGGGTCGAGGCTCCCATCGCGGCGCTGGGCGGCGTACGCGACGAGGTCGGCCGCGCCGACGTCGCGCAAGCGTTGCTCACGATGGCGCACCTCGGCTTCGAGCGAGCGCAGGGCCCGGGCCGCCAGGCCGTCGTCGAGGTCGGTCACCAGGCCGACCGTGTGGGGGAGCCGGGCGCACGCGTCGAACGCGCTGCCACCCTTGTAGTCGATCAGGACGAGGTTGACCTCGTCCGGGTCGTGGGCGTGGGTGAGGCTGGCGATCAGCGCCCGCAGCAGCTCGCTCTTGCCGGACCCGGTCGTGCCCCCGATGAGGGCGTGCGGACCGTCGCGCACCAAGTCGATGGTCACGGGGCTGTCGACCCCGATGCCGATGGTGCAGCGCAGCGTCATCCCCTGATACGCGGGTCCCTCGCTCGAGGGCGCGGGGTGCGTCGGACCGAGGTCGGCCCAGGTGACGAGCGTGGGGAGCGGGCGTCGGCTGTCGGGTAGTTCCGGATCGGTGAACCGCGCGAGGCCACGCCCGACGGCCATCGCGGTGGTGGCGCTCGCGCCTGCGACCAGGACGTCGGCGATGGTCGTCCCGTCTCGGGGGAAGGTGACGTCCGCCTGCCCGTCCGGGCCCGTGCACTCGATCACCGCGGTGCACCCGGCCGGGAGCTCTCGGCGATCCCGGGCGAGCACGAGCGCGGCACGGGCGTCGCCAGGATCGGTCGGCAACACGTGCTGCAGCACGTCGTGGTCGAGGTCGCCGTGACGGTTGTCGGCGATGGTCAACCACGTGCGCGGTCGATCCGCGTTCCCGACGCGGATCGCGCGCCCACCCCGCCCGGTCGACCCGGTGGCGGCGGTCACCCCGGCCGCGATGCGCCGCGCCGTGCGGTCGGCCGCGCCCGCCGGTGCGATCAGCGGCGCGGATGGATCCTCAGGGTCAAGGGCGTGGGGGAACCACGAGAGGAACGCCCACGTGGCGGCCGTGGCCGCACCCGCGACGCCGCCGATGGACAGATCGGCCGGGCCGTGCAAGACGGCGGCCTGGATGAGCAACGCGCGGGCGAGCGCGTTGGTCACGGCGGCCGGCCCGACGATGCCGATGATGTGGCCGCCCGATGCGTCGACGACGATCGGCACGAAGGGGAGGAGGCCGTGCTCCTCGAGGATCGAGTCGACCGCCGGCGCGATGGCCCCGACCGGGTGTTCGAGCTGCGGAGTCCACGTGCGGGCACCGCTGCCCACCTGCACCTGGAGGAAGTCGTCATGGAGTCGTCGGCGTTCCCACAGGCGGGGATCGCCCGCTCGAGCCCGGCGTACGAGCTGCGCGAGGTCGGGGTGTGCCGCATGTCGACGCGCGACCTCGTCGCCCGCGGCCGCGGCGACCGACGCGTCGAACGTGGCGAGGGCCCCGGTGTAGGCGTGGTGCCCGCGCCGCTCCTCACGGCGCCGCCGCCGGCGCTGCTCCAACCAGGTCATGACGAGCAGCACCGGGCTGAGGATCGCGAACAGGGCCAGGGCCGGACTGACGAGGCGGGCCATGACGAGGCCGATCACGAGCGGCGCCCCGAACGCCGCCCAGCTGAACGGCGTGGTCCCGCCTCGCGATCGTGGCGCGGGCGGCGCGGCCAGTGCCGGCCCCGGCGCGCCGGTGGCGACGCGGGGTGGCCGGTTGAATCGCACGACCGGATCACTCGGCGGCGGCTCGGCTGGGGTGGCGAGGACCGGAAGGGGCCTCGGGTCGGCGGTGACGACGGTGGCCAGCTCGACGGCGCCCAGCCGGAACGGTTCCCCCGCAGCGAGCTCGACGGCGGCAGGCGCGAAGCCTCGAGGGCGGCGCACGCCGTTGGTGCTCGACGTGTCGGTGATGCGGATCGGCCCGGCCGCGACGGGACCGACGTGCACCGTGGCGTGGCGGCGCGAGACGGTGGGGGAGGACAGGTCGATCCGGTTGTCGCCCCCGCGGCCGATCGTGTGCGCCCCGGGCTCGAGGACGAACAGGGCGCCCGCGTCGAGCCCGGCGGTGACGGCCAGCGTGGTGGGTGCTCCGCGCGCCGACGTCTCGCCGTGTCCGGTGTCGAGGTCGGGCGCCCGGTCCCGCCCCGTCGTGATCGTGGCCCCGGGCACGAGCGCCACGGTGCTGAGCGGCGCGTCGAGCTCGAGCTCGCGCCCGGCGAGTCGGACCGGCGTTTGAGGTGGGGCCAGATCCGCGGCTCGGAACAGGTCCCCGACGGTGGGGCCGGGCCGGGCCGCCGGGTCGAGGGCGAGGTCCACGGTGGTTGTCTCGGTGTGCAGGCTGATGCGCATGGGGGCGTGGAGCCGGAGACGCGAGCGGCACCAGCCGAGCGCGCAGAGGGAGTGTGAAAAGGACGAACGGCCTGCCGCTCGCGTCTCCGGGGACCTTGGTTGGGTGGCTCAGGCGTCCACGCCGTTGAGGACCAGGTTGCTGCGGCGGCGGTTCTCGTTGACGTAGCGGGCCTGGTCGTGCAGCGCGTCGACCAGCTGGCGGAGGTTCCGGACGTACACCGCATCCCACTCGGCCCGGAAGTCGTCGGCCAGGCGGCCCTGCCAGTGCACGGCGCCGGGTGCGCCGGTGGAACCGACGAGGTTCGTGATCGTGGCGATGAGGTCTTCGATCTGCGCGGCGCGCTGTTCGAAGGTCTGTTGCAGCTCGACCATCTGGGAGAGGTTGACGCCGACGAGGTCGGAAGCGGACATGGCGGGCTCCTGTGGGGGGGGGTGGCCCCCCCTACGGGGGGGGCGGAAGGCGGGCCCGGGGGGGGGGGGGGGCCCGGGCACCCGACCCTGAGAACGCACAAAAAAAAATAAAAAAAATG
>JBBQHT010000323.1:0-5133 GCA_038324235.1 Acidimicrobiales bacterium
CATGGTGGTTCCTATCTGGTTGGGCGGACCCCAGCGGACCCGCGTTGGTGTCTCGGACCGCTGGACCGACGTCGGGGCGCGTGAGGGCAAGGAAGGCCCTGAGCGTCGTCGGCGGATCAGCGGCGACCGGAGATCAGGTGCGTCCGCCGGAGGTCCGCGGGGCGCGTGCCGTGACGACGTAGTCCGTCGTCAGGAACGCACGTCGAAGTTCGGGCGTCAGGTCGTCGTAGGGCGACCGTTGCGATCGGTGGCAGGCCATGGCCGCTTCCCGTATGGCCAGCTGGGCCGTCGTGTCGATCGCCTCGAGCTCGCCATCGGGGCGCCCGAGCGCGGCGAGATCGATCTCGAGATGGGCGGCTCCGGGATGGCGGGTGCGCATCTCGCAGACCCACCGCCGCATGAGGCTGTTGGCGAGCGAGGACTGGAGGAACCGGATCGAGGGGAACCGCTCGAGCGTGGTCTCGACGGCTGCGCGGACGTGCTGGTGATCTCGATGTCCGTCACTGCCATCGAGGACGAGGACCTCGGTCGGCATGAGTCGCTCGAAGGTGCGGTGGAGGGCGTCGGCGACCTGCTCGACGGGCACGGTGCAAAGTGACGCGTCGGGCAGGGGCCCGTCGAAGCCGGAGTCCCCGTGGGCGAGCACCTCCACGACCTCGACCCCGAGCACGCGGGCCGCGTCTCGGAGCTCTTGTTCGCGGACGTCGCCGAGGGCGAGGTGATCGGTCACCGGGTCAGGCCGACGCTCGCCCATCTCGCCGCGCGTGGCGCACACGACCGTGACCCTCGTCCCAGCGGCGGCGGCCCGCGCGATGAGCGATCCGCACCCGAACGACTCGTCATCGGGATGTGCGACCACGACGACGAGGTGCTCGTCGACCGGGTGGGTGCTCGGCCCGTCCATGTGATCTCCTTAGGGGTGATACTGTCCTTGGCAGTATCTTTTATACTGCCAACGGCAGTATGTCAACGAACAACTGAGGAAGACTTCGATGAACCTCTCCACGACGTCGTACTCCGTCCTCTCGCTGCTCTCGCTGCGCGACTGGACCTCCTACGAGCTGGCCCAACAGATGCAGCGGACGCTGCGCTTCGTCTGGCCGAGGGCGGAGCGCAAGATCTACGACGAACCGAAGCGCTTGGTGGCTGCGGGGTACGCCACGTCGGTGACGGGGGCGGTCGGACGCCGCGCCCGAACGACCTACTCCATCACCCCGGCCGGCCGAGCGGCCCTGCATGCGTGGTTGGGAACCACTCCCCAGCCGGCGTCGCTCGAGTTCGAAGGCATGCTGCGAGTGCTCTTCGCCGATCAGGGCGACCTCGATCAGCTGCGCGTGTCACTCGAGACCGTGAAGGCCCAGGCGATCGAAGCCCGGCAGCGGCTGGCCGAACTGAGCGAAGAACTGGTGAGCAACGACGGCGGTGCCTTCCCGGAACGGGTGCACGTGAACGCGCTCAGCCTCCGGTTCCTGATCGATCATCACGACCACCAGCGCCGGTGGGCCGAGTGGGCGCTGGCCGAAACCGCGAAGTGGAAGAACACCACCACCCCGACCGACGCCGCTCGTCGCCGCGCGCTCCAGGTGTTCCGCGATGCCGCGGACCCGCCGGAGGGGCGATGACCAGGAAGCTCAGGCGCGGTGTCTGGCTAGTCGCGAAGTCGTTGCATCTGGGCGTGGATGTAGCGCTGCTGTTGAAGGTTCGTGGCTCGTTCGGCGGCGGCGGCGTAGGCGTCGAGCGCCGCGGTGCGATCGCCGGTCATGGCGAGCAGGTGCGCGTGAACGGCATGGAACCGCCGGTCGTCTTGGAGCTCGCCGCGGCCCGAGACCGTGGCCAGGCGCTCGAGCCCGGCCTCCGGGCCGTGCACCATCGCCACCGCCACGGCGTGGTTCAGACGAACGATCGGACTGGGGTCGACTCGAAGAAGCACCTCGTAGAGCGCCAGGATCTGCGGCCAGTCAGTCTCCTCCCAGCTCGCCGCCTCGTCGTGGACCGCGGCGATCGCCGCCTGCAGTTGGTAGGGCCCGGTGCTACCGCGCGGCAGCGCATCTGTGATGAGCGAGATGCCTTCGCGCATCGCGCCGGCGTCCCAGTCGGCGCGGTCCTGGTCCGCGAGCGGTATCAGGGATCCATCGAGTCCCGTACGGGCGCGATGGCGTGCGTGCGTCAGCAACATGAGGGCGAGCAACCCCGTGACCTCGCTGTCGTCGGGCAGCGCGTGATGGACCATCCGTGCGAGCCGGATCGCCTCATGGGCGAGCTCGACCCGTTGCAGATCCGATCCGCGGGTGCTGGCGTATCCCTCGTTGTAGATCAGGTACAGCACGCGCAGTACCGCATCGAGCCGTCGCTCCCGCTCTTGGGCCGACGGCAACGCGAACGGGACACCGCTCTCGATGATCGAGCGCTTGGCGCGGGTGATCCGCCGGGCGACCGTGGACTCGGGGACAAGGAGGGCTCGCCCGATCTCTGGGGTCCCGAGGCCACCGATCGCCCGCAGCGTCAACGCGATCTGCGAGGTGATCGACAGGGAGGGGTGGCAGCTCATGAACAGCAGGATCAGGGAGTCGTCGGTACTCGCGGGGTCGGGGCCGCCCGGCGATGCGAGACGGGCGTCGGGCACCTCCCATCGCGTGACCGCGTCCTCCCGCTGACGGCGAGCCTGGTCCGAACGCAAGATGTCGGTGAGCCGCCGGGCCGCAACCGTGATGAGTCATGCCCTCGGATCATCCGGTACGCCGTGGCGAGACCACTGCACGGCGGCGGCGAGCATCGCCTCTTGGACCGCGTCCTCGGCGAGGTCGAAGTTTCCGTACCGGCGGACCACCGCGCCGAGGACCTGCGGCGCCAACGTGCGCAGCAGATCCTCGGTCGCGGTACCGGTCACGACGGTCAACCTTCGACGTCCGCGATGTGGTCATCGATCGGGCGGACATCGGCGTAGGCGCGCCCACGGACGTCGGCCGGTGCGGGGCACTCGGCCAGCCGGGCGGCGATGGCGGTGGCCCGGTCGAAGCTCTCGCACTCGACGATCCAGTACCCCGCGAGAACCTCCTCGGTCTCGGCGTAGGGCCCGTCGGTGACGACCGCGACGCCTTCTCGGAGCTGGGTCCGGCGGGTGTGCACTGGTGCGCTCAGGCCGCGTGTCTCGACGAGCTCGCCGGAGTCGACCAGCTCTTGGTTGAAGTTCTCATGAACGCGCCGATCGCCACGAAGTCGTCGTGTGTCCACGTTGTCGTGGCCGTCGGCTTGCCGGCCATGCCGTCGTAGTCGTCCTGGGATCCGAACGTCAGGATCATGTACTTCATCGCAATGTCCTTTCATCGATGGCCCCGGCGGGGCCTCCTGACAGCAAGGTCGGAGCGGCGGGGCGGATCCGGACATCGAGCCAGTCGCGCCGGCACTCGCGACGTCGGTCGATACCACCAACGTGGGAGATGTGGGCTGCGATCCGGGCCGACCGCTCCCTGATTCTGACCCGACTCGGCGCCAAGGTGTGGCGTGAACGAGCAATGACATCGACCGGTCCGAGGCCGACGCGGGTCGCGAGGCTGGCCGCCACACCGCAGGCAACCGGGACGGGTGGCGGAGGTAGGATTCGGCGATGAACCCCACCCGGATGAGCGATCGTCGGCACGGGTGGCGGATCGCCTTGTCGCTCGCGGTGTTGGCGGTCCTGGCGTTCGCCCCGACCTCGGCCGCAGCTCCCAGCGCCGGCGCAACCGTCGCCGACCGACCAGGCCCCGGGATGCGGGACCTGGCCGAAGCCCGGGGGATCCGCTTCGGGACGGCCGTGGGATCGGAGCAACTGGCCGACCCTGCCTATACCTCGGTGCTGGCTTCAGAGTTCGACCTGATCGTGTCCGAGAACCACATGAAGTGGGGGCCGATCCATCCCGGGCCGACCACCTACAACTTCGCAGAGGCCGACGCCGAAGTCGCGTTCGCCGAGGCCCACGGCATGGCGGTCCGTGGCCACAACCTGGCCTGGTACTCCCAGAACCCGACCTGGCTGACGTCGGGGACGTGGACACCGAGCGAGGCCGACGCGCTGCTGCGGGGCCACATCGACTCCGTGGCCGGTCACTACGCCGGGCGCCTCGCGCAGTGGGACGTCGTCAACGAGGGCGTGGCCGCGAACGGCAGTGGCCGCTCCTACCTGTGGTCCCAGCTCCTCGGCTACCCGGGTTACATCGATACCGCCTTCCACCAGGCGCATCAGGCTGATCCCGCGGCGGCGCTCTACTACAACGACTTCGGGATCGAACGACCGGGCCGCAAGTTCGACGGGGTCCTGGCCTTGGTCCGGGCCATGCAGACCCGCAACGTGCCGATCGACGGCGTCGGCTTCCAATCGCACCTGAGCCTGCAGCACTGCACCGCCCGATGCACCAACGACTTCCTCCGCAACATGCTCGCGATAGACGCGCTGGGTCTCGACGTGGCGGTCACCGAGCTCGACGTCGCCATCCCCGAGCCGACCACGCCCGCAAAGCTCGCCGACCAGGCCACGGTCTACCGCGCCGTGCTGGCGGCTTGTCTCCTGGCCCCCAACTGCCACACGTTCGTGATGTGGGGCATCTCCGACGCCTACTCGTGGATCCCGGCGTTCCGTCCCGGATCGGGCGCCGCGCTCCCCCTCGACGAGCAGTACCGGGCCAAGCCCGCGTGGACGGCCATGCACGACCTGCTGACCACGCCACCGACGGCACCCTCGTGTGCCGACCACGTGACCCGCGCCGACGCGCAGGCTGCGCTCGAGGCAGGAGGGGAGGGCGCGCCCCTGCTCGACCCCGACGGCGACGGCATCGCATGTCCCGACCTCCCCATCTCCGCGCCGTCACCGACCACCACCACCGCTCCGACCACCACGACCGTCACGGCCCCGCCCCCGCCGACTTCGACGAATACCGTGGGACCGGCGCTGCCGGCCGCGGCACCGGCCACCGCGGTCGCCAGCGACCCGATGCTCGCCGGCTGACGCCGCTACCGAACACTGACCGCAGCGGTCACTCCGTACGCCCGGCGAGGGCGGCGAGGGCGGTGGGCGCCGGGTGGGCGTCAGGCGCCGATCGTGCCGGGAGCGGCGCGGTAGGGCTGGAAGAAGTCGCTCGCTGCCATACCCGCGGCGGA
>JBBQHT010000324.1:0-5132 GCA_038324235.1 Acidimicrobiales bacterium
AACGTGGTCGGCGTGCCGGTGTCCCGCTTCGCCGGATCCCTGCCCGGCGCCGAGGCCGAGCCCGAAGGCAGATCGTGACCGCGCCCGGATCATTCGTCCCTCGCGGCTTCGCCGTCCGCCAGGCGATCGTCGGGCCTCGACTCGATGACGTCGCGGGCGACGTCGAGCGGCGCCTGGCCCTGCTCGACCTCGGTCAGCAGGTCCGGTCGGGGGACACCGTGGCCATCGCCGCAGGCAGTCGGGGGATCGCCAACCTCGCGGTGGTGCTGCGCGTGATCGTGGACCACCTCCGCGCCCTCGGAGCGGAACCGTTCATCGTGCCGGCGATGGGCAGCCACGGCGGCGCGACCGCCGAGGGACAGGCGCAGATCCTGCGGTCCTACGGCGTGACCGACGACGCCGTGGGGTGTGCCGTGCGGGCGTCGATGGAGGTCACCGAGATCGGACGTTCGACGCTCGGGTTCCCGATCGTGACCGACGCCCTCGCCTTCGGCGCGGACCACCTCGTCGTGTGCAACCGCGTCAAGCCGCACACGCTGTTCACCGGCCCGATCGAGAGTGGCCTGACCAAGATGTTGATGATCGGTCTCGGCAAGCAGGTCGGTGCCGCCAACTACCACCGCGCGATCGCCGACCTCGGGTGGACGACCGTGGTAGACGAGGTCGCCCCGATCCTGCTCGACCGTCACCATCTGCTCGCCGGGGTCGCCATCCTCGAACGCAGCGACGATCAGACGGCGCAGGTCGAGGTGCTCGCCCCCGACCAGATCCTCGGGACCGAACCGCAGTTGCTCGCCAGGGCCCGCGCCTGGATGCCACGCTTGCCGTTCCCCGCCGCCGACCTGGTGCTCATCGACCGGATCGGCAAGGACATCAGCGGCGCCGGGCTCGACGTGAACGTCGTCGGCCGCAAGGACGCGCCCCACGAGGGCCACCACGGTCCGGGCCCCCATGTCCGCTACGTCGCGATCCGCGGCCTCACCCCGGCCACGCACAGAAACGCCGTCGGGCTCGGCCTCGCCGAGCTCTGCCGGACGCGCATCGTCCGCGAGATGGATGTGGCCACCACTCGTCTGAACGCGCTGACCGCCCTCGATCTGCCCGCGGCGATGGTGCCGCTCGACTACGAGACCGACCGCGAGATCCTCGATGTCGCGCTTGACCTGATCGGCCTTCGCGCACCGCAGGAAGGACGAATCCTGTGGATACCAGACACCCTGCACCTCCAGAACGTGTGGTGCTCCGAGGCCTACCTGGCCGACGCGACAGGCCGAGACGACCTCGAGATCCTCTCGGAGCCGGCGGCCCTCCCGTTCGACCCGCACGGCAACCTGCCCGACGACATCCCGGCGGTGTGGACATGAGCATCGCCGCGCGTTCGATGGTGAAGGGTCTGGGACTGCCCGTGCGCGACGCCGACGCACCGCGGTGGCCGACCTCATCGCTGACCTTCCCGGACGGGAGCCGGTGGCACGTCGAGATCCCGTCGGTCGAAGGTCCCGTGGCCATGGAGGCCGTTCTGCACGCCGCCGAGCGACACGGCGTGCCCCTGCACCGGGTGAGCCAAGGCAGCGGCATCATGTTGCTGCTCGACGACGAGCTCGACCAGATGGTGACGCTGGGCCGGGACCACCAGGTGGAGGTGTGCCTGTTCGTCGGGCCTCGCGCCTCGTGGGACGTCGGCCGGCACGTGCACAGCGCAGGCGGCGCCGTCTTGCAGGGCGCGCTCCGGGGCCCGGACCAACTGGTCCACGCCGTCGAAGACGTGCGCCATGCCTGCGAGCACGGCTTGCGCAGCGTGCTCGTGGCCGACCTCGGTCTGCTCGACGTGCTCAGCCGGCTGCGAGAGGCAGGCGATCTTCCAGGCGATCTCGTGCTCAAGGTCTCCGTCTCGCTCCCGGTCGCCAACCCGGCCACGGCGCGCGTGCTCCAGGACCTCGGTGCCGACACGCTCAACCTGCCGCCGGACCTGACGATCGGGGCGATCGGCGCGATCCGGGCCGCGGTCGACCTGCCCCTGGACATGTACGTCGAAGCGCCCGACGACCTCGGGGGGACCGTGCGGCACCACGAGATCGCCGATCTCGTCGACGTCGCGGCGCCGGTCCACCTCAAGTTCGGTCTCCGCAACGCACCGGGCACCTACCCGTCCGGCGGCCACCTCGAGGCCGCAGCCGTTGCTTTGGGCCAGGAGCGCGTGCGCCGTGCCGCGATCGGTCTGGCGCTGCTCGAGCGCGCCGGCGCGACCAATCGCCGGATGGCGGCCCCATGAGCACGCTCCGATCGATGGACCCACAGACTGGCGAACCGTTCGGTGCGCCCGTGCTCGCGGCGTCGGACGCTGACGTCGACCGGGCGGACGCCGCCGCGGTCGCGGCGTCCACCACGACCTCCCTCCGTGCGCCCGCGGCGCGCGCCGAGCTGCTCGACCAGATCGCCCAGCGCATCGAGGATCTGGGCGACGCGCTGATCGAGATCGCGAGCCGCGAGACGGGACTCCCCCGCGCGCGCATCATCTCCGAGCGGGCCCGCACCACCGGCCAGCTCCGGCGGCTCGGCCGCGTGGTCGCTCGCGGCATCGACCTGGATGCGACCATCGACCACGGTGACCCCACGAGCACGCCACCCCGGCCCGACCTCCGGCGGATGAACGTGGCCCTCGGGCCCGTCGCGGTGTTCGCCGCGAGCAACTTCCCGTTGGCGTTCAGCGTGGCCGGTGGCGACACCGCCGCTGCGCTGGCGGTGGGCTGTCCGGTCATCGTGAAGGCCCACCCCGGCCACCCCGCCACATCCGCCTTGGTCGCAACGGCGGTCACCGACGCGGTCCACGACGCCGGCCTGCCCAGCGGGACCTTCACCGTGCTCCACAGCACCGAGCACGCCATCGGGACCCGATTGGTCGAGGCGCCCGGCGTGGCCGCGGTGGCGTTCACGGGCTCGCTCGCCGGCGGACGGGCGCTGTTCGACGCGGCCGCGCGCCGAGCGGTCCCCATACCCGTGTTCGCCGAGATGGGCAGCACGAACCCGGTGATCATCACCCCGGCTGCCCTCGCGGCGCGGGCGGATGCGATCGCCGACGGGTTCGTCGATTCGATGACGCTCGGCGGCGGCCAGTTCTGCACGAAGCCCGGGGTGGTGTTCGTCATGGACAACGCCGCCGGACGCGCCTTCGTCGAGCTGGTGGCGACGCGGATAGAGCGAGCCGAGCCGGCCGTGCTGTTGCACCAGGGGATCCTCGACGGGTTCACCCACCGTCGGTCGCAGTCGGTCGAGGTCGCCGGGACGCGCACGGCGACGGGGTCCCGGTCGAGGTCCGCCGGGTGGTGGGCCGCACCCACGATCGTCTCGACCACGATCGACCACTACCGGGCGAACCCGACCCTGCGCGAGGAGCACTTCGGTCCTGCCGCGGTGATCGTCCGTGTCGCCGACATCGACGGCCTGGTGACCGCCGGCGACGAGCTCGACGGTTCGCTGACCGCCACGATCCACGCCGACATCGACGACGACCCGGTGCTCATCGGCCGGCTGCGCACCGCGCTCCAGGCCCGGGCCGGCCGCCTGGTGTGGAACGGGTGGCCGACGGGTGTGGCGGTGACCGACGCCATGCACCACGGCGGCCCCTACCCCGCCACCACGGCCTCGGCGACCACATCGGTCGGTGACGCCGCCGTGCGCCGGTTCGTCCGGCCGGTGTGCTTCCAGGCGTGGCCGGACGCCGCGCAGCCGGCGGCGTTGCAGGAGCACAACCCCTGGCAGATCGACCGTCGCGTCGACGGCACGTACCGGCCGGGCAAGTAGACCTCGCAGCTCAGCCCTAGCGCAGGACGAAGCCTCAGGCCGGAGCCTCAGGCCGAGGTTCAGCTCGAGCGCAGGGCGCCGGATCGGGCTTCAGGTTGGTCATCCACATCCTCGGGCCAGTTCCCCGCAGCCCACGACGCCGCGAGGGCCGCGCTGCGCTTCGGGCGCCGCTCGATGTCGCACAAGCCGTACTTCGCATCGAACCCGGTCTGCCACTCGTAGTTGTCGACGTTGGTCCAGTGGAAGATGCCGCGCACGTCGCACCCGTCGGCCATCGCTCGGCGGATCTCCACCACCGTCTCGGTGAGCAGGTCGCTGCGCCAGTCGTCGTCATCGGTCGCCACGCCCACCTCGCATGCAAGCAGCGGCAGGCCGGGGAACTCGTCGCGCAACCGGCGTAGGACCAGTCCCATGCCGCGGGGCCAGGGTACGTACCCCGACGATCCAGGTCGCCCTTCGCGGGGGTACGTCTGGGGCGTCCCGTCGGCGTCCGCCGTCAGACCGAAGTAGTAGCTGAACCCGAGGATGTCGCACGAGCCCGCCAGATCGGGAACGTGCTCGACCTCGCGGCCCGGCAAGGCGACCACGCCGTCACGCAATGCCCGGATGACGGTGCCCCAGTAGAGGTCCTCGAGCCGCCTGCGGGTGCGCTCCGCTTTGGGCGTGGTGGCGGTGCCGATGACCGGCGGCAGATCGAAGATCGAAGCGACCGGTTTGTCCGACCGCAATCCTCGCCAGGCGTCGCGCCACGCGAGCATCGTGCCCCGCAACGATGGCGCGAACTGGTCGTGGGCGGCCTGGCCCGGGGGGAAGATCCCGAGGGTGTACGCACCGACGTTCCACCCGACCGGTTCGTTGATGGGCTTCCACCCGAAGACCAGGTCACCGAAGGTCTCGGCGCAGAAGGCGACGTGACGGGTCCAGTAGGTCTCGCGGGCGACGTCATCGGCAAAGCCGCCCTCGGCCATGAACCACCGAGGTAGGAGGAAGTGGTGCAGGCAGAGCCACGTCTCCAAACCGTGCCGACGTGCCGATATGAGCATCTCGCGGTACAGCTCGATCGCCGCCGGGTCGCGCTGACCGGGCTCGGGTTCGACCCGGGACCAGTCGATGTTGAAGCGATGATGGCGCAGCCCGAGCCCGGCCACGAGCGCGAAGTCCTCCGCGTAGCGGGTGGCGAAGTCGGTGCCCGTGCCCGACGCCGGCGCATGGCCGGCCTGCTCCCAGGCGAACCAGTCGCTGCTCTCCCCCGCTCCTTCGACGTGGGCCGACGATGTCGCCGTGCCCCACCAGAAGGATCCCTCTTCTGCCAACACTTCTGATGCCAACAC
>JBBQHT010000325.1:0-5128 GCA_038324235.1 Acidimicrobiales bacterium
GAGCCCGACCACACCCGACAGCAGCGACCACCCGGCGATCTGCGGGAGACGAGCCCAGGCCGCGGCGAAGGCCGATCCCAGTGACGGGACCCCGCCGGTCAGCCGTTCGTAGGCACCAGCCACCAGCGCGGCGGCGAAGAAGGTGACGACGAACGTGATGGCGAGGTACCCGATCGCCCCGACGACGTAGGTGACCGGTGTCGGCGAGAAGGTGGAGGTGGCCGAGGTGCCGGTCACCGAGTACGCACCTGCGGCGACGGTGGACTTGCGCAGTGAGAAGTAGACGGCGCCACCGAACAGGATGGCCACAGCCGTGGACACCACGAACGAGGCGACCGGGATGACCGCCAGTTCCTTGTCCGCCTTGAGGACCGCCCAGGACGACTTCGCCAGGGCAACCGAGTTGCTGAATCGACCCATAGGGTACGGAGCGTAGCGAAGCGTGCCTCGCGCGTGGTCGGATTTCGGGATGGTGGTACCGATCGCGAGGCGCGGGAACGCCGGTAACGTGCGCCGGTGCCTGACGTGATCCTGCCCGTCCTCGACGAGGCGCTCGCCATCCCGTGGGTGCTCGAGCGGATGCCGCCGGGCTATCACCCGATCGTCGTGGACAACGGCTCCACCGACGGTTCAGGGGACCTGGCCCGGTCGCTCGGCGCCGAGGTCGTCGTCGAGCGCGTGCCCGGCTTCGGCTCCGCCTGCTGGGCGGGATTGCAGGCGGCGACCGATCCGATCGTGTGCTTCATGGACTGCGACGCCTCGCTCGATCCGGGTGAGCTACCCGCAGTCGCCGAACCCGTGCAGGCCGGGGAGGCCGATCTGGTGATCGCCGCGCGGCTCGCGGCGAAGGGCGCCTGGCCGCCTCACGCCCGCCTCGCCAACCGCTACCTGGCGCGCCGGCTGCGGCGCCGGTTCGGCTGGGCGGTGACCGACCTCGGGCCGATGCGGGCGATGGGTCGTGAGCCGCTGCTCGCGCTCGGCCTGCGGGACCGGAGGTCGGGATGGCCCCTCGAGATGATGATCCGCGCGGGTCAGGCGGGTTGGACGGTGCACGAGGTCACGGTGCCCTACCTCCCGCGTGAGGGTGCATCCAAGGTCACGGGCACCGTCGGCGGCACGATACGCGCCGTGCAGGACATGCGCCGTGAGCTCCGTCGCATGGGCTGAGGCACGCAACCCGGCGCGTACGCCGTTCGCTGGCGCGAGCGCTCAGGTGGGGATCGCGGCGGCGACGGCAGCCGCGAACTGCGAGCCCGGCATCGTCGCGGCGATCGCGACCGCATCGGCCGCGTGGTCGACATCGAGCAGCTCGTCGGTGAGCAGGACGCGGTAGCCGCAGGCGCGCAGGTGCGCGTGCTGGTGCAGGAACGTGTCGTCCTCGCTCATCGGGACACCTTCGATCGCACCTGGCCGCAGCTCGCGCAGGCCGATCAGCCAATACCCACCGTCGGGGGCCGGGCCGAGAACTGCCAGCGGAACGTCACCGTCCTGGTCGGGCGCCAAGAGTGCCTGCGCGGCGCTGAGGTTCGCGCTGGTGACCTGCGGCGTGTCCATCCCGACGAGCACCACCGCTTCGCCCGGGTTGGCCGCGAAGCACTCGGCGAAGGCGTGGGTCAGCCGCTCGTCGAGGCCGTGGCCGCGTTGCTCGATGATGTCGAAGCCGTCGGGCAACCACGCGCCAGGTGAGCCGTCGAGGGCGACCACGTAGCGGTCAGCCGGGGTGGCGCGCACCGCCGCGAGGGTGTCGCTGAGCGCCGCCTCGGCGATGGCCGCCGCGCCGGCGGGGGTGCACGGGGGGCACAGGCGGGTCTTCACGCGGCCAGCCACCGGTTCCTTGGCGATCACGAGCAGGGTCCCGCGGCCGGCGGTCACGGCACTAGTCCCGCAGCTCGGCGGTGGCGAAGTCGCGGAGCCCGGTCTCGAAGTCGACCTGCGCCGTGAAGCCGAGGCCGTCCCCGGCCCGGTCCGGCGCGGCGAACACGTGGCGCACATCGCCGAGCCGATACCCCCCGACGACCTCGGGCGGCGCGCTCCCGGGGATGGCGGCGGCGAGCGCCATGGCCATGTCCAGCACCGAGTGGGGGACCCCCGACGCCACGTTGTAGGCACCGCCGAGGGGACCGGTGCCGCCGGTCGCCGCGACGATCGGGTCGATCGTCAGGGCGGCCACGTTGGCGCGCGCCACATCGTCGACGTGGACGAAGTCGCGCACCTGGCCGCCGTCTTCGAACACGCGCGGGGCCTCGCCGCGCGCCGCGGCGCTGCGAAAGATGCTGGCGACGCCGGCGTAGGGCGTGTTGCGCGGCATTCGCGGTCCGTACACGTTGTGGTAGCGCAGGGCGATCACCGTGGCGTCGTGCTCGCGCCCGTACGCCGCCGCGAGGTGCTCCTGGTGCAGCTTGGTGGCGGCGTACACGTTGCGGGGATCGAGCGGGGCGTCCTCGGGGACCGACGACGCGACGAGCGGGCCGCCACACGTCGGGCATCGCGGCTCGAAGTCGCCGTGGTCCAGGTCTGCGACATCCCGGGGTCCCGGCCGCACGATGCCGTGCGTCGCGCAGGCGTAGCGCCCTTCCCCGTAGACGACCATGCTGCTGGCCAGCACGAGGCGCCCGTCGAAGTCGCGATCGTGCAGGGCCCGCAGGACGACGGCGGTGGCGCGGTCGTTGTGGTCGACGTAGTCGACGACGTCGGCGAAGTCGACGCCGAGGCCGACCATGGCGGCCTGGTGGCACACCGCGTCCACGCCGCGCACCGCGTCCCGGGCGGTGTCGACGTCGCGCAGGTCGGCCCAGCGGTACTCGGCCCGGTCGTTCAGGTAGTTGGGCTTGCTGTGGTGCGCCGCGGGGTGCAGCCAGTCCACGACCACGACCTCGTGACCGCCGTCGACGAGTTGATCGACGATCGCCGAGCCGATGAAACCGGCACCGCCGGTGACCAGGACACGCATGGGGAGCTCCTCAAGATGACGAGACGAACGATCGGGGAACGAGTGGGCGACGTGGAGGTCGTCACCAGCGAGGGGTGATCACCGCGGTCAGCGCGACGGCGGAGGCGACCTGCAGGGCGAGCCATCCTCGCGTCGCGAACCGGTGGCCGCCCAGGACGGCGCCGGCGGGCAGGACCCACAACGAGAAGGGGAGCCAGATGCGCTCGACCTCGGCGTTGGAGAGGCCGGTGAGATCCGCGAGCAGGGCCGCCGCAACCCCGCCGCCCACCAGGATCCAGAGGCGGCGATCCCGCAACCGCGCGAGCGCGACCGCGGTCGCCGGGCCGAGCACGAGTGCCCAGGCGGCCAGGTTGCTCACGACGAAGAACCAGTACGGCCGGTCCAGCCCGAGGCTGAAGTACTCGTCGCGCGTGCCGAACAGGCCCGCCACCCACCAGTAGCCGAAGGGGACGAACGCGAGGACGCACAGCAACGCCACCAACCCGGCGATCACCAGCGGCCGCCAGCGTCGGAACGCGATCGCGGCGATGACGGCGCCGCACGCCATGAGCACGAGGCCGTAGGACAGCAGCACGCTGGCGGCCGCCAGGACGCCGGCGCCGGCCGCGAGCAGGTCGGCGCGCCGCCCGGTGCGGCGCAAGGCGAGGATCAACAGCGTGATGAACCACGCCGCGACGCCCATGTACATCGCGTCGAACGAGACGGCGATCCACGCGGCCGCGGGCGCGAGCGCGATGAAGGGCAGGGCCCGGCGGGCGGTCGTCTCGTCGCAGACCTCGCGCACGGCGACGAGCACGGCGACCACGCCGAGGGCGGCGCCGGCAAAGACCAATGCCCCGGCCCAGCCCGCGCCGGACAGGCCGAGTCGTTCGAGGACCGACAGCAGCAGGATCTGGCCCGGGGGATGGGCGCGCTCTTGGACTCCGAAGGTGGGCAGGCGCGCCACGAACGTCGAGAGGTAGCCCGCGGGGTCCCCGGCGACGATGGGGACCCGATCGGCCCAGCTCTCCTGCCACTCGAGTCCATGGGTGAGCCCCTCGATCCCGTCGACCAACCCCAGCGCGATCCACCAGGCGAGTGAGGCCACTGGCCCGAGCACCAGGGTCGCGGACCAGCGCAGGCGCTCGGCCAGCGTCGGCACGACGACGATCAGGGCACCGCCGACGAGGATCGGCAGCCAGAGGCGGTCGGGCAGACCCGGCCGGTAGCCGCCGAGGATGGGCGGGGTGAACAGCACCAACTGACGGCCCTGCTGCTCGAGCAGGAGCCCCCACGTGCGGCACAGCGCGACGAGCGCCGCCCAGGCGACGAGGGCCAGCCCGGTCATCACCGCCACGTCGCTGCGCCGGGGCGTGCTCAAGATGGTGCGCGTGCTGCGTCGCGTGGTGCTCGGGACCGGGGTCGGCTCGTCGCGGCTCATGCCGCCACCTCGGTGATGAAGAGCTGGTCGGGGGTCGCGAGGGCGACCCGGCCGCCGGCCAGCACCGCGGCGCCGGTCTGGCAGGGCGCGGCGAGCCGGCGACCGGTCGGCGTGGCGCCGCGCTCGTCGATGTGGAGCTCGCGGAGGTCCCCGCCCTTGTAGGTGCACAGGCCCAATCGGTCGGGGCCGAGCACGATGACCGCCGAGGGCACGATCTCGTCGGCTCCCGGCCCGCCGAGTCCGGTCGCGAGGCGGGCGGGTTCGTCGCCGCGACCGACGCGCTCGGGGCCGTCGGCCCCGGTGTTGTCGCCCACCCAGATCTGCCCGTTCGGCGCGATCGCGAAGGCGAACGGGTTGTTCCAACCGGTCGACAGGATGTGGGGCTGCTGGGATGCGACGCCATCAGGATCGAGGGTGAGCAGCTTGCGGTTGGGCACCGTCGGATCGAGGTCGAGGGTCCGGTCCTCGAGCAGATCGCCGACGCCGATGACCAGTTGCCCGGTGGGCGTGATGGCGAGGTGGCCGCCGTTGGCCAGGGCGGCGCTGGTGGGCCCGAGCCACACGAGCCGGGGTGGTGCGCTGCTGCCGGGATGCACCTCGGCGACCACGAGGCGACCATCGCCGGCGCGCGTGAACGCGGCGAAGAGCCGGCCGTGGGCGTCGCGGGTGAGACCGAGCAGGCCCCGCTGATCATCCTCGGCCGCGGTGACGGCGACGGCGGTGACCGGTTGCGGGTCGAGGTGGCCCTGGTGGTCCAC
>JBBQHT010000326.1:0-5121 GCA_038324235.1 Acidimicrobiales bacterium
CCGGCCGCCAGGAGTGTGGTGACGCCGCAACCGCAGCCGATGTCGAGCACCCGGTCGCCGGTACGCATATGGGCGGTGGCGAGGAGCGCGTCGGCGGCCGGGGCGAGAACCCGGTCGCGTTGGTCGGCGCTGGCCACCCAGCGCCGACCGCTGTCGCCGTTCCAGGCCTCGAACGCGGAAGGGTTCGCGGTAGCGGTCATGTGGGGTCGCCTCGGTTCTCGATGATGTCGCGAATGGTGGGGTCGAGTTCGGCCTCGGTGTCGACGCCGAGCCGCTGGCCGATTCGATGCAGGGTCAGTCGCCCCACACCGTGGGCGAGCAGGCCTCGACCCCGTTGCAGGAACGCCGCGGTCAGCTGGGGGTCACGGTCTGATGGGAGCGCACCGATCTGGTGGACGACCTGATCGGCGACCGTGTCGGCCGCCTGGTTGATGGCGTCGAGCAGGGCGATCACTCCGTCGGGGGCGAGTCCGGCCTCGAGGGCGTCGATGGTCAGCTGGAGCAGCGACGGGCTCGGCACGCAGTACCGGTTCGGCTGCATCTGCTCGAGCACCCCGGTGGCTTCGAGCGCGGCGAGATGATCGGGGATCATCGTCGGGACCAACGCGTGGAGCTGGTCGAGCGTCGCCGGGGCGCCGGGTTCGTCGATGTGGACGAGCTGGTCGGGTTCGAGGCCGAGCACCTCACCGAGGTCGGCGCCGGCGCTCCAATTGCCGAGCAGGTCGCCGATGCCGGCGAGGGAGTAGCCGCGGTCGCGGAGTCGGGCGATGAGGTGGAGTCGTCGCAGATGGCTGGTCCCGTACCAGCCGACTCGGCCTTGGCGGCGGGGAGCGTGGAGGATCCCGCCGGACTGGTACTCGCGTAACGTCCGCACCGGCAGCCCCACCAGGCTCGCCAGCTCATCGATGGTCCACTCGGGCACGGGATCGTCGTCGACGGCGAGGTTTGCTGCGGGGTCTGCCATGGCGGTAGACGTTACCAGAAATAACCGTTACGGTAAAAACTGTGACAATTAAATCTGACACCCCAACCTTGATCCGGTCCCGCGTCGCCGAGGCGTGGCCGGGCACCACCCTGACGGCCGAACCGACCCCGCTGACCGGCGGCTTCTGGGCATCGATGTACCGACTTCGCCTCGACGGTCAACCAGCCGGCGTACCCGCCGACGTCGTGATCCGGATCGCCCCTGACGCGGCCATGGGCGCCAAAGAGCTCGCCGTGCAACAAGCCATCGCCGACCAGGGCTTCGCCACCCCACGAGTGCGATTGGCGGGGCCGGTCGACGACGAGCTCGGCGGGATCTGGTCGATCACGGACTTCGCCACGGGCAACTCGCCGCTCGGTGATCTCAACCGCATCGCCGCCCTGCGCCGCGCCCCTCGCCTGTTCGCCAGCCTGCCTCGCCAACTCGCCGAACCGATGGCGGCCCTGCATGCCCTCGACCCCGAACTCGCCACCGCCGCGGTCGCCACGACTGCCCCCACGGTGGCCTGGACCGTGGGCGATCTCCTCGCGCACTTCGAAACGGCGAGCGAAGTGTTGCATCGGCCCGATCTCGTCGCCGCCGTCCGCGCCCTTGGTGCAGCCCGTCCGCCCGAAGGTGCGACGGTGATCTGCCACGGCGACCTCCATCCCTTCAACCTCCTCGTCGACGACGTCGGCCGGGTCACCGTCATCGACTGGACCGCCGCGATCCGCGCCGAACCGGCCTACGACGTCGCCTTCACCGCGCTGCTCGTGGCGAACCCTCCGCTCGACGCCCCCGGTCCGCTCGGCGCCGTCATCAGCTGGGTCGGGGCACGACTCGCCGGTCGATTCGTCGCCCGCTACCGCGCCGCCGCGCCGGACCATGACCTCTCGAACCTGGCCTGGTACCGCGCCCTGCACAGCGCACGGATCCTCATCGAGGCCGCCACCATCGAGACCCGGCCGGGATCGAACGGTACCCACCCATTCCAGGCCCTCGTCCCCGCAGCCAAGACCGCACTCAGCCTGGTCACCGGAGAGACGGTCGGTCGTCGAGCCTGATCGCGTTGACCACAGACGCGCAGGCGACGGATCGATCAGTCGGGCGCCACGCAGCGGCGAACCTCCTGCGCAGCCTCGGAGCCCACGTTGTACCCAGCGCCAACCACGAGAGCGTGCGAGCCCTGCTGCGCCGGCCCCAACGCGCCGCCCGCGATGACCGCCAGGGCCAACGGCCGCCAGCTGCGACCCAGCGCGGCGGCTGATGGCGGGCGCCGGACGCAGGAGGGGAGCACGGCCAGGCCGGCGCCGACATAGAGCAACCCGGCGAGCATCAGCGTGTCGAGGTCACCAACGAGACGCGACGCGACGCGAGCGGAGTTGAGACGCCGAAAAGGACGGCAGCCGCCAGACACCGCAGGACTCCTCGTCGAGTCACCCGACCAGTCTGTCGCCGCCCAGGCTCCGAACCGAATCTCGACGAGGCTCATGCCCTGCTCGGCGCCATCTATCGGTCGTCGCCAGCTCGTAGGCGTCCATCGGCTCAGGCCGATATCATCGGCAGGTGCCGATGATCGAGTTGAGCGAGAGTGAGGCCGATGTTGCGGCCAGGCTGTTCCGGGGGTTCTCCGACCCGACCCGGTTGGCGATCCTTTTGAGCTTGCTCGATGGTGAGCATCGCGTGACTGATCTTGTCGAGATCACCGGCCGCTCCCAGGCCACGGTCTCCGAACACGTCGCGTGTCTACGCGGGTGCGGTCTTGTCGAGTCCCGTGTCGAGGGACGCCAGTCCTACTACCGGCTGGCATCGCGCGAGGTCGTCGACGTACTCGTCGCCGCTCAGCGCCTCCTCGGCGCCACGGGCGAAGCCGTTCGCCTGTGCCCGGTCCACCTCGAGCCGCCGCGATGACCGACACCGCAGCGGTTGGCGCTCGCCGCGAGGTCTTCGAGCGCTACGCCCGGTGGCTCGCTTACGCCACGATCGCGTGGAACGTGATCGAAGCGGTCGTTGCCATCGGGTCCGGTGTCGCCGCGGGATCGGTGGCCCTCATCGGGTTCGGTCTCGACTCGGTCGTCGAAGTCGGATCCGCGGTCGTGGTCGCCTGGCAGTTCCGCGGGGTCAGCGAAGCGCGCGAGGCCCGGGCGTTGCGTCTCATCGCGATCTCGTTCTTCGCGCTTGGCGGCTACATCCTCCTCGACTCCGGGCACGCCCTGATCGCCGGTGACCGCGCTGAGACCAGCGTCGCCGGCATGGTCATCGCCGCGCTCTCGCTCGTCGTGATGCCGACGCTGGCGTACGCCAAACGCCGCACCGCGACCGCGCTTGACAGCCGCACGGTCCTGGCCGACAGCAAACAGACGATGCTGTGCACCTACCTGTCCGCCGTGTTGCTGATCGGCCTCGTCCTCAACGCCACGGTCGGGTGGTGGTGGGCCGACCCCCTCGCCGGTATCGCGATCGCCGCGGTCGCCCTCAACGAGGGACGCCAGGCCTGGGCCGGCGAGGACTGCTGCGACATTCCCGCGGTCGTCTCGCGACCCGCTGAACCTGACGCGTGCTGCGATGAGTGACCACGACGACCACGACGACCACGACGACCACGACGACGGGGACAGTCATGGGGACCATGCCCACGGTGGTGGGCATTCCCACAGCCACGGTGTTGCGGTAGGAACCCAACGCAAAGCGCTGTGGATCGCGCTCGTACTCAACGCCGGGTTCCTCGGCGCCGAGATCGCCGGTGGGATCGCGTTCAACTCACTCGCCCTGCTGGCAGATGCCGCCCACATGACTTCCGACGTCGCCGGGCTGATCATCGCGCTGATCGCCCAGTCCCTCATGAGCCGCCCGCCGACCCGACGACACAGCTTCGGCCTCAAACGTGCCGAGGTCCTGGGCGCGCAGGTCAACGGACTGCTGCTCGTCGTCGTGTCCGGCTGGATCATCTACGAGGCCATCCGCCGGCTCTCCGAACCCCCCGACGTCGCTGGTGCGGGCCTGCTCATCGTTGCCACCCTCGGCCTCTTCGTGAACCTCGCCAGTGCCGTCGTGCTCGGACGGGCCCAAGGTGCCAGCCTGAACATGCGCGGCGCGTTCATTCACATGACCGCCGACGCCGCTGGTTCCGTGGCTGCCATCGCCGCCGGTATCGCCATCATCGTGTGGCACGCCGAGTGGGTCGACCCCGTCGTCTCGATCGGCATCGCCCTACTCGTCCTGTGGGCCACCTGGGGACTGCTCCGCGACACGACCTCGGTCCTGCTCGAAGGCACCCCCAAAGGCCTCGACCCCGACGCCATCGAAGCTGCCGTCGCCAGCCAAGACGGCGTCGAAGCAGTGCACCACCTACATCTCTGGAGCCTGTCGTCCGACCAGCCCGCCCTCTCGGCCCACGTCGTGCTCGCCGGTGAAGTGACCCTGCACGAAGCACAACAACGCGGCAACGAGCTCAAGGACATCCTCTCCAGCCGGTACGGCATTGACCACGCCACCCTCGAACTCGAGTGCCACCCGTGCGAACCCCAAGGGGACGAGTTGAGCCGACCCGCCGTGCCACAGCATCTGGACCGCCCCGTCCCGTCGGATCACTGAGTGGCAGAAGCCACGGTCATCTCTGCGATGGCTTTCTCGACCTGCGGCGTTCTCGTTCTGTCGGGTTTGACATCGCGAGTTGCACTCCAGCCGGCAAGAACCTGATCGCGGCGTGCGGGCATCCCTCGAAGTAGAGGATTCGAATCTCCACGGCCGCATCGTAAGCCCTCCCGGTTCCTGGTCCGGGCTCGGCGCGAGTCGGGCGACGGTACTGTGGCCTTGCAGCACTTCGAGAGAGGATCGTGATGGCCGGACGGCGTCCGATGGGTTCATTGGAAGCGGATGTGTTGCAGGAGCTCTGGACGGCGGAGGGCTCCTTGACCGCCAACGACGTCGGGGCCGCGCTCGACTACGAGCTGGCGTACACGACGGTCAACACGATCCTCACGCGGTTGGCGAACAAGGGTCTCGTGCAGCGCACACGGGAGGGCCGCTCCTACGCGTATCGGGCTGAGCTGGGCGAGGACGAGCTCACCGCGGACCGGATGCATCGGGAGTTGGCCCGCGCCCGTGATCGGACCGCGGCGCTGAGCCGCTTCGTCGACACGCTCACGGCCAAGGAG
>JBBQHT010000327.1:0-5105 GCA_038324235.1 Acidimicrobiales bacterium
GCGGGCGGTGCGGTCCCCGGTCGGAGGTTCACAACGGGACGGCCGTGATTGAGGTACCCGGCCCGGATGCCGAGCGCCGAGAGGTTGCTGACCGACGGGTGGCGGGCCGCGGCCGGCCCGAGCGCGAAGTCGGTGAGGAGGTTCAGCACCACCCGTTGGATCTGGCATGCCGGATCGGTCGTCGGGCCGTCGGGGCAGGAGGCCACGAGCTTGGGGATCCACCAGAAGGTGCCGAGGTCGAACACCCCTGCGCCGCTCGCCGCCGTGTAGTAGGTCGCGTCGGCGAACGTCGCCTTGCGGCGACAGGTCACCGGCGAGTGGGCGACGACGTCTATGTTCGCCGGCGTGGGCCGCTCGGGCGTGACCCGGTCGTACTCGTTGCCGATCACTCCCGGCAGCTTGTCGCCGTTGTGCAGACCGGTCCCTGCGAACATCCACTGCGCGGCGTCGGCGATCACCATGTCGCCCTTCACCGGGTTGCACTCGTAGAAGTTGCCGAGCAGCGCGCTCTCTGGCGCGTTGCTCGGGGCATCCCGCCAGCTGACGGTGGCCTCGCTCGGGTTCTTCGCCGTCATCGGGTCCTGGCGCGCGTCGCGGTAGTTGACCTCGTGGCGGGTCGCGCCGAGCGCCGAAGGCTCCAGCCGGATCTTGCGAAAGATGGCGTTGGCCCCGAGGTACAGCAGGTTCACCCCGGCGTCGCGGGCCGCCTCGACGCCGTGACGCATCGCCGTCGAGTAGTACTCGTCGTGGCCGAGGCTCACCAGCTCGCGATGCTGCCGGACACGATCGGGCTGCTCGTGCAGATCGATGTCGGTCCAGTAGGTCACGTCGAGCCCGTGCTGCTCGGCGAACCACACGAGCTCGCGCTCGCGCCCGAAGAACTCGCCGGACCCGGTGCCGTCGTACGGGCGGTCGAAGCTGACGACCTTGGATCGCTCCCGGGGACTCCCGTTGGTGCCGGTGTAGAGGCCCGCGCCGCCGAACGTGTTGTAGGCCTGCCAGGTCGTGACCGAGCTCTGCACGAGGATCGCCGCGGTGCTGTCGTCGTCGCGGAGCACCAGCGGGATGTAGCTCGCGCCGCCATCCGCGCTCACGAGCTTCAGCAGGTAGACCCCGGGCGGCCACTGCTCGTCGGGGTGCACGTCGAGCGACGGTGTCCAACGCGCTTCGCGCATGCCGGTGGCAGGATCGCTCGTCGCCGCCGCCTGCGTGCGCGCCGGCTGATCAGGGGAGGTCCAGATGAGGCGGCCGCCGGTCCCGGCGTAGTAGCCCACCCGATAGGCCTCGACGTGCCACGTCGCCTGGGTGGTCACGTAGATCGTGAACGGCTGCGCCATGTTCACCGACGTCTTGTTGGCGTAGCCGCGGATGCGGTCCCACGCGTGCGGGTCCGACGGGATCTGCCAGGCCGGCGTGCCGGGCCTGGCGTTCTCCTGCGCGATCCAACCGACCTGCCGGTACACCGACCCCGGACCCGTGGTCACCGGTGCGCCCGATGCGCTGGCTCGACCCGTGGGCACCAGCGGGCCGCCGCCGCCCACATTCGGGCCAGTCGCGGCGATGAGGAGCACGGTCACCAGCCCCACGATCGTGAGGGCCGCCCACGACGCCCGGCGACGGTCCACGAACGGGACCTTCGCACCGCGGGCGGCACGGGTCCGGATGGCAGCGGGAGGGGCCGGCGGCCCGGGCGAGGTCATGGGCAGGTGATGCGTGCGAGGAACGACCAGCCCACGACGGCGGGTGGAGGTGCTGCTCGATGGTAGAAGGTCGCGTCGTCAGATCGGTGTCATGGGGCGACCGCGAGCCGGCGGAGGGGTGGGGCGGTCGACCTCAGGCCGGGGGGACGGTGACCGCAGGAGGCGGGCTGGGCGGGGTCGGGTCGGGGCGCCTGAGCACCGTGACGAAGTCGCGGCTGTCGGGCGCGAGGTAGCGATTCGCAGGTTGGCTCATGTCGGCCAACAACTTGGCCCCGGTCGGGGGGCGGACTCCTTCGGCGTCGTAGGTGTTGAACGTGACCCAGGTGCGGTTGATGTCGAGCTCCATCGCCCGCTGCGCACCGGCCTCCACGAACGCGGCCGCCAGGGTCTTGGCGTTCAGGGCCGGCCCGGCGGCGTAGAGCACGGCGCCGTCCGCGGTGACGCCCACCCCGGATCGCCACACGTCGACCGCGGCGTGCATCGTGGCTCCCCAGCGATCGCGAGGTTGGGCGTCGACGGTCGGGGCGGCCGCACCGTGATCGACGAGGAGCGTCAGGTTCTGGCGTGCCGCCACGACGGTGTCGGCGAGGGTCATGTCCCTCCCCCACTGGCCGACGTCGAGCGCGCCGCTGCTGGAGACGGCGAACGTCGCGGCACCGTCCTGGAGCGTCGAGGCGCCAGCGCCGTCGAGGTAGAAGCCCCCGTGCGAGTCCTTCATCTTGAACCCGCTGTTGAACGCGGCGAGCAGGTCGGGCATCTCGGTCGGCGCAACCGACGAAGGGGTCGACCAGGTGCCGCCCGGCTCGGCGCCACCAGGGTGAAGCGCGAACCGAGCGAGGTGCGGGTCGATCCAGACGACGGTGGCGACACCGGAGCCCGCGGGCACCTGGGTCACGTACATCGCGGGCACGCCGGCCACCAGCGATCCGAGCGGCGCCCAGTGCCCTGGGCCGGGCGCGACGGCGGGGACCGCCGGCACCGCCGGCGAACGCGTGGACGCCGGACCGCTGGCCTCGGGTGTCGTGGTCGCCGTGGTGGGGGTCGACCCCGGCGAGGCCGGCTGGGTACCGGCCGGTCCGGTGGTGGGTGGAAGCGAGCCAGGCGTCCCGGGCACCCCTGGCGCAGCGGGGACCGAGCCCGCCGCGGTCGCGGCGCTCGATGATCCGCTCGGGCCAGCCGCCCGGGCCAGCACGAGCGCCAGCAACCCGACGAGCACCGCAGCGGCCAGCGCGCCGCCCCACGGTCGCCACCGCCGAGCCCGGTCGCGGGGCGCGGGCTCGGGTCGTTCGGCGAGGGAGCGCATCGCCGCACTGTAGGAACGGCGCCCCAGCTTGCGCGGTCACCTCCGCAGATTTGGGGAAGACCTTGCCGATCAGGACAGGCGGGTCGCCGCCGCCCGCTCGGCGCGGCGCGCGAGCCCGGGCGCCTCGAGCACCTCGCACATCGCCTCGAACCCGTCCGTCGGGCCGGACCACCGCAGCTCCTCGACGTCGCCGAAGGTCGGCGCTTCGAGCTCGACGGTGGCGATGCGTCGGAACAGCAGCGCCAGGTCGAGGTTGTCGGCCAACGTCTTCGCGAGCTTGGCGCCGCTGCGCACCGTGATGTCCCACTGGCCGGACGCGCCGGGGATCGCTTCGAGGTGCCCGTAGCGCGCCAGGACCGCGGCCGCCGACTTCGCACCCCACCCGTTGAGCCCGGGGAAGCCGTCGGCGGTGTCGCCCACGAGCGCGAGGTAGTCGGGGATCGACGCCGGCCCCACGCCGAACTTCTCGGTCACCCCGGTCGCGTCGTAGACGTGCTCCTTGCGGCGATCGAGCTGCACGATGCGATCGCCCACCACGCACTGCCCGAGGTCCTTGTCCGGCGTGCAGATGATGACCTGCTCGACCCGCTCGTCGGCTGCGGCGCGCGCCGCGGCCGCACCGAGCGCGTCGTCGGCTTCGTACTCGACCATCGGCCACACGACGACGCCTGCCGCGGTGAGCGCGTCCTCCACCAGACCGAACTGCGAGAGCAGCACCGGATCCACGCCTTCGCCGTTCTTGTAGCCCGCCCACAGGTCGTTGCGGAAGGACTCGATCACGTGATCGGTGGCCACGCCGATGTGGGTGGCGCCGCCTTCGAGGAGCTGCAGCACGGTGCCCACCACGCCCCGAGCGGCCGCGACCTCCTGGCCGGCGGCGGTCACGTGGGACGGCATCGCGAAGTGGTAGCGGAACAACTCGTACGTGCCGTCGACCAGGTGCACCTTCATGCCCGGAGCCTGACACACCCGACGGCCCGAGGCCCCGGCAACGGCGAGGACGCGCGTGAATCGGCCGGCATCTGCGACTTCGGCTCGTCAGTAGGTCGGCGGTTGGAGCAGCGCGTGCATCGCGCCCAGCCCATCGACGAGGGCGGCCTGTCCGGCGGCATCGAGCGCGGCGTACGCCGGCAACACGATCTCGTCGGTGATGCGTTCCGCGGCCGCGAACTTCTCGCGTTCGACGTCGGTGATCTCGCGGGCGGCGGCCTCGGGCCAGCCGAACATCGCGATGTCGCCTGGGCGGTGCAGGAAGTGCGCGGTCGGTACGTCGAGACCGACCGCCCGCAAGGCCACGATGTGCGCGCTGCCACGCAGCTCACGGAGCACGCTGACCAACTGCATGACCCGGGCCGGTGCATCGTCGGCCAGCGGCTCGGCTCGAGCCGCGGCATACAGCGTGAGGCCAATCGGATCCGCCGCGTCGTTGACCGTGTCGAGCGCCGATCGCAACGCCGCGAGGCCGGGCAGATCGGCGAAGGTCGCTCGCCCGAAGGAGGCCGCGCACCCCAGGAACGCGCGGCCCGCCTCGCGGGGAGCGACGATCGCGGTGCCGGCCGTCCACATCCCCGCCACGAGGCCGGGCTCGAAGAAGCCGAACGCGCTCGCCACGACGCTGCCCTCGACGTCACCCAGGACACCGCCGCGGCCCAGGAAGTAGAAGGTGAACAGGTCGAGGCCCAGCTCCTCGCCCCGCGCCGCGGTCTCGGGTACGAAGTAGTGGGCCCAACCCAGGTCCCGGATCTGTGGGCACACGGTGTCGATCAGCTCTTGAGGTGTCACGCGCGCAGTGTAGGGGCTGAACTCACCGCCTTCATGAACGATGTTAACCTCCGATCCGGCGCCGTCTGTCCGCAGGCGGGGGCCACGATGGGGGCAATGCTCGACCCGTGTCGCGACCACGCGGTTCCGACCCGGGTCCGGCGTGCGCATGAACCAGGGGGAACCATGCAACGACCGATCACCGGTGACCAGGCGCGGCGCAGACGTCCCCGCCGGCGTCTTGCGCACGGTTCCGCGATCACGATCGCGCTGCTCTGCCTCGTGAGCGCGGGATGCGTCGAGAAGGTCGAGGTCGTGCAGGGCGGCACCGGGTCGACCAC
>JBBQHT010000328.1:0-5060 GCA_038324235.1 Acidimicrobiales bacterium
TGGCGAGCGTGTCAGCCGAGGCCGGCAAGACCCGGATGGGTCCGTTCGCGCTCAACGCGCAGGCGCCCGACGAGGGCAACATGCACACGTTGTTGCACTGGGCCAACGCGGAGCAGATCGAGGACTACCTGCGACCGTTGTGCGACGGGTACAAGGTCGTCGACGGCCAGCCCCGAGCGTTTCGCTCGTGCTTCGCCATGACCGAGCCGGAGGTCGCCGGCTCGGACCCGACGCTCATTCAGACCCGTGCCTACGAGGACGGCGACGAGTGGGTCATCAACGGCCACAAGTGGTTCATCTCCGGCGCCCGGGGCGCGTCGTTCGCGATCCTGATCGCCCGCACCGAAGATGACCCCGACCTGCCCCAGGCCGCCAACTCGGCGTTTCTGGTGGACACCCCCCAGGACGGGTGGAACATCGTCCGTGACGTGCAGACCATGTCGGGCGGCCACAACCACTGCGAGATCCGCATCGAGGACCTGCGCGTGCACAAGTCCAAGATGCTCGGTGGCCGCGGCCAGGGCCACCTGCTCGGGCAGGCGCGTCTCGGCCCTGCTCGCCTGGCCCACTGCATGCGCTGGATCGGCCAGGCCGAGGTCGCGCTGGACATGATGGTGGACCGAGCGCTCAACCGGTACTCCCACGGTTCGTTGCTCGCCGAGAAGCAGGGCATCCAGTGGCTCATCGCCGACTCGGCGATGGAGCTGTACCAGTGCAAGCTGATGGTGCTGCACGCCGCCTATCTGATCGACCTGTCCCAAGCCGATGGTGGCGCGACGGACTTCAAGAGCGAGGTCTCGATGGCGAAGCACTTCGTCGCGAACTCGCTGTGGCGCATCGTCGACCGTTCGATCCAGGTGCACGGCGCGCTCGGGTACTCGACCGACACCCCGCTCGCCGACATGCTGACCCAGGCGCGGTGGTCCCGCTTCGCGGACGGCGCCGACGAGGTCCACATGATGCGCATCGCGCAGCGCACCATCGCGGCGTACAAGGACGACGGCACCACGAAGGCCGCCACCGGCAACCTGCCCCTCTGATCACGCGGAACCACCCAAGCCCGCGCTGATCCGCGCCGAACCTGGTTCTCGGCCACGTGGGCGCCCCTGTTTCGCGTGCCCCGCCCGAATCGTGGTGCTCGCCTCCCCTTCTCGGCCACGCTGGCGCCCGTGTTTTCGCGCAGCCTGGCCCGAGCATCGACGCTGCAGGAGCCCAGAACGGGTGGGGAAGGGCGCGTGGGTGGCCGAGAAGGGGTGGGGAAGGGCGCGTGGGTGGCCGAGAACGGGAGGAGCCGGTCAGAGGAGCGCTTGTTCGCGGGCCCAGCGGTAATCGGCTTTGCCGGCGGGGCTGCGGACGATCTTGTCCACGATGCGGAAGTCCTTCGGCAGCTTGTAGCGCGCCACGTGCTTCTCGCACTCCTCGAGCAGGTCGGCGACGGTGGCGTCGAACCCGGGGCGGAGCTGCACGATCGCCACGACCTCGTTGCCCCATCGCTCACTGGGCCGGCCCGCCACGACCACGTCGTACACCGACGGGTGGTGCGCGAGGGCGGCCTCGACCTCCTCGGCGAAGATCTTCTCGCCGCCCGAGTTGATCGTGACCGAGTCGCGGCCGTGCAGCTCGAGGAGACCCTGCTCGTCGATCCGGGCCCGGTCGCCCGGCACGGAGAACCGCTCGCCGTCGATGACGGGGAAGGTCTTCTCGGTCTTGGCCTGGTCACCGAGGTAGCCGAGCGGGACGCGACCCTGTTGGGCCAGCCAACCGAGTTCAGTGTCGCCGGGTTGGAGCACGCGGGTGAGGTCCTCGCTGACGATGCACATGCCCCGACCCGGCGTGAAGGTGCCGGTGGTGGCCTCGGCGCCGGCGCCGGTGATCTGGGTGGCCTGCTGGCCGGTCTCGGACGCCCCGAGGCCGTCCATGATGCCCATGCTCGGCAACTTGGTAAGGAACTGCTGCTTGACCCCGGAGCTGAGCGCGGCGCCGCCGCTCACCAGCATGAGCATCGAGGACAGGTCGTAGCTCTGCCGATCGAGCTCGTCGAGCAGCGGCCGCCCGAACGCATCGCCGACGATCAGCAGGATGTTCACGCCCTCGGTCTGCACGGTGGACCAGACGTCGGCGGCGTCGAGACCCTCGACGTTGTGGGGGAGCACGATCGTGTTGCCGCCGGTGAAGGCGTTGAACGCCATCCAATGGGCGGCGCCGTGCATGAACGGGGCGGAGGGCATGAGCTTGGCCCCGCCGTTGCGCGCCGTCTCCAGGATCTCGTCGAGGCTGGTCCACTCGAGACCCGTGCCCAGCTGACGCCCGCCGAGCGCGGCGGGGAAGATGTCCGCCTGGCGCCACAGGACGCCTTTGGGCATGCCGGTCGTGCCGCCGGTGTAGAGGATGTAGAGGTCGTCGACCGACCGGTCCAACCCGGGATCCGTCGTGTGCTCGGTGGCCAGCGCCTCCTCGTACCAACGGGCGTCGGGTAGCAACCCGTTGCCGGATTCGTCGGGCACCTGCAGCAGGATCTGCAGGTCCGGGACCTGCGCACGGATCGCGTCGAGCCGAGGAGCGAACGCGGAGTGGTAGATGATCGCCTTGGCCCGGGAATCGTTGAGGAGGTACACGAGCTCTTCCTCGACGTACCGGTAGTTGACGTTGAACGGCGCGACGCGGGCCTTGTAGGCGCCGATCATGCCTTCGAGGTACTCGTTGCCGTTGTGCAGGTACAGCGCGAGGTGATCCTGGCCCGACTCCCAGCCGGCGAGCTCGTCACGCTCGGCGTGCACGGCGCACCCGGCGGTCACCAACACGTTGGCGAGCTGGTTGGTGCGCTCGCGCAGCTGTCCGTAGGTGATCCGGCGCGACCGGAACACGATGGCTTCCCGATCGGGGGCGGTGGTGGCGATCGCATCGATCACATCGGCAAGGTTGAAGTCCACGCGGGGGATCCTATGGAGTCCGCTCCCCGGGGACGTAGTCGGCGCCTCCGTGCGCGCGGCACCGAGCGCCACCCGTCGTGGCGATGGACGACCGCTGTCAGCGGCAGACGGTGGCCGCGTCGGGGGGTGTCAGCGCCAGGAGGTACTCGTCGACCGCTCGGTCGACGCAGTCGTTCTTGCCGTAGCTCGTGTGGCCCTTGCCGTCGTAGGTGAGCAGCACGCCGTGGTCGAGGTCCGCGGCCACCTTCTCCGCATCGCCGAACGGCGTGGCCACGTCGCCCTTGTTGCCGACGACGAGGATGGGGGCGGATCCGGTCGCCCGCACCGGACCGGGGGTGCCGGTGACCGGTGCGGCCCAGAACGCGCAGGGCCGCACCTCGTTCGCGATCGCCGCTCCGAAGCGTGGCGAGCGGCGCGCCGCCGCCTCAGCGAAGCGGGTGTAGTCCGCCGCGCCGAGCGGGTGGGGGTTGTCGGTGCACAGCACGGCGAGGTACGAGGAGTACGCCCCACTGGTGAAGTACTGATCGGCGATGGCGTGGAGGGTCGAGGTGTCGCCCTCGGCCGCGTCCGCGAGCGCCTGGATGAACAGCGGGCCGAGGGACTCGTCGTAGGAGGAGCTCACGGCGGCGAACGCGAGGGCGGTCGGTCCGACCGCGTTGCTCCCCGTTCCGAGCGGCGCGGTCTCGGCCTGCGCCGCGAGCCGGTCGTACGCCGCCGCGGGGTCAGGTACCGGGCAGCCCGGACGGCCACCGCAGGTCCTGAACATCGCGTCGATCTGCTTCTCGAGCGCGTCGGTCTGGCCGAGCAGCAGCTGCTCGAGGTCCTGGCTCGGGTCGACGACGCCGTCCAGGACCATGGCCCGCACGTGGGTCGGGAAGAGCGCCGCGTAGCGCTCGCCGATGTAGGTGCCGTAGGAGTACCCGAGGTAGCTCAGCTGCTCGTCGCCGACCGCGGCGCGGAGCGCGTCGAGGTCGCGCGCGGTGTCGTCCGTGCCCAGGTGCGTCAACCGATCGCCGTCCCGGCGCGCGCACAGGTCCGCGATGGACCGGGCCGCGTCGTCGAGCTGGGTGGCCTCCGCAGGGTTGTCGGGGGACCAGTCGAGAGCCCGGTACGCCGCGGCGGTGGTGTCGCAGTCGACCGGGGCGCTCTGACCGACGCCTCGCGGGTCCCACGACACGAGGTCGAAGCGGTCCTGCACCTCGTCGCCCACGGACACGACCTTCACGAAGTCGACCCCCGACGCCCCCGGCCCGCCGGGGTTGAGGAACAGCGACCCGACGCGATGCGCCCGATCGCGCGCGGGTTGGCGCGCGACGGCCAGCGAGATCGTCGGGCCGTCCGGACGGGTCCAGTCCAGGGGGACCACGATCGAACCGCACTCGGCGCGCCCGCCACACGAGGCCCACTCGATCGTCGGGCTCGCGCCGGGCCGGGTCCCCGGAACGGAGCCGGGAACCGAACCAGGCGTGGAACCAGGCACCGAACCAGCGCGGCTCGGATCGCCGCCGGCCCCACCCTGGTTGTTCGCCACGGTGACGGGGGGCGCGCCCACCTCGCCCGGCGTCGTCGAGCGGCACGCGCCGGCGACGAGCGCGAGCACCGTGGTCACCGCCACGACCGCCGCGAGGTGGCGACGACGGGCGGAGCACATGCACGAGATCGTACGGGCCGAATCGACCGGCGGTCGGTCACGCGAGCCGGCGGTCTGGGTAGGGTGCCGGGATGATCTTCGGAACGTTCATTCCCCAGGGTTGGAAGATGGAGCTGGCGGGCATCGAGGACCCGCAGGCCAAGTGGGCCAAGGCGGTCGAGATCGCTGTGCTCGCCGAGGAGCTCGGCTACGACTCCCTGTGGACCTACGACCACTTCCACAACGTGCCGGTGCCAGCGCACGAGGCGATGTTCGAGTGCTGGACCACGCTCGCCGCGATCAGCCAGCGCACGTCCACGATCCGCCTGGGTCAGATGGTGGGGTGCGCGCTGTACCGCAACCCGGCGTTGCTGGCCAAGATCACCTCGAACATCGACGTCATCAGTGGCGGGCGGCTGGACTGGGGCATCGGCGCGGGCTGGTACGAGCACGAGTTCCGGGCGTACGGCTACGGCGACGAGTTCTGGACCGGTCGTGAC